>NZ_JARWQD010000115.1 GCF_029869545.1 Nocardia wallacei | reverse complement strand
CACAATCTCAACACCGCCACCCGGTTGGCGGGGGGCCGCTTGCCGGCGCCCCCCTCGTGGGCCTTGACCCCGTCGGGGGGGGGGGCGGGGGCCCGCCCCCCGCCGTTGAGGCGCCAGGTCCGCACCCAGCCCCCGGTGGTGGGTTGCACCGGTGTGATCCGGTGACAGGACAAACGATGCCGTCGCGGGCTTGCCGAGGGCTTAAAGAGCGCTTGCGGTCGCGCTATTCGACGAGGACGACGATCAGTTGCCGCGCCTGCGGCTCGCCCCGGTCCCGGGAGAGTTCGAGGTCCACGGTCGCCGACGGGCCGCTGAAGAAGGTGATGGGGCGGCGCGAGTCCAGCCTGTCGAGCACCTCGGGGAGCGCGGGGGAGATCTGGTCGGCGTAGACGACGCACACGTGACAGCCGGACCGCATCGCCGAGGCGCGGGTGACCTGCCCGCGCCCGCCGTCGATGACGATGGTGCCCGAATCGGCGACGGCCCCGGCGCAGGTGGTGACCACGGCATCCACTCGATCGATGTCCTGCTGCGAATGATCGGCGACGATCCGGTGGCCGTCGGTTTCCGCCCAGCGCTCGAGCCATTCCTCGGACAGGCCGTCGGGTGCGGTCACCGAGGTGGCGCCGTTCGCGCGCAGCACCGTGCCGACGGTATCGGCGATTTCCGGTTCGATCGTCGGAATCGGCTGAGCCCCATAGTGTTTCAGCCGTTCGACGAACAGTTCGACCAGGGCCGTGCGGGCGGCGGCGGAGACCTCCGGGGGATCCTTGCGGTAATGGCGCGGCACCGGCACGGTGCGTTCGTCATCGGGGAGGGCCTTGAGTCCGTCACGCACGCGGCGTAAGAATTCTTCCCGCGAGGTCACCGGGCCCTCCGGTGCGAGGTCGGTTCGGTGCGGGGAGCCAGCCGTTGCAAGAACACCTCCAGATCGTGCAGGGGGTCGGCACGACCTGCTCGTTGCCCACCACCGAGGAACAGGCTACCCCCGGGTAGGCACCCGGCTAACCTGGCGCAACATTCCGGTGGTCAGGGCATGTGCGTCACGCGCCGGCGGTGCGAATACCGGCGAGGAACTCCGCATTGGTGTCGGTCTGGCGCAGGCCGGTCAGCAGCAGTTCGAGCGCGTGCTGCGGGTCGCGCCCGGCCAGCGTGTTGCGCAGGGTGTGGGTGGCCGACAGTTCGGCGGGCGACAGCAGCAGTTCGTCCTTGCGGGTGCTCGACTGGGCGATGTCGACCGCGGGATGCAGCCGGCGTTCGGCGGTGCGGCGGTCGAGCTTGAGTTCGGCGTTGCCGGTGCCCTTGTACTCCTCGAAGATCACGGTGTCGGCGACCGAACCGGTCTCCACCAGCGTCGTGGCGACGATGGTGAGCGAGCCGCCGTTCTCGATATTGCGGGCCGCGCCGAGGAACCTCTTCGGCGGCGCCAGCGCGGCGGCGTCCACACCGCCGGACAGGATGCGCCCGGACGCGGAGGAGGCCAGGTTGTAGGCGCGGGCCAGGCGGGTCAGGGAGTCGAGCAGGACCACCACGTCCCGGCCCATCTCGACCAGCCGCTTGGCGTGTTCGATGGCCAGCTCCGCGACCGCGACGTGGTCGCGCGGCGGCTGGTCGAAGGTGGCGGCGGCGATGTCGGCGGGCACCGCGCGAGAGAGGTCGGTGACCTCCTCGGGGCGTTCGCCGACGAGCACCAGCATCAGCTGGCATTCGGGGTGGTTCTTGGCGATGCCGTGCGCGATCGATTGCAGCACAGAGGTTTTGCCCGCCTTGGGCGGGGCGACGATCAGGGCGCGTTGACCTTTCCCGATCGGTGTCACCAGATCGGTGACGCGCGTGGTCATTTCGTGCGGTTCGGTCTCGAGCCGCAGCCGGTCCTGGGGATAGATGGGGATCAAATCGGAGAAGTGCGGCCGGGACCGGGCCTGACCGGGGGCCAGCCCGTTCACGGTGTCGACGCGGACCAGCGGAGCGTGTTTGACGCCCTCGCGCCCGGGGCCGACGACTCCGGTGACGGCGTCGCCGCGGCGCAGTCCGTGGTCGCGGACCAGCCGCATCGACACGTGGGCGTCGTCCGGCCCGGCCAGATAGCCGTCCGCACGCAGGAAGGCGCGGTTGTCGGTGATGTCGAGGATGCCCGTCATCGGCGTCCCCGGCGTACTTGTCGAGACGTTGCCGCCCGATCTGTGAATAGTGTTGTGTTCCATGGTGTTTCTCCTGGATGGGTAAGTAGTTGCGGGCGCGGCGAGAGCCGTGGTCGCGGATGGGCCGCGCCGGAGGTCCCGATGTTCCGGTGGGGTGGGGCTGGTGCGTGCCGCCACGATCGGAAACGAAGCGGGGTGAAGAAATCTTGCGGGAGGGAGTACGTCGACCTACATCCACAAGATGACGACAACGCTTACGGTAGCGCCACTATCCACAACACGCAACGGTGCCTGTCTGTTCCCCAGGTCGCGCGCAGCGTCACGTTCGGCGGACGGCGGTTGCGAGCAGGGCGACGGCGGTGGCGGTCCAGGCGGCCAGTGCCACCCACGCCTCGGCGTGACCGAAGGTGATCATCCAGTGCTCGCCGAGCACCTTGCCGAGTTCGGCGGTGCCGACGCCGTACATGCCGATCGGGAACACGATGCTCCACAGGCCCGGCTCGTAGGCGAGCGCGAAATGCTGCACCAGGTGCCGCCACACACCGGCCGCGAGCAGCAGGGGGATCAGCCAGCTGCCGAAGGCCCACAGCGCCAGCGCCGCGCCGGCGAGGAACGGCCGCAGCGTGGCGATCAACTGGTTGTCCTCGTGCTCGAGCACCTGCGCACCGGCCAGCACGCTGATCGCGGTGGCGCCCATGAAAACCCAATACGCCGGAACGAGTTTCGCCGCGGTGAGCCCGCCGCCGAACAGGGTGCCCAGCACCAGCGCGGCCACCACCAGATACAGCACCACGCCGACCGACCAGCACAGCACCGCCGGCACCACGAGGCGCCGCCCCCAGGGCTGCGGCAGGACGGTCGCGGCGACCGCCAGCGACTGGGTGCCGACCACCCAGAGAAACCAGGTGCCGTTGGCGTCGGTGACCGCCGCCTGCGGTACGTGATGCACCATCAGCTGCGCCGGAATCGCGTAGCACAGCAGTAGCCACGCCGCCGCCGCGATCGCGAGCAGGGTCAGTGCCGCACCGGCCCGGTCGTGCTTGGCCAGCCCCGCCGCGATCACGGCCGTCCCGGCGACGAAGGTCAGATAGGTGAAGCCGACGGCCGGATTGCGCGCATCGGCAATGGCGTTGTCCCGGAAGAACATCAGCCGCAGCACCGTTGCCACGGTCAGCGCGGCGAGCGCCACCACCCCGATGATCAACAGGGCGCTACCACCCCACGCCCATCCGGCCCCGGTGACCGCCCGCGACACGATCCCCGTCGCCATCACCGCCGCGAACCACCCGGGCCCGAGATTCTGCACCCCCGCTACGCGTTTGCCCAACGCCTCGCTCACGCCAGTCAGTCTGGCACCGCCCACCCTGCGTGCCGCGCAAGACCACGCAGGGTGGGCGTGTTCCGCCGCACCGGTCCGAACAGGCGCGGAGGGCCGGAGCTACGCCTCGGCCGTGATGAATTCGGCGGCCTTCTCGCCGATCATGTAGCAGGGGGCGTTGGTGTTGCCTCCGGTGATGCTGGGCATGATCGAGGCGTCGGCGACGCGCAGGCCCTCGATGCCGCGCACGCGCAGTTGCGGGTCCACCACGGCGCGTTCGTCGACGCCCATCCGGCAGGTGCCGACGGGGTGGTAGACCGAGTGCACGCGGTTGGGGAGTTCGCGGCGCAGCGCCGTCTCGTCCTGTAGGTCCGGGCCGGGGGAGTACTCCGCGGTGACATCGCCCGCGATGGCCTTGTTCGCCATGATCTCCCGGATCGTCCGAATGCCCTCGACGAGGAATTCGGTATCCGCCGGATCGGACAGATAACCCGGATCGATCAGCGGGGAGGCCATCGGGTCGGCCGAGGCCAGCCGCAGTTCACCGCGGCTCTTGGGGTAGATCAGGGTCGGGAAGATGGTGAGCGCGGCGTTGCGGTCGACCAGGTGCAGCTTGTCCTCGTCCTGATTCGGCACCGGATAGCTCCACGGCAGGGTGTGGATCTGCATATCCGGAATATCCTGGGCGAACGAGGTTTTCACGAAGCCCACGTTCTCGAAGACGGTGCGGCCGAACCAGCTGCTGCCCGGGCTGCGCAGCTCCCGCATGACGCCGCGCGCGAAGTAGGTCGGGATGCCGCGGTGGATCGCCTTCTTGGACAGGAAGGTCATCGGCACGAACAGATGGTCGTGCAGGTTCTGCCCGACCGGCAGGTCCGCGTGCACCGGGATGCCCAGATCGCGCAGGTGCCCGGCCGGGCCGACGCCCGACAGCATCAGGATCTGCGCCGACCCCATCACGCCGCCGGAGACCACGACCTCCTTGGCGGCGCGGATGATCCGCCGCCCGCCCTTCTCGATGACCTCGACGCCGGTCGCCCGGCCGTTCTCGATGACGACCCGCGCGACATGCGCGTTCGTCACCACCGTCAGATTCGGATTCGGCCGGTTGGTGAGGTATCCGCGCGAGGAGCTGTAGCGCAGGCCGTAGCGCACGCTCTGCTGGAAGATGCTGATGCCCTCCTGGGATTCGCCGTTGTAGTCGGCGATCCGGGGCACCCCGAGGGTGTCGGTGGCCGCGGTCATGAACGCCTGCGAGATCGGGGTGAGGTCCTTCTGCCGGGTCACCTCGATCGGACCGCCGCTGCCGCGCAGGTCGCTGGCGCCGTCCTCCCAGTTCTCCAGTCGCTTGTAGGCGGGCAGGACGTCGTCGTAGCTCCAGCCCTCGCAGCCCTCGGCCGCCCAGGAGTCGAAGTTGGCCCGGTTGCCGCGCACGAACAGCATGCCGTTGACCGAGCTGGAGCCGCCGAGCACCTTGCCGCGGGTCATCGGGATCTCGCGGTCGTTGGCGTGCTTCTGCGGAACCGAGTTCTGCTTCCAGGTCACGCGCTTCTTCAGCTGCGGGACCGTGTGCACCATGGTGATCGCGCCCGGCATGGTCACCAGGCGGGTGTTGTCCTTGCGCCCGGCCTCCAGCAGGATCACGCGGGCACCGTGCTCGGCGAGCCGGCCCGCGATGGTGGCTCCGGAGCTACCCGCGCCCACGACGATGTAGTCGGCTTCGGTGGCATCCGCGCTGCGCGGAGAGTCGGTCATAGTGCTTACCTCATCCTCGAAGTGGTCGTCGTCGGCGCTCGGGGAGCGTGCCCGAGATCACTGTAGAACAAGTTCTAATTCAGGTGAAGATCCGAGGTGCGAAGAGGTGTCCGGCCGGACCGCTTCGGGCTCACGGGTCGGTGGCGCGATAGATATTTCGGAATCATGCCCAGACACCTGTTCAGTTGGGCGTCGAGATGCTTCAATCGACGTAGAACTCGTTTCATTTACATCTCGGTTCGCACTGCCGCGAACACTGAGGAGGAGCCGTGTCCGTTCCGGCCGCAGCAGACCCCGGACTACCTGCCGGATTCGATTTCACCGATCCCGAACTATGGGGGAACCGCAGCCCCGTCGAGGAGTTCGCCGCGTTGCGGCGCACCGCGCCGGTGTGGTGGAACGCCCAGCGCCCCGATCAGGCGGCGCCGTTCGACGACGGCGGGTACTGGGTGGTGAGCCGGCACGAGGACATCAAGGAGATCTCGCGCCACTCGGATGTCTTCTCGTCCCAGCAGAAGGGCGCGATCATCCGGCTCCCCGGCTACGCCACGCCCGAGCAGCTGGAGGGGACGAGCGCGCTGCTGGTCAACATGGACCCGCCCAAGCACACCAAGATCCGCCGCATCGTCTCCAAGGGCTTCACGCCGCGGGCGGTGGAGGGGCTGCGGGCGGCGCTCACCGAGCGCGCCGAGCGAATCGTGCACGCGGCCAAGGAATCCGGCGGCGGCGACTTCGTGCAGCAGGTGGCCTGCGAGCTGCCGCTGCAGGCGATCGCCGAACTGCTCGGCGTGCCGCAGGACGACCGGCACAAGCTGTTCGACTGGTCGAACCAGATGCTCAACTACGACGATCCGGAGTACGGCGACTCCGTCACCGCCTCGGCCGAGGTGCTCGGCTACGCCTGGAACATGGCCGAGCAGCGGCGCGCCGAACCCGCCGACGACATCGTCAGCCAGCTCGTCAACGCCGATATCGACGGGGAGGCGCTGGGATCCGACGAGTTCGGCTTCTTCGTGATCCTGCTCGCGGTGGCCGGTAACGAGACCACCCGCAACGCCATCACGCACGGGATGAAGGCATTCGTGGATCATCCGGAACAGTGGGAGCTGTACCGCGAGCAGCGCCCGCGCACCGCGCCGGACGAGATCGTGCGGTGGGCGACGCCGGTCACCGCGTTCCAGCGCACCGCGACCCGCGACGTGGAACTGGGCGGGCAGCGGATCGCGGCGGGGCAGCGGCTCGGAATCTTCTACAGCTCCGCCAATTTCGACGAGGCGGCCTTCGAGCAGCCGCACCGCTTCGACATCCTGCGCGACCCCAATCCGCACCTCGGGTTCGGTGGGACCGGTGCGCATTTCTGCGTGGGTGCCAACCTGGCCCGGCTGGAGATCGACCTGATGTTCAACGCCATCGCCGATGCCATCCCCGACCTGCGCCAGCTGGACGAGCCGGAGCGGCTGCGATCGGGGTGGATCAACGGCATCAAGCACTGGCGCGTCGCCTACTGATCCCGGCCAAAACCATGCCGGGAATGTGAACTTCGCCGCGCGCCGGGAATGAGGACTTCGCCGTGTGCCTGGGGTGTGGGCTTCGCCGCGTGCTAGGAATGTGGGCTTCGCCGTGTGCCGGGGGTGTGAATTTCGCCGCGTGCTGGGAATGAGGACTAGGCCGCGTGCGGGGGTGTGGGTTTTGTGGCGTGCTGGGTATGAGGACTAGGCGGCGTGGGGGGGTGTGGGATTTGTGGGGTGGTGGG
>NZ_JARWQD010000114.1 GCF_029869545.1 Nocardia wallacei | reverse complement strand
GACCGCGACGCCGGTGCGCCCGGCCCGGCCGGTGCGGCCCCCGGCGCCCCGGCGGGAGCCACCCCCCCGGCGTTGGGGTCGGCCGGGGCGCCCGCGGCGAGCGCCTGCTCCGCCTTCTGCTGTTCGGCCTTCTCCCGCTCGCGCTCCTGCCGCTCCTGATGTTGCTGCAGCAGCTGCATGCCCAGCGGTGCCAGCGACATGATGCCCATCGGCACCATCATCGCGAGCATCGGCAGCAGCTGGCCGATACCGCCACCGGCGCC
Organism: Nocardia wallacei; assembly: GCF_029869545.1. Taxonomy (GTDB): domain Bacteria; phylum Actinomycetota; class Actinomycetes; order Mycobacteriales; family Mycobacteriaceae; genus Nocardia; species Nocardia wallacei_A. Next base: position 1,930 of record NZ_JARWQD010000114.1, on the reverse strand, counting down.
GCCGCCACCCGCCGCGCCGCCGCCACCACCGGTGCCGCCGCCCTGACCGCCGCCGGAGCCGCCGCCACCCTTGTCGCCCGCCCACTTCTGATTGCTCTGGTAGACCGCCTCGACCTTCTTGTACACCGCTTCCACAGCGTTGGCGATCTGCGACATGAGCTTGATTTCCTGCGGGGCCTTCAGTTTTCCCGTGCCCGCGGCCTTCAGCTTGGTCTGCAGTTCGGCGACGATCTGTTTGATGGCGCGCAGGGTCTCGTCCTTCTCCGCCGCCACTTGGATCGCGGTTTGCGTCACCTGGCTGTCGAAGGTCAGCAGGGACGTCTGTTTCGCCTGTACCGCGGCGAGGGCTTCGCGATAGTTCTCGGTGGCCTTGCCGCTGCCGAGGGCCTTGACCACCACGGGCTTCAACAGATCGTCGACCGGCGGTGGCGGCACGGGCACGCCGCGGCCCAGCAGGTCCACGGCCGTCTGTATGGCCGTATCGGCCATCTTGACGAAGGATCGCAGCGCGGGCGACGCACCGGGCGGCGGTTCCAGCGGCACATCCCAGTAGTGCTTCGGTTTCGGGGGAGCGGGAGCGGGTTCGCCGGGGGCGATCCTCCGCGTACCGCCCGATTTCTCCTCGGAGAAGGGGCGGATGTCCTCGCGTCGGCCCGTTTCGGGACGGCCACCGCCTCGATGTTCCCCGCTGCCGGGCAGGGGCGGACCCGGCTGCGGACCCAACGGCCCGCCGTAGGGACCGTGTTGTCCGCCGTCGGGCCGCTGCTCCTGGCCCGGCGGGCGCTCCCCGGGATGTTCCGGCCGATTCTGGTCGCGCGGGTGTACCGGCCCCTCGCCTCCGGACTCCTCCGAATGCTGCTGCGCCGAACGGTTCCCGCCGTTGGGTGCGCTGGAAAAAGGCAGCACCGCAAGGCTCGCGCGAGCATTCTCCGCTGCGTCCTCCGCCATTCTCCGGCACCGCCTCCCTCGAGTTCCTCCTCATTGTCGAGCCTTCCCGGGATTGGGAAGCGAAACCGTTTCGCCCGGCGCAGTTGTTGCCGCATAGTCGTCTTCACTTCTGAATCCGAGGAACTCGGGATAGGCGCGCCGGCGTGCGAATGTCCGGGCCGATCGAGAGGCAGTCGATGAACAGCGATGGCGGGCCCCATGTCACCGCAACTGACTGCTGACCTCGACGGGGTCCTGAACTCGTTGCTCGGGTTGTACGGCAACGGGCAACCGGTCCCCGGTACCGCGGCCACGGTGGCGTCGTCGATCTCGGCCGACATCAGCAAGCATGTCGGTGCGAAGACCGACGCCTATTCCGGCGCCCGCGGCATGCAGGTTGCCGCGGCGGAGGCGCATGCGAGCCGGGATTCCGTTGTGCACCAGGCCGTTTCGGCGGCCGGTGACGGGACCGTGAACGGCCGCGGCCACGTGTCCAATCAGATCGCCGATCTGCAGACCCGGATGCGGGCGATCGCCTCGGTCGGCGATACCCGCTTCAGCGGCCCGGCTCTGCTCGACTCGGCGCAGAGCACGCTCACGAACGTCACCAAACAGGTGAATTCCGATGTCGCGGCGGCACATCAGCAGGCGGCCCGGATCATGCCCGCGAGTACTCCGCAGCCGACCCGGGGCCGGGTCACACCGGTGAGCCGGGGCGCATCGTCTCGGCGCCGTCGCCGGGTCCGTCCGGCATCGGCTCGCTCGCGCAGCGGTCGGCCGCGTCGTCCGGTGCCCTCGGACGGGACCGCCGGTGGTAAGGCGGTCAGCGCGGCCAGCGCCTGGCTCGGCACGCCGTACATCTGGGGTGGCGGCGGGGCCGGTGGCCCGAGCGGCGGCGGCTTCGACTGCTCCGGCCTGACCCAGTACGCGGTCGCCCACGCGCCCGCCGGCCCCGTGGTGGTGCCGCGGACCACCGATGAGCACATCTAAAGCGGCGCACGGG
>NZ_JARWQD010000113.1 GCF_029869545.1 Nocardia wallacei | reverse complement strand
TTACTGGGGCGGGGGGGCTCTTTTTTCTTACTCCCCCCCGGCGCCCGGGGGGGCCCCCGGCCGCGCGGGGCCCCCGGCGCCGACCCGGCCGCCGAACCGAATGTGATGGGCGGCAACGGCGGTGGGCTCTCGTCGGTGCGGCTCGACAGCGGCGTCACGACCCCGCCGAGCACCGTGCCGGGCACGACCGAACTGGCGACCGCGGCCGGTGGCGGCGGTGGCGCGGCCAGCTGGGACGGCCAGCAGTCGCCCGGCGGTGACGCCGGACTCCCCGGCGCCGGTGCGCGCGGGGGAGCGGCCGGTGGACCGGCGACGCCGCTCGCCCCGGGCGGCGGCAAGGACGTCTTCGCGGGCAGCATCTCCCATTCCGGCGGTGACGGCGGACCCGGCTACGGCGGCTCGGGAGGCGGCGGGCTCGCCGGGACCGGCGCGGTCGGCGGCGGTGGTGGCGGCGGCGCCGGGTGGCGCGGCGGTGGCGGCGGCGCGATCGGTGGCCAGGGCGACGACGGACGCGGCGATCCGGCCGTCCCCCCGGGCGGTGGTGGCGGCGGCGCCTCCCTGATCCCGCCCGGTGGCACCGTCGAGCTCGTGGAGCGTGACGTACAGCCGCAGGTCGTGATCAGCTTCGACCTGCCCGCACCCGGGAGCTGAGCCGCGTCTACCGGCCGCTCAGCAGGGCGGCCGGGTCGTCGGTGAGCGGTGTCGCGCCGATCGTCCAGAAGTCCTGTCCCGGTGGGGCTTCCAGCGCCAGATCGGCGGGAGTACGCCAGGGCGCCTCGAGGCGTAGCCGCCACGAGTGCAGGTGTGTGCGCGAGCAGGCGCCGGACTTGTCGTACAGCGGGTCACCGGCGATGGCGTGCCCGATCCAGGCCAGGTGCACGCGGATCTGGTGGCGCCGGCCGGTGATCGGCCGGACCGCCAGCACCGTGGCGGCCTCGGCGCGCAGCAGGGTGGTGAATTCGGTGCGCGACGGATAGTTCTTGCCCGCCAACAGATCTCGCTCGTCGACGCGCCAGGTGTCGCCGTCGCGGACGATGCTGTCGCGGGGCGCGGCGATGCGCACCCGGTTCTTGCGGCCGACGCCGAGTGGCAGGTCGATGACGCCGTGGTCGGGCAGCCCGGTCGACGCGGTGACCGCCAGATAGGTCTTGTCCACGGTCCGCTTGTTGAACTGCCGGGTGAGCTGCCCGTGCGCGCCGAGGTCCTTCGCCAGCAGCACCAGGCCCGAGGTCACCTTGTCGATGCGGTGCACCGGATACAGGCGCTCGTCGTGCGCGGCCGCGAGTTCCACGATGTCGGTGTCGTGGCGCTCGCCGGTCACCGAGATCCCGGCGGGTTTGTTCAGCGCGAGGATGGCCTCGTCCTCGGTGATCACGCACCGCTTGCGGAGGTCGGGCCAGTCGGCCTGCACCATCGATCCCTTTCGTCCGGCGAATACTTCCCAGACAGTACGACTCCGCGCCGTGACGGTTCGGCCCCGGTGCCGGTACGGTGCGTGCGCGCCGGTCTGGGTGAACAGCATCTGAACATTAGACAAAGGCCCGTTAATTTATGTACCGTTGAATAGCGTCACATAATTGGGTCACCGTTGAGTGAGGAAGAAGGAATGCTGAGCAAGTTCGCCGCCGTGTCGGCGTTGTTGACCGCTGCCCTGGGCATCACCGCCGGTGCCGTCCACGCCGCGCCGGCAGCGAACGACGGCGTGGTGAACTACGCCGCGTCGGTCGACGGCACCTCGACCGTCATCCGGACCGACTCCGGTTCGCTGGTCGACGAGGACGGGACCTTCAAGATCAAGGCGGCCGACGGCACCACCGTCGCGGGCACCGAACTCCGTTTCCGCGTAGACGATTTCGTCTTTCCGATCGCCGCCGAGATCACCGACCGCACCGCGCGGCTGACGCCGCAGTTCGATGTCGAGCACGCGGTCTATCAGCCGGTCGCCCTGCCCTTCGAGGACCAGGCGCCCTGGAAGACGCCCTACGACCGCGAGGTCGACGCGTTCACCCGATTGAAGGATACGGTCGCCACCGGCGCCACCATCGGCACCGTCGTCGGCGGGCTCGGCGGCGCCGCCGTCGGCTGTGTGCTCGGCGGTATCGCCGGTGCGACGGTCGCCGCGGCCACCATCGTCGGAATGTTCGGCCCGTTCATTCCCGCCGCCGCGGTCGGCTGCCTCGGCGGCATCATCGCGATCGGCGCGCTGGGCACCGTGGCCGGGCAGCTGTTCGTGACGGCCCCGGTCGCCATCGCCGCGCTGACGCAGTACTTCACGACGATCAACGAGCCTTTCAAACCCGCGAAGTAGTGGCGCTAGGTTCCGGTGATCATGACCTGGTGGCCGTCCGGGTCGGTGGCCTGGATGTAGGTGCCCCAGGGCTCGGTGGTCACGTCGGTGACCGCCACGCCCGCCGCGGCCAATTGCGCTCGGGTGGCGTGGATGTCGTCGCATGCGAAGTGCAGATAGGCGCCCTCGCCGGGCTTCTTGTCGAAGGTCGCGGCGGCCGACAGGACGATCGAGGTCCGCGCGCCCGGTGGAACGACCTCGATCCACCGGGCGCCGGGGAACATCTCCTCGTCGCGGAGCAGCTCGAAACCCAGCTGCTCGGTGTAGAACCGCAGCGATGCCGCTTGGTCGGCGACGTACATGACCGCGTGGCTGACGTGTGTGATCACAAGGTGCCTCCTCGGTGTCGCGGTGCGGTCGTCACCGTATCGTCCGCGCGGCGGATATCCGCGCCGACAGACTCGGGCGGCGGCGAATCTGTGAGATTCCTGAGAGAGAGTAATCACAGTTTGAGCCGCGCGGCCGCGCGCGGATCCGCCGTCGCCGCGCGAGATGTGGGCGCCGAAATGCGATCGTTCGAGCCGGGATCGCCGCGGCGGGAAGGCCGCGGGAGGTGCGGGCCGGGAGCCCGGGCGGGCGGCGGTCCCGGCGATCGCCGGTGCCGAATTTCGGACATATCGTGCGGCGCCCGGCGAACCTCCGTCACGGCGAGCCGGGCAGCGTCGCGAATGCGCGGGCGCCCGGCTCGGCTTCCGGGCCGGGTCGTCGAAAGCTCTTGGAGCGCAAACAGGCTCGGGGTCGCGCGCTGCTCGGTCCACTGTTTCGAGGGCCTGGGCCGCACGGGCCGTCGGACGCGGCTGGGTCGACCGTGGCAAATGGTCGGCATCGCGCACGGGCGGTCGACGTCGCCGGTGCGGCAGGGGCGGGTCCCGACAGTGCCGCGGCACTGCGTCGGCGGCGCCCGATCCGAGCCGCCGCCGCGGCGGCGAGGCAGCACATCTTCGCCTGCCGAAAACGTTGCTGCCGCTAATTATCTGGGCGGTCGTCCAGCATGAAGCCGTTGACAGGATTAGGTAGGGCTAACTTAAGCTCTCGCCCCGTGACCTCGACAGACTCGGCCGACACCGTGCGGTGGTGGCTCCGCATACCGGTGCTGGGCGTCGGGTTTGCCGCATTGCTGCTGTGCGTGGTGCTCAGCCTGGCCCTCGGCGCGCGCTCGGTGCCCGTGCCGACGGTGGTCGAGTCGCTGCTCGGGCTCGGCAGCGGGCGGGACGCGCTGGTGGTCACCGGTCTGCGCTGGCCCCGGACCCTGATCGGCCTGGTGATCGGCGCGGCCCTCGGACTCGCCGGTGCCGTGGTGCAGGGAATTACCCGCAATCCGCTCGCCGCGCCGACGACCCTCGGCATCAACGCCGGTGCCGGGCTCGCCGTGGTCGTCGCGATCTTCGCGCTGCGACTGACCCATCCGGTGCAGTACGTGGGCTTCGCCTTCGCCGGTGCGGCCGGAGCGGCGGCGTTCACCCTCGCGCTCGGGCGGCGGGCGGGCGATCTCGATCCGGTCCGGCTGGTTCTCGGCGGCACCGTGCTGCAGCTGTTGCTCGTCTCCTGGACGTCGGCGGTATTGCTGTTCAGCGAGCGCACATTGGACGAGGCCCGATTCTGGCTGGCCGGTTCGATCGCCGGGCGCGGGCTCGACGTGCTGACGCCGATGCTGCCGACGCTGATCCTCGGCGCGATCATCGCCCTCGCGGTCGGGCCCGCGTTGAACGCCCTGGCCCTGGGGGACGAGGCGGCGACCGCGCTCGGTATGCCCGTCGCGCGCATCCGCTTCGCCGCAATGGCGGCGGTGGTGCTGCTGGCCGGGTCGGCGGTGGCCATCGCGGGACCCATATCGTTCATCGGATTGGCGGCACCGCATCTGGTGCGACTGCTGGTCGGCAGCGATCACCGGCTGCTGATCCCCGGATGTCTGATCGCGGGTCCGGTGTTGCTGCTGGCGGCCGATATCGCGGGACGGATGGTGGCGCGCCCGTCGGAGGTCGAGGTCGGCATCATCACCGCCTTCCTCGGTGCGCCGCTGCTGGTGGTGCTGGCGCGGCGCGGGGCGGGGCGATGAGTACGACCGCACTCGGAACGCGAAAGGCATTGTCCGGCAAGGATATACCGGCGAATCTGGATGGCAGGCGCCGCCGGAACACGATGCTGCTCGGCGTGGGGTGCGTGGTCGCGGCGGCGGTGCTCGCGGCGCTCGCGCTGTCGGTCGGGGAGATGGCCGTGCCGGTCGGCGCCGCCCTGCGCGCCGCGTTCGGCCTCGGCGACTCCGGAACCGTGTACGTCGTCCAGCAGTTCCGCGCACCGCGCCTGGTGGCCGGGCTGATCGCGGGCGCGGGCCTGGCGGTCGCCGGTGCCGTCCTGCAGCGGCTGTTCCGAAACCCGCTGGCCTCACCGGATGTCATGGGCGTCACCGGCGGCGCGTCCCTGGGGGCGGTGCTGGTTCTCGCCCTCGGCGCGGGGCAGCGGCTGATCCCGTTCGCGGCGCTCGCCGGTGGGCTGTTCGCCGGGGTGCTGCTCGCGATGCTGGGCCGCCGGGCGGGTCTGCCGGTCACCCGCCTGGTACTCGTCGGCCTCGCCGTGCAGGCCGGGCTGGCCGCCACGGTGAACCTGTTCGTGGTGCGGTTTCCCCGGGAGCTGGCCTCCTCGGCGATGCAGTGGACCACCGGGTCGCTCTACGGCCGGACCTGGCCCGAGGTGCAGGTCGCCGCGGTGGGCGGCGTGCTCGTGCTGGCGCTGGTGTGCGTGCAGTACCGCACGCTGGCGGTGTTGGACCTGGGTGACGAATCGGCTGGGGCGCTGGGTATTTCGGCGTCGTCGGCGCGAATTCGCCTGCTGCTGACCGCGGTTGCGCTGGCGGCGTTCGCGGCCGCGCTCGCCGGGCCGATCGCCTTCGTCGCCCTGGCGGTCCCGCACCTGGTGCGGTTGCTGACCGGCCCGCCGACCGCGCTCGGCCTGATCGTCACCGGGCTGGCCGGGGCGGCGCTGCTGCTCGGCTGCGATCTCGTCGCCGCGCACGCCCTGCCGACGTCGGTACCGGTCGGCGTCATGACCGCCACGATCGGCTCGCCGTGGCTGCTGGTGCTGATGCTGCGGGAGAGCCGTCCGGCCCATCGGAGGAGCGCATGAGTATTCGGGAACGCGACGGGCTCGAGGCGGCGGGGCAGGGCGCCGATGTCCTTGCGGCACAGGGGCTCGCGCTGAACTACGGCGAGCGGTCCGTGATCGACGGGATGAATCTGGAGCTGCCCGGCGGCGCGGTGACCGCGATCGTGGGCCCCAATGCCTGCGGCAAATCCACCCTGCTGCGCGGCTTTTCGCGGTTGCTGCGGCCGACCGGGGGCACCGTCACGCTCGACGGGGCGGACATCCACCGGATGTCGGCACGTACTCTCGCCCGCAGGCTCGGCCTGCTCCCGCAGCAGCCGATCACGCCGGAGGCGATCACCGTCGAGGCGCTGGTGCGACTGGGCCGGTACCCGCATCAGCGGCTGCTGCGCCCCTGGTCGGCCGACGACCAACAGGCCGTGCTCGACGCGCTGCACCGCACCGGAACCTCGGATCTGCGCGGCCAGCAGGTCGACCGGCTCTCCGGCGGGCAGCGCCAGCGGGTCTGGATCGCGCTGGCGCTCGCGCAGGACACCGACCTGCTGCTGCTCGACGAGCCGACCACATTCCTGGACCTGCGCCATCAGCTCGAGGTGCTCGACCTGATCGCGGATCTGCACGCCACCGCGGGCCGGACCGTCGTCATGGTGTTGCACGATCTCGGTCAGGCCGCGCGGTACGCCGATCACCTGGTGGTGCTGGACTCCGGCGCGGTGGCGGCGGCCGGTGCCCCGGCGCAGGTGCTCGACGCCGAACTGGTCCGCACGGTCTTCGGCGTCGACTGCCGGGTGATCCCCGACCCCGAAACCGGTACGCCGCTGGTGATTCCGCGCAGCCGGGCAGCGCGACATACCGCCGCTCCGTCGGCCGTCGCCGAAGGAGCCTGAGACCCACCTGTCGCCGTCCGGCGCGGACGGCCGGACGGATATCTACCGGAAGTGAGGACCACCCATGTCCACCAGAAGCCCACGCCTGCGCGGATGGCATCGGCTGGCCGCCGCGTCGGCCGCCGCCGTACTCGGCATCGCCGGACTGGCCGCGTGCGGAAACGACACCGCCACAACGGGTTCGGTGGTATCGCCCGCCGATCCGGCGAGCTTCCCGCGCACCCTGGACACCCCGATGGGGCAGGTGACGATCCCGCGCCCGCCCACCCGGGTGGTGGTGCTCGACACCGCCGAACTCGACTCCGCCACCCTGCTGGGCATGACTCCGGTCGGTGCCGTGGTGCCGCACACCAAGACTCGCGGCGGCTTCCCCGACTACCTGGCCGGAAAGGTCGACGGCGTGGTGGATGTCGGCCCGATGCAGGAGCCGAATCTGGAGCGGATCGCCTCGCTGCGTCCCGATCTGATCCTGTCGTCGAAGATCCGGCACGAGCGGATCTACGACAAGCTGTCCGGCATCGCGCCGACCGTGTTCACCGAAAATACCGGTGGCCCTTGGAAAGCCAATCTGGCCGTGCACGGCAAGGCGCTCGGCCTCGAGGACCGGGCCGCCGACGCGCTGCGCAGGTACGAGGCCCGCGCGGCCGCCGTGGGTGCGGCGATCGGCGCGAAGAACGGCGGGGTCCTGCCGTCGGTCTCGGTGGTTCGCTTCCTGGCCGGGCCGACGCGGCTGTACATGAGCAACTCGTTCAGCGGGGTCGTGCTGCAGGACATCGGGCTGTCGCGACCGGCTACGCAGCAGTCCACCGACCCCAAGAAGATCATGCGGGAGGTCAGCCCGGAGCAGGTCGACCAGGCCGACACGGATGCCATCTTCGTGGCCACCATCGACGATCCGGGTAAGACCGAGAAGGCCGGGTTCGTCAGCGGCCCGCTCTGGCGTGATCTGCGAGCGGTCAAGGGCGGCAAGGTATTCGAGGTGCCGGACGAGACCTGGATGTCGGGTATCGGGGTGCAGGCGGCCGATCGGATGCTCGACGACGTGGCGGCCGCGTTCGCGGTGACGCCGCCCGGGAAGTAGCGGAACGACACTGCTGATCAGGCCGAACTCTCCCGCTGTTGAATGGACCGCTACATGACGGTACATTGCATTGCGACATGATTTGTCTCACAGTTAGGCCTGGTCATGAGTGCAACCCGGCGACCCGTGGAGCTGTCGGCGCTGGCGGATGCGCTACATGCCGAGGATGCCGGATATCGCAGAGCCCTGCGCACCCGGCAGTTGCAGATGATCGCGATCGGCGGCGTGATCGGGACCGGGCTGTTTCTCGGCGCGGGCGGGCGGCTGGCGGGCGCCGGGCCCGGGCTGTTCCTGGTGTACGGCGTGTGCGGGGTGTTCATCTTCTTCATCCTGCGGGCGCTCGGCGAGCTGGTGCTGCATCGCCCGTCCGCGGGGTCGTTCGTCTCCTACGCGCGTGAGTTCTACGGCGAGAAGCTGGCTTTCGCGGTCGGGTGGACCTACTTCTTCCACTGGTGCATGACCGGCATCGTCGATATCACCGCCATCGCCACCTATTTCCGGTACTGGCAGCCGGTGTCGGTCGTCCCGCACTGGGTGCTGGCGTTGATCGCCCTGATCGTGGTGGTGTGCACCAATCTGGTCTCGGTGCGGTGGTTCGGCGAGCTGGAGTTCTGGGTGGCCCTGATCAAGGTCGTTGCGCTGAGCGGCTTTCTGATCGTCGGCACGGTATTTCTCGTGGGCCGCTTCACCATTCGGGGCGACAGCACCGGTGTCGGGGTGATCGCCGAACACGGCGGCCTGTTCCCCACCGGCGCGCTACCGCTGATAACCGCGACCACGGGCGTCGTCTTCGCCTATGCGGCAGTGGAATTGATCGGTATCGCCGCCGGGGAGACCGAGGAGCCGGAGAAGGTCATGCCGCGGGCGATCAACTCGGTCATCGCCCGGATCGCGCTGTTCTACGTCGGCTCGCTGATCCTGCTCGGACTCCTGTTGCCCTACACGGCCTTTCGGCCCGGCGAGAGCCCGTTCGTGACCTTCTTCGCCCGGCTCGGCGTGCCCGCGGCGGGATCGATCATGAACGTGATCGTGCTGACGGCCGCCTTCTCCAGCCTGAACGCGGGCCTTTATTCGACTGGGCGGATCTTGCGGTCGATGTCTATGAACGGCAGCGCCCCCGGCATCGCCACGCGGATGACGGCGGGCGGCGTGCCCTACGTCGGCATCCTCGCCACCGGCGCGATCGCGCTGATCGGGGTCGGCCTCAACGCGGTGGTGCCGGACCAGGCCTTCGAGATCGTGCTGAACGTGGCGGCACTCGGCACCATCGTGTCGTGGACCGTGGTGCTGCTGTGCCAGCTGCGGCTGTGGTACCGCTGGCGCCAGGGGATCGCGTACCGCCCGAAGTTCCGGCTGCCCGGGACGCCGTACACGAGTGTGGCGGCCCTGATCTTCCTCGCCAGCGTGGTCGTCCTGATGGCATGCAGCGGCACCAGGGTGCAGCGGGCCGCCGTCGCGGCGTTCGTCGTGATCGTGGTCCCGGTGCTGGTCGTCGGCTGGTTCCTCACGCGCCGGAAGGTCTTGCGCATAGCGGAGATCCGGCACGGTCACGCGGGTCAGTTCCCGGTCCTGGCCGAACGCCCGTGGCCGGGCCGCCCCGCCGAGCCGACCGTGATCATCGAGCAGCCCCGCAACAAGTTCCCGGGGGACGAGCACCTGCGCGGGCCTATGCCGTAGCGACCTCCAGCTCCTTCAGCCCGGTCTCCAGGTGGTCGATCATGCGGGACAGGTGCGGGACCGAGCGTCGGCAGCCGACGAGGCCGAAGTCCAGGGTGTCGGCGGTATTGGTGACGGTGATGTTCACGGCCTGGCCGTCGAAGGGGATGGACAGCGGATAGTTGCTGTCGAGCCGGGCGCCCTGCAGATAGACGGGCTTGCGCGGGCCCGGCACATTCGAGATGACCAGATTGAACGGGACGCGCGGCAGTGCCTGGAATCCCGGCACGAGCGTCATGCCGAGCGGGGACATCAGCAGGGCCGACAGCGCGATCGCCTCCAGCTGCGGCAGTTGCTGGAACACCTGTTTGGAGCGCCGCATCGAGGTGCTGATCGTGTGCAGCCGCTGCGCCGGATCGTCGATGTCGGTGCCGAGGTTGCACAGCAGCGCCGCCACCATGTTCCCGTCGGACTCCGGCTCGGCCGTGCGGCGCACGTTCACCGGCACCATCGCGGTCAGCGACTTGTCCGGCAGCGCATCGTGATCCAGCAGATAGGCGCGCAGCGCCGCCGCCGACATCGCGAGCACCACGTCGTTGACCGTGGTCCCGGTCGCGCGGCGGACGGCGTGCACGCGCTCCAGCGGCCAGGACCCCACGGCCACACTGCGCGCGCCGCCGATCGGCACATTGAACATCGTCGGGGGCGCCGACAGCGGCAGTTCGAGCTGGCCCTCGGTCACGGCGCGCAATGCCGAGGCCGAGGCGCCGACGCCGGTCGCTATGCGCGGCAACGCCTTTCGCAACTGATCCCACAAACCATCGGACGTCTCGGGATCGCGTTCCGGGCGGCCGAGCGTCCACGGCGGGCGCAGCCGGGTGTCGTAGGGATCGTCGGTGAGGGTGCGCTGCATCAGCCGCAGCGCCGATACCCCGTCCATCAGCGCGTGATGCACCTTGATGTAGAGCGCGAACCTGCCACCGGCGACGCCCTCGATGAGCCGCCCCTCCCACAGCGGCCGGTGCCGGTCGAGCAGCGAGGAGTGCAGGCGGCCGGTCAGGTCGAGCAGCTCGGTGGCGCCACCGGGCGCGGGCAGGGCGCAGCGGCGCAGGTGATAGCCGAGGTCGATATCGTCGGCGTGCGACCAGACCACACTGGAGAATCCGCCGAGGATGCGGCGCTGGCGGCGCCGGAAGCGGGGCTGCACCTCGGTCGCCGCCCGCGCCTGCGCGTACAGGGAGCGGACGAAATCGTCCGGGGCGTCGGCGGGCGGCTCGAACAGCTGCAGACCGCCGACATGCATCGGATGTTCGCGCGATTCGGTCGCCAGGAATATTGCATCGATCGGGTTGAGAAGATCCATCGGTTCCGCCTATACCGGATGGGCCGGAGGCCCCGTACGGGTACGGTCAGGCGTCGTTGCCACCGCGGGATTGAATGCGTATCACCCTATCACCGAATGTATTTCGTGTTGTCGCAAGCGAGGAAGACGCTGCGCGCGAGGGTGATCGCGGAAGCGGCATCCCGGCCGTCCCACCGGGCCGGAAGGCGCGCTCGTTCTCCCTCGGGTAACCGATGGCCGCATCCTCTATCTGTCAGGCGGGCTGGAGATTCCCGATCGAGTGCGGGCGACGGCTCACAGGCAGGCGTCGTCGAGATCGAGGGTGGTGCGGTCGAGCGAATCGAGCAACTCGAACAGCGGTGCGGTGCGCGGTAGTTCCCATCGGAAGAAGTAGCGGGTCGCCGCGCGTTTGCCGTCGTAGAAGGTGCCGCCGCGGCCGTGGGCGGCGACCGCCTGCTCGAGCCAGATCCAGGCCAGCACCACATGCCCGAGCGCCTCCAGGTAGGCCGACGAATTCGCCAGCGCCACATCGGGATTCATATCCTTCCAGAGCATCCCGGTGGTGGCCGCGACGCGACCGGCCGCCTGCTGCAGCGCATCGGCGTAGTCGCCCAGGTCGCCGTCTGCGGTGGCCCGGGCCGCGGCCACCGTGGCGCCGATGGTCTCGAGCAGCAGCGTCAGCGCCGCGCCGCTGTCGGCGGTCACCGCGCGCCCGAGCAGGTCGAGGCTCTGAATGCCGTGTGTCCCTTCGTGAATCGGGTTGAGCCGGTTGTCGCGATAGTGCTGCTCGACGTCGTAATCGCGGGTGTAACCGGCGCCGCCGTGCACCTGGATGGCCAGATCGTTGGCGACCAGGCACCACTGGCTGGGCCAGCTCTTGGCGACCGGGGTGAGCACGCGCAGCAGGGTCGAGGCGCGCTGATGGTCGGCTTCGGTTGCGGCGCTGCGCTGTTCGTCGATCAGGGTGCCGCAGTACAGCTGCAGCGCGAGCGCACCCTCGGCATAGGCCTTCTGCGCCAGCAGCATGCGTCGCACGTCCGGGTGGCGCACGATCGGGACCTGCGGGGTGGCCTGGCCCTTGCTCGTGACCGGGCGCCCCTGCGGCCGACCGCGGGCGTAGTCCAGCGATTTCAGGTAGCCGGTGTAGCCGAGGGCGGTGGCGGCCAGGCCGACGCCCAGCCGGGCCTCGTTCATCATGTGGAACATGTAGGACAGGCCGCGATGGGGTTCGCCGACGAGATAGCCGACCGCGCCGGGCCGTCCGCCGGGGGTGAAGGCGCCGTCGCCGAAAACCGGTGCGGTGTTGACCGTTCCGCGCCAGCCCATCTTGTGGTTGATTCCGGCCAGCACGATGTCGTTGTGCTCGCCCGCCGAACCGTCCGCGGCGGGAAGGTACTTCGGGACGATGAACAGCGAGATCCCCCGGGTGCCCACCGGTGCGTCGGGGATCCGGGCCAGCACCAGGTGGACGATGTTCTCCGACAGGTCGTGCTCGGCACCGGAGATCCACATCTTGCGACCGAACAGCCGGTAGCTGCCGTCGTCCTGCGGGACGGCGCGGGTGGTGATGTCGGCCAGGCTGGAACCGGCCTGCGGCTCCGACAGCGCCATGGTGCCGAAGTAGCGGCCGTCGAGCATCGGCCGCACGAAGCGGTCGATCTGGTCGGCGGAGGCGTGCGCGGCCAGCAGATTCGCATTGCCCATGGTCAGCATGGCGTAGCTGGTGGTGGCGACGTTGGCGGCGTAGAACCACGCCATGCACGCGGTGAGCACGGTGTGCGGCAGCTGCATCCCGCCCACCCGCTCGTCCATCGCGGCGCCGACGAGCCCGGCCTCGTTGAACGCGTCGAGCGCCTGCTTCACCGCGGGCAGCAGGTGCACCTTCTCGCCGTCGAAGGTGGGTTCGTGCAGGTCGCCGTCGCGGTTGTGGGGCGCGAAGTACTTCGCCGCGAGCTCGCTGCTCAGCCGCAGCAGCTGGTCGAAGGTCTCCCGGGAGTGTTCCCGATACCGCTCGCGGGCGGTCAGCCCGGTCACGTCCAGCCACTCGTAGAGCAGGAACTCGATATCACGGGCGGACATGATCAGCGAATCCATACCACCCACCCTTGTGGGTCGGTGCACGTCCGCGCAAGCCCCGGAGGGCTCCCACCGCATCGGCGACGGGCTACCGGCGACCTGCGCCCGGGGCGGGCCGCACCCGCGACTGCGCGGCCAGCGGTGCGACGAACCGCTCCAGCATGGCCTGTTCCTCGTGATCGTCTCGGCCCGGGACCGCGAGCAGCGACACGATGATCCGGGTCAGCCAGCCCGCGAGGGCCGAATCCTGCTGTCCGGAACGATCTTCCGAGGCGAACAGCGAGCCCGCGATCGCCCCGATCACCTCGGAGGTCGCCGCGATCTCGCCGGTGAGGCCCGCATCGCCGGGCCGGAACCACGCGATCAGCAGCGGATCCTCGCGCACCAGGCGCAGGGCCTCCCGCACGCCCGCGACCAGACGCGCCGCGGGGTCGTCGATCTCGCCGATCGCCGACATCACCGCCGTCCCGATCCGCCGCGCCTCGCGATGGACGAATGCCAGCCGGACCGCCTGTCTGCTGTCGAAGTACCGGTACAGCGTGGCCCGGGAGCACCCGGCCGCCTTGGCGATGTCGGCCATTCCGGTCGCGGCCACCCCGCGCTCGGCGAACAGGCGGGCCGCGGCGTCGAGGATGCGCTCGGCCGCCTGGATGGACCGCGGTTCGCGCTGCCAATTCATGCGGCCGCCCGGAAGGGCACGCTGACCGGCCAGCGCACGTAGCTGCCGTCGGTGAAGCGCACCCCGTCGAGGTCGACGGTGAAATCGGGGCAGCGGGCGAGCAGTTCCCGCAGGGCGATGGTGGCCTGCATGCGCGCGGCCGCCGCGCCGAGGCAGTGATGGTTGCCGTTGCCGAAGGTGAGGATGTTCCTCGGGCGTCGGGTCACATCGAGTTCGGCCGCGTCGGAACCGTATTCGCGTTCGTCGCGGTTGGCGGAGGCGTACAGCAGCAGCACGCGGCGGCCCGCGGGGATGGTGACGCCCTCGATCTCGACATCGCGGGTGGTGGTGCGCGCCAGCCCCTGCACCGGCGAGGTGAGCCGCAGGAATTCGTCGACGGCCCCGGGGACGAGGTCCGGATCGTCGAGCAGGCGCTGCCGCTGAAGCGGGTACTGGGTCAGTAATTGCACGGCGCCGCCGAGGTTTCCGGTGGTGGTGTCGTTGCCGCCGGTGATCATGGTGAAGGCGAAGCCGAGCACCTGCAGCACCCCGCCGACGTCGCCGTCCGCGGCCAGGCCCGAGGCCAGCAGGTGCGAGACGGTGTCGTCGCCCGGTGCGGCGCGGCGGCGTTCGATCAGCCCGGCGAAGTACTGCGACAGCTCCTGCACCGCGGCCTGCGCCTGCAATACGCCGCCGGTGGCCGAGGCCGCCACGATGGCCTCGCTCCATTCGTCGAACTTCGCCCGGTCCGCCTCCGGCACACCGAGATAGTGGGCCACCACCATCGTCGGCAGCGGCTTGAACACCTCGGCGGAGATGTCGCCGCCGCCGTTCGCGCGCAGCCGCTCGATGCGCTCGACGACGAATTCCCGGACGGCCGGGCTGATCTCCTGCACCTGGCGGGGGGTGAAACCCTTGGCCACCCGCCGCCGGAACTGCGTGTGGTCCGGCGGATCGGTGAAGACGAACGGCCTGTTCTCGCCGAGGCCGATTTCGGTCAGGTTGTTGTAGTCGACGGTCAAACCCTGTGCCGAGGAGAAGGTTTCGGGATCGCGCACGGCCGCGTACACGTCGGCGTAGCGCGACAGCACGTAGTAGTCCTCGTGCTCGCGGCCCTCGGGGATCACGTGGTGGACGGGGTCGTGCTCGCGCAGTGCGGTGTACATCGGCCAGGGATCGCGCCAGGTTTCCCCGGAGCGGAGCTGGAATCGAGCCGCGTGAGACACATCGCCATGCATGTCTCGACAGTAAGACAAATTGGCGGATGTGTCTAGAACTTGTTTCAGGAAGTTCGAATGGGTTCGGTGGGTGGCTGGTCGCGCAGCTGGGCGGCGGCGCGGTCGAGGAGCTCGTGCACCGTCTCCTCGCCGACCTCGTCGAAGTGGCGGTACCACTGGCCGAGGGTGTGGAACAGCGCCGGTGTCTCCAGGCAGATCACGTTGTCCGCGCAGCTCGCCAGGGCCCGGACCGGGCGGCAGGAGCCGACCGGGACCGCGTAGACCACCCGTGCGGCGCCCCGCGCCCGGGCGCTCTCGCACGCGGCCCGCGCGGCGTTGCCGGTCGTGACGCCGTCGTCGACGAGGATCACCGTGCGACCCGTGACCGGCAGCGGCAGCTGGCCGCGCCGCAGCCGAGCGCTGTTGCGCAGCACCGTTTCTCGCGCCTGGCGCTCGACCCGCGCCCGTTCCGGTGCGGCGATGAACGCGCGCACCACCAGATCGTCGTCGACCACGCGCGCACCGGATTCGGCGACGGCGCCGAAGACCAGCCGCGGCCGACCCGGCACCTCGAGCTTGCACACCACCGCGACGTCGAGCGGCACCCGCAGCGCCGCGGCGACCTCGAACGCGACCGGCACCCCGCCGCACGACAACCCGAGCACGACGGTGTCCGGACCGCGAAAGGCGCGCAGGCGTTCGACGAGTCGTCGGCCGGCCTCGCGGCGATCCAGGAAGGGCATCGCTCTCACCCTGACAGTTCGTAAAAGAGGATCGAGCCGCATCGGTGGGCTCGGAAGACAGCTCGGTACTCTACGCCCGATCGTGCCCGCCGCGGGCCGAAATGGTCGCGATCGCCTTGCCTTTCGGTATCGGTTTCGGTGCGGACGCGATCGACCAGCGAATCGGATTGCGCTCCCGTACGATCGCGTTCGAGACTCCGGCGCGACCGCCGGGCACGCCGAGGGTATTCGCGCTGCCTCTCCGTGCCGGATGAACGCCGGTGCCTCGGGTGACAAGGACGATGGGGGAGGGAGTTTGGGACTTCGCCTACCGGCGACGGTCCGCAACGGCGCGGAATGGTTGCGGCGCTTTGCCGCGACGACCCCCGGTGCGATCGTCGCGATCGCTCTCGCGGCGGTGCTGCTGTGCCTGGTCACCGGCCTGGCGAGCGCAAACGAGTTGAGCGGCAAGACCGCTCGGCGCGATGCGGCCCTGCAGCGTTCGGAGCCGCTGGCCGACGCGGCGCAGCGGCTCTACGTGGCGCTGTCGGCGGCCGATGCCTCGGCGGCCACCGCGTTCCTGTCCGGCGGCATCGAATCTCCGCAGATCCGTGGGCAATACCAGCAGGCGCTGGCGGATGCCGCCGATGCGCTCGCCACGGCGACCGCGGGCGCGAGCGATGCGCGCAGCCGCGAGGTGGCCGCGCGCATCGCGGCCGACCTGCCCGCCTACACGGGTCTGGTGGAGTCCGCCCGGGCCAACAACCGGCAGGGCTTCCCGGTCGGCTCGGCCTATCTGCGCGAGGCGTCGGGCCTGATGCAGAGTTCGCTGCTGCCCAGCGCCGCGCAGCTCACCGAGCAGCGGCATGCCGCGTTGTGGGCCGACCAGCGCGCCATCACCGGCCTGCCGTGGTGGTCGCTGATCCTGCTGACGGCGACCATCGCCGGCGCCGCCGTGGTGTCACGGATTCTGTTGCGGCGCACCAACCGCCGCTACAACCTCGGCGTGGTCGCCGGTGCCGCGGCGGCCGCGGTGGGGCTGCTGTGGCTGGTGGCCGCCACCATCTTCTCGCACGGCGCGGTGGACACCGGCGGCAGCGGTCCCACCGCGCGCAGCGAAAACCTGGCGCAGGCGCGGATTCTCGCGCAGCAGGCCCGCACGGACGAGACCCTGGAGTTGATCATCCGCGGCGATACCCGGGAGACCGAGGAGGACTTCAAGACCAAGACGGCCCGGCTGCGCGACGAGCTGTCGAGCGTGTCCGCGTCGAATTCACCCATGCAGCAGCAGTTCTCCCAGTGGACCGCCGGTCACCAGCGCCAGCTCGACTACTACAACGCGGCCAACTATCCGGCCGCGGTCGATCAGGCCATCGGCTCCGGGCCCGGCTCGTCGGCGCTGCGCTTCGCTGAGCTGGACGGCTCGCTGCGCGCCGGTCTGGACGGGACCCGGGTGCAGCTGCGCGACCAGATCGATGACGCGGGCGACGCCTGGATCGGCGCCGCCGCGGGCACACTGGCGCTGATGGTGATCGCGGCCGCGGCCGTGGTCGCCGGGCTCTGGCCGCGGCTGAAGGAGTTCCTGTGAGTGATCTGGGTCTTCGGCGAACAGCGCGCGCGATGCTGGCGATCGCCGCGGCGGCGATGCTGGCCGGTTGTGGCGCGGACGCCGCCGTGCCGCGCTCCGGCCCCGTGCCCCCGGTGAATCCGCTGCCGCCGAAGGCCCGCGAGATCACGACGCCGACCGTCCCCGACACCGGGTGCGACGCGGAGGCGAGCCTGCGCCCGGCGCCCCGATCCGGTGCGCTGCCACCGGATTCGGCGCTGGGCCGGATCATAGCCAAGGGCCGGGTGACCGTCGGTGTCGACCAGAACACCTACCTGTTCGGCTTCCGCAACCCGGCGACCGGGCAGCTGGAGGGCTTCGATATCGACCTGGCCCGCGAGATCGCGCGCGATCTGTTCGGCGACCCCAACCGCATCGAGCTGCGCTCGGTGTCGACCGCGGAACGGCTGCCCGCCCTGCAGCAGCGGCAGGTGGATCTCGTCGTCCGGACCTTCTCCGTGACCTGCGAGCGCCGCCGCGATGTCGACTTCTCCAGCGTCTACTACCGGGCGGCGCAACGGATTCTGGTGCAGCGCAATTCCGGGATCCGCGGGCTGGCGGACCTGAGCGGCAGGCGGGTGTGCGTGACCTTCGGCGCGACCTCGTCGGGGCCGATGTTCGCGCTGCCCAATCGCCCGACGGTGCTCGGTGTCGACCAGTGGACCGATTGCCTGGTGGCGTTGCAGCAGGGCCAGGTGGATGCGATCAGCACCGACGAGCCGATCCTGGTCGGGCTGGCCGAGCAGGACCGCAACCTGCAGGTGGTCGGCGACGGACTGGGTTTCGAGAACTACGCGGTCGGCGTGCCCAAGGGCGAGACCGACCTGGTCCGCTTCGTCAACGGCGTGCTCGACCGGCTGCGCGCGGACGGCAGCTGGCAGCGCCTGTACGCCCTGCACCTCGACGCGCTCGGGCCCGCCCCGGGACCCCCGGCTCCGCGCTACACGGGGTAGGCGAGGCCGATGCGAGTGCTGACCGTCGCCGAGATCGACAGCGAATTAGCCCGGCGGGGCCGCGAAGTCGAGGCCATCACCGCGACCCTGCTGGAGCTGGACAAACATCCCGGCCTCACCCTGCTGCGCGGCTACCCGCCCACCGGGACGACCGCGACGCGCTGGGAGTCGGTGCGGCAGCAGCTGGATCTGCTGTGGGAGGACTACGGGCGGCTGCAGGCGATCCTGGATCGCGCGCAGGCCATCCGGGCCCGGCGCCACCGCCCGGCCGACACGGACCGCGCAGAACTCACCCGGCTGCTGCGGGATCGGCCGCACGAGGTCTCGCGGACCGCCATCCCCCTCGCGCAACGGTCGCTGACCGGGCCCAGCGAACATGTGCTGTTCGTCGGCATCGCCGACACCGTCGAGCGCATGCAGACCCTGTTCCCCGTGATCGCGGAATTCCTCGACGCCGTCGATGCCGTCAACACCCGGGTGCTGACGGGGCTGACACCGGTGCAGGCCCAGCTGGACCAATTGGGCGGCGCCACTGTCGAATTGCGCGCGGTCGCGGACGGCGTGGCCGATCTGCTGCGCCGGTCGGCCACCGATCCGCTGGCCCTCACCCACCGCGATATCGATTCCCGCGTCACGGAATTGGCCGATCGCGTCCAGCGGGAGGCCGAGGCACTGGCCGAAGTGCGGGCCCTGAGCGCGAGGTGGGAGGCCGCGGTCGACGAAACGCGGGCCCGCATCGATGCGTTGCGGGCCGGGTGGGAGCGGGCGGCCGATGCCCGCGCGGAGGCCGAGACGAAGATCGTTACCGCACCGCTGCCCGTGCACGCGGACGAATCGGCCACGCTGCGTACGGAATTGGCCGCGCTGTCGGGCGCCGATCCGGACAATCCCCTGAGCGCGGCGGTCATGCTGCTGGAGCTGCGGCGGCGCATCGACGCGGCGGCGGCCACCGCGGCCGCCGACGAAGCCCTGGCCCGCGGCCTGCTGGACCGGCGCATCGAACTGCGCGGACGCCTCGCCGCCTACCAGTCGAAGGCCGCGCGATTGGGCGTCAGCGAGGATCCGGAGGTGCTGTCGTCGCACCGGATCGCGAGCGGGCTGCTCTCGCGGCGCCCCTGTGATCTGGCGGCCGTCACCCGCGCCGTTACGGACTATCAGCAGGCGATCGCGGAGAAATCGGGGAGGCGGGGATGAAGTGCACCGAAACCGGTTGCGGGGGAACGATTGTCGAGGGGTACTGCGATACGTGCGGCACGGCGCCGCAGGGGACCCGGGCGACGACCGGGACCACTCGCACCACCCGATCGGTGCGCACCAGGTCCACCTCGGGCCGCTCGCGGCGCCTCGGTGCGGGCATGGTCGAGATGCCGCGGGTGCAGCGGATCGACCCGGCCACCGCGGTGCTCGCCGATCCGCGGGTTCCGGAGAACAAGCGGTTCTGCGGCAGGTGCGATCGCCCGGTCGGCCGGGCCCGCGACGGCACACCAGGTCGCACCGAGGGCTTCTGCCCGCACTGCGGCACCCGATTCTCCTTCTCCCCGAAGCTGAGTCCGGGGGATCTGGTCGCCGGTCAGTACGAGGTGGTGGGCGCCCTGGCGCACGGCGGGCTGGGCTGGATCTACCTGGCCGTCGATCACCCGGTCAACCGCCGCCCGGTCGTGCTCAAGGGCCTGCTGAACGCCGCCGACCCGGATGCGGAGGCGGCCGCGCAGGCCGAGCGCCGGTTCCTGGCCGAGGTCGATCATCCGAATATCGTGAAGATCCACAACTTCGCCGAGCAGGCCGGGGCCGACGGCGCGACGGTCGGCTACATCGTGATGGAGTACGTCGGCGGCACCTCGCTCAAACAGCTGCTGCGCCGCCGCCGCGAGAGCGACGGGTCGTATCTGCCTGCGGCACAGGCGATCGCCTACATCCCGGAGATGTTGCCCGCGCTGGGGTACCTGCATGCCCGCGGCCGCGCCTACTGTGACTTCAAGCCCGACAACGTGATGCAGACCGAGGAGCAGCTCAAGCTCATCGATCTGGGCGCGGTCATCGCGATGGACGACGACCACAGCGCCATCTACGGCACGATCGGCTACCAGGCCCCCGAGATCGCCGAGACCGGGCCGACCGTGGCGACGGAGGTCTACACCGTCGGCCGCACGCTCGCGGTGCTGATCATGAAGGTGCCGCAGCGCGACGGCTTCTTCGCGGAGCTGCCCGGCCCCGACACCGAACCGCTACTGGCGACCCATGATTCGCTGTACCGGTTCCTGCTGCGCGCCACCGACCCCGACCCGGAGGCCCGATTCGCCTCCACCGAGGAGATGGGCGACCAGCTGACCGGGGTGCTGCGCGAGGTGCTCGCCGCCGACGACGGGGTGCCGCGGCCGGGCCTGTCGGTGAACTTCGGGCCGCCGCGCGGCGTCTTCGGCCACAGCGTCGACGCGGCGCCCGGTCCGCGCGATATCGTTGCCGCACTGCCGGTTCCGCTGGTGGATCCCACCGATACCGGGGCCGCGCTGTTGGCTACCACCGCCGGGGGCACGGTGGCCGATCTGGAACGGGCGCTGGCGGCGGGGCTGCGCTCGGTCGTCACCGGCAGGGCGGACTCGGTGGAGATTCCGCTGCGGTTGATCCGTGCCACGATCGAGGACGGTGACGCGGCCGATGCCCGGCGTCGCATCGAGGAGCTGGCCGACATCCTGGGCGACGATTGGCGGCTGGCCTGGTACCGGGGGATGACCCAGCTGCTGGCGTCCGATTTCGCCTCCGCCGCGGCCGAATTCGACGCCGTGTATCAGGCGCTGCCGGGAGAGTCCGCACCCAAGCTGGCGTTGGCGGCGGCCGCCGAACTGGCGCGCGCCGGGAACGATGCCGAAACCGCCCGTGCCATGCGGTATTACGAGACCGTGTGGCGGACCGATCGCGGATTCGTCGCCGCCGCATTCGGCCTGGCCCGGCTGTGCCGCGCGACGGGCGACCGAGACCGTGCCGTCGCCGTGCTCGACCAGGTCGACCCCGCCTCGGCGCTGTACACAGAGGCGCGCATCGCCGCCGTGCACACGCTGCTCACCGGCCGCGATCCGGCCGACCTCACCGAGGCGCTGCTGCGCGACTGCGGTAGCCGGACCGAAGGGATCGCCATCGAATCGAAAAGCCGTGCGGCCCTGGTGCGCATGCGGGTCCTCGAGCCCGCCCTGCGGTGGCTGTCCGCGGGACACACCCCCGAATCGTCGGATCCGCTGCTTGGCCACCGGCTCGACCCGTCCGGCGTACGCACCGCGCTGGACCGCTGCCTGCGCGACCTCGCCCACGAGACCGACGACATGTGGGCCCGTTTCGACCTGGTGGACCGCGCCAACGCAATCCGCCCGAGGTCCGCATTATGACCAGGCGAACCTTGCCCCACGCACGGTGCGCTCGCCTTTCCGGCGTGCTCTTGGCCGGAATCCACGGTGCTGCAGCAGTTCCCGGCCAAAAGCGTGCCGGGAACGGAGGTGGGGCGAGCGTGCCGGGAATGGAGGTGGGGCGAGTTTGCCGGGAACAGGCATGGGGTGGGCGTGCCGGGAACGGGCGTGGGGCGGGCGTGCCGACAACGGGAGGGGGCGTGCCGGGAATGGAGGTGGGGCGAGCGTGTCGGGAACGGAGGGGGCGGGCGTGCCGGGATCGGGGATGAGGGCGGGCGTGTCGGGAATGGGAGTGGAGGCATGCGTGCCGGGAAGGGTGGGGAGTTGTGAGTGACTTGGTGACCGGGTTGCATTGTCCGGGGTGTGGGCAGCGGATCGGTGCGGCCGATCGGTTCTGTGAGGGGTGCGGGCGGGAGCTGGCCGTCCGGCGGGCGGCGCTGCCCGACCTCACCGTCGAGCCCGCGGCCGTCTGCGACCAGTGCGGGGCAACGGATTTCGACGACGACCGCTACTGCGCGAGCTGCGGCGCCCGGCACCGTCCGCCCGATCGCGCCGAGGCCGATCTGGGCGTGGTGCAGCTGATCACCGACCGCGGAATCGCGCACGCGCGCAACGAGGATGCGGTGGCCGCCGCCGTCCTCGACGACGCGTCGGGCCCCACGATCGTGATCGCGGTGAGCGACGGCGTCTCGACCTCGGAGGATCCGCAGGTGGCCTCGGGCACGGCCGTCCGCACCGGCGTCGACGCCTGCCTGGCCGCGCTGGCCGCGGACCGCACCGCCGCCGAGGCCGTGATCGACGGCCTGGAAGTCGCGTTCGAGGCCGTGCGCGGGGTGTCGATCGCCGCCGGGCATGCCCCCTCGTGCACCTACGTCTCGGCGGTGCTGCGCGGCTGCGGCAACGGCGAATTCGAGATCACCGTGACGAATGTCGGTGACAGCAGGGCCTATTGGCTGCGCGGCGACGGACCCGGCGACGCGGTGGCGTCGCAGCGACTGACCGCCGACGACTCCTACGCGCAACTGCTGATCGACGCGGGCGGTCTGGACGAGGAGACCGCGATGCGGGATCCGCGGGCGCACGCGCTGATGCGCTGGCTCGGTGTCGATTCCGATCATGTCCCCGCCGATACGGCCGTGCGCACGCTGCGGGTGCGCGGTCCGGGCGCGCTGCTGCTGTGCAGCGACGGGCTGTGGAACTACCTGCCCGATCCCGTCGGCCTGGCAGCCGTCGCGACCGCGAAGGCCCCGCTGCAGTCCGCGCGTGATCTGGTCGAGGTCGCACTGCACGGCGGGGGCAGCGACAACATCACCGTGGCCCTCGCCTCGATACCCGCGGGAGGTGCGCGGTGAGTTCGGCCGAACCGGCGGCGGGCCAGGGCATTTCGGTCGTCGTGGACCACAATCCCTATCTGGCCGCGGGGGCGGGCACTCTCGACGCCGTCGTCACGGTCGCGACCGGCGCCGGTTTCGCGGTGGCCGCCGCGCCCTCGGAACGCGTCGAGATCATCGTCATCGACTGCTCGGGGTCGATGGGGGCGGGTGACCGGTTCGACGGCGCGCGGCGCGCGACCCTCGCCGCGCTCGACGAGATGCCCGACGGCACGCTGTTCGCGATCGTGAAGGGCACGCACGAGGGCGAGGTGGTATTTCCCCGGCGCGGCCCGCTGCAGCGGGCGGATCGTGAATCCCGTTCGGCCGCACGGCATGCGCTCGACAGGCTGCGGCCCTACGGCGGCACCGCGATGGGGACCTGGCTGGGCGTCGCCCGGCAGGTGGCGATGCAGCATCCCGAGGCGGTCGTGCACGCCATCCTGCTGACCGACGGCAAGAACGAGCACGAGTCGCAGGAGCAGCTGCAGTCCGAGATCGCCCGGTCGCAGGGGCATTTCACCTGCGACATCCGCGGCGTCGGCAAGGATTACCTGGTGCAGGAGCTGCGCGCCATCGAATCCGGCATGCTCGGCACGCTCGATGTGGTGCGGTCCGGTGCCGAGCTGACCGACGACTTCCGGGCGATGATGCGCGGATCGATGGCGAAGACGGTCCCGGAACTGACGCTGCGGATCTGGACGCCGGTCGGGGCCCGGGTGGAGTTCGTCAAGCAGGTGGCGCCCGCCATCCAGGACCTGACCGGCCGCCGCACCGAGTCGAGGCCGCAGGTGGGGGAGTATCCCCTCGGTTCCTGGGCGGCGGAGGAGCGCGACTATCACGTCCAGGTCCGGGTCGAACCCGCCGCGCCCGGCCGGGAGAAGCTGGCCGCCCGCATCGGCGTGGTCGCGGGCGGCGAGGTGGTCGGCCAGGGGTTGGTGAAGGCCGTGTGGACCACCGACACCGAACTGTCCACGCGTATCAATCGCCGCGTCGCCCACTACACCGGCCAGGCCGAACTGGCCGAGGCGGTGCAGGAGGGATTGGCCGCACGCCGGGAGGGGGACGACGCGACCGCGACCGCGAAGCTACAGCGCGCGGTGGAACTCGCCGAGGAGTCCGGAAACGAAGGCACCGCAAAGCTTTTGCGCAATGTCGTCGAGGTCGACGACCGCACCGGCACCGTGCGCCTGCGCCGCGGCGTCGACGAGTTCGACGAGCGCGCCCTCGATGCGCGGTCGACGAAGACGGCCCGGGTGCGCAAGGAGGAGTCGTGAACGGCCCGACGGCTTTGCGCTGGTTGCCCCGTGAGGAGGGAGCGGTATGATGGCGACCTGTCCCGAGGGTCACTCCACCACGGCCACCGACTATTGCGAGGTGTGCGGCAGCACCCTGGATGCGGAAGTGTCCGCAGTGGAACCTGAGAGCCGGTGCCCGGCCTGTGCCGCAACGATTTCCGGACGGTTCTGCGAAGTGTGCGGCCATGATTCGGCGCTGCCCGCCCCGTCCGAGCGGGTGGCCGGTCCGGCTGTCGCGGGTCCCGAATCCGTGGTGCGGCAATCGGTCTGGGTCGCTACCGTAGTAGCGGACCGAGACCTGTACGAGCGGATGCTGAACCGCAAGGGCCCCGACGCGGACCGCGTCGAATTCCCGGACTACTACCGGGATCGGCGAATCGTGCTGCACGGCAACGACTTCCTGATCGGCAAGCGCAGCGTCTCGCAGGGCCTGCTCCCGGAGATCGACCTCGGCATCGCCCCGGTCGACATCGGCGTCTCCCGCTCCCACGCCCGCCTGCACCTCGACGACGACGGCCTCACCGTCACCGACCTCGGATCCACCAACGGCACCAGCCTCAACGGCAGCGACGACCCGATCCCCCCGAACACCCCGATCCCCCTACACAACGGCGACCGCATCCACGTCGGCGGCTGGACCACCATCACCATAACCAACGAACCCGCCTGAACCACGCCACTGTTCGCGGTCCCAGCCACCCGACGCGCGCCACCCTGCACAATCCCGGCGCGTGCTTCTCACGCGATCCACACGCCCAGCGCGATGCATACACCCACGCCCGAACATCAGAGCCGTCGTCTCGGCGATCTCCTGTACACGCCCCGCACGATCCATGTCCACCGCCCGCATGCATGTCCGGTCTCTTGCGTGGGCGCCGCGCCCGCATGCGTGTCCGGTCTCTCGCATGGGACACCGCGCCCGCATGAGTGTCCGGTCTCTTGCGTGGGCGCCGCGCCCGCATGCATGTCCGGTCTCTCGCATGGACACCCCGCCCACATGCATCCGCGCCGCCCGCACACATCCCGCCCTTTACATACATCCCCGCCTCTTACATACACCCGCCCCGCATGCATCCCCGCCTCCTACATACACCCGCCCGCATGCATACCCCGACCGCCGTCGGGGTTGTTCGGGCGAATGAAATCCGCGACAGTCATTCATGGAGCTGGACAACGGACGTGTTACCGCTCACATTTACACTGCCCCGAATCAGGTAGTGCAAGGAGCAACCACATGCCAGCTAGTCCAGCGATGCGGGAGATCTTCCGCCGCAAACCCATCGAGCTGATCGACGAAGAACCCTCCGGCGGCCTGCAGCGGGCCCTGGGCCTGTGGCAGCTGACCGCCATCGGCGTCGGCGGCATCATCGGCGCGGGCATCTTCTCCCTCGCCGGGGCCGTTGCCAACGAGAAGGCCGGTCCCGCCGTGCTGATCTCGTTCCTCATCGCCGGTATCGCCAGCGCCGCGGCAGCGCTGTCCTATGCCGAGTTCGCGGGCCTGATCCCGAAGGCCGGATCCGCCTACACCTACGGTTTCGCGGTGCTCGGCGAGCCGGTCGGCTGGTTCATCGGCTGGGATCTGCTGCTCGAGTACACCGCCATCGTGGCGGTCGTCGCCATCGGCATCTCCGGGTACATCTCGTTCCTGCTGGAGCAGCTGGACATCACGCTGCCGGTATGGATGCTCGGGGCGCCCGGCACCGGCGCCGGGCACAAGGTGGACCTGTTCGCGGCGCTGCTGTGCCTGCTGATCGCGTTCCTGCTCACCCGGGGCATCAAGGCGGCGGCGCGGTTCGAGACCGTCGTGGTCGGCATCAAGGTCGTGGTGGTGCTGATCGTGATCGTCGCCGGTGCCTTCTACATCAAGAACGGCAACTACAGCCCGTACTTCCCGTTCGGCTTCGGCGGCGCGGTGACCGGCGCGTCGACGGTGTTCTTCGCGGTGTTCGGCTACGACGCCATGTCGACGGCGGCCGAGGAGTCGGTGGACGCCAAACGCCATCTGCCCAAGGCGATTCTGATCTCGCTGGCGATCTCGATGGTGCTGTACGTGCTGGTCTGCCTGGTGCTGACCGGCATGCAGAAATACACCGAGATCAATCCGAAGAGCGGCCTGTCCTCGGCGTTCGAATCCGTCGGGCTGCCGGGCCTGGGCAGCCTGATCGCGGCCGGTGCGATCGTCGGCATCATGACCGTGCTGTTCACGTTCATGCTCGGCGTCACCCGCATCTGGTTCTCGATGAGCCGGGACGGCCTGCTGCCCCAGTGGTTCGCCAAGACCCACCCGACCCGCCATGTGCCCACCCGCATCACCTGGGTCGCGGGCGTCATCTCCGCGCTGATCGCCGGGTTCCTGCCGATCGGGGAGGCCGCCGAGCTCACCAACATCGGCATCCTGCTGGCGTTCGTGGTGGTGTGCGCCGCGGTGATCGTGCTGCGCTACCGGCAGCCCGATCTGCCGCGCACCTTCCGCGCCCCGCTCATGCCGCTCGTGCCGCTGATCGGCATCGGATTCTCGATCTGGCTGATCACCTACCTGCAGCCCGAGACCTGGGCCCGCTTCGCGGTGTGGTTCGCGCTCGGCCTGGTCATCTACCTCGCCTACAGCCGCAGCCACTCGCTGCTGGCCAGGGGAGGGGAGCCGACGGAGTCGTCCCCGGTGCCGTAAATCGCGCCGCGAGGTCGTTCGGGGCACAACTTCCCGCACCCCTTGCGTGGAGATGGGGTGCCCGCGCCGGGCGGTGGGTGTGTACGCCGGACGAGCGAGCGCTCCGAAATGAGGGGGAGCGCTCGCTCGCGGGCGGGTAGTGCGCGGGGGCTGTTTGCGCACGGGATGTCGCGACCTGGTGGGGTCAGCGGCGGGTGTTGATCGCCAGGGCGGTGATCAGCAGGGCCGCGCCGCACCAGCCTGCGATGCCGAGGCGGTCGCCGAGCAGCAGCGCCGCCAGCAGGGCCGCGGTGAGCGGTTCGAGGAGTGCGGCCAGGGCGGCGAAAACCGGTGCGGCCGTGCGCAATCCGCGGAAGTAGGCGGTGTAGGCGACGGCCGTCGGGGCGCTGCCGAGGTAGGCCGCGGTGAGCAGCACCGCGGGCCGCATGGGCAGCGCCATGCCGAACGCCAGCGCCGCCGGGGTGAGCAGCAGGCCGCCGGTGAGCATCCCGAACGCGGTGGTGCGCAAGGGATCCAGGCCGGGCACCGGTGTGGTGGTGATCAGTGTCAGGATTGCGAACCCGGCCGCGGCGAGCAGTGCGAACGTCAGACCGGCCGCCAGTCGCCAGCCGCTCGTCCCGCCGGTCGGCGACCAGGTGAGCAGGACCAGGCCGGTCACCGCGACGCCGATCGAGAGCAGCGTCGTCGCGCTCGGCCGGTGCCGGTCGCGTGCCGCCGCGCCGAGGGCGACGAAGACGGGCAGCATGCCGATCGTCACCATCGTCGCGATGCTGACCGAAATATAATGCACGGCAACGAAATAACTGCCCTGGAAGAATCCGAGCAGGCCGCCGGTCAGCAGGATCCGCCCGGCCGCGGCCCGGGTGCGCGGCAGCCCGCGCAGTCCGCCGCAGACGGCGAGCAGCGCCACCGCGAGGCCACCGCCGAGCAGCAGCCGGTAGGCCGCGACGGACAGCGGATGCAGCTGCGCCTGGTCGGCGAGCAGGCTTCCGGCGAGACCGCCGGTGCCCCAGAGGATTCCGGCGGCGATCAAGGCCGCCGCGGATCGGTCGCGCGCGGACGCGACGATGTCCACAGACATTGGATGTAATGCTCCTGCGTCGAAGGAAAAGGAAACGACGACGCGGGGCAGTTGCAGTCGATGCCGGTACCACGATCGGACCCGAACCGGACCCCAGCCAGCGCCTACGACCATCCGGCACGCCGGGCCGCGCTGAGCATCCGCGACGTTCGGCCGCACGCCCGGGACGCGTCCAGCGTCCGCGACGATCGGGCACATACCGGACCGCGTTCTGCGTGTGCGACGACCCGGCGTATGCCGGACGGCGGCCTGTGGCTGCGGCGATCGCGTGCGCGTCGAACCGCGCTGAGCGTCTGCGGCGATCCGGTGCATACCGGACCGAGCCCGGCGTCTACACCGATCCGGCACACACCGAACGCAGTCAGCGTCGACAACAATCCGGCGTACGCCGAGCGCAGTCAGTGTCGACACCGATCCGGTGCACGCCGAGCGCAGTCGGCGTCGACACCGATCCGGTGCACGTCGAGCGCAGTCGGCGTCGACACCGATTCGGTGCACGCCGGGACGTGGTCTGTGACTACAACGATCCGGCGCAGACCGGGACGTAGTCGGTGGCTACCGGCGTCCGGCATATGTCGGGACGTGGTCGAGGGCTACGACGACCCGGTATCACGGGACAGCCGTGCGGTGCGTAACCGCCCGGTTCGTGAACCACCCCGCTCAGGCGGCAGGGGGCGGAGTGGACTTGAAGACTCGATGCACGCCACCACTTTAAACCGGACTCCCCGCCGCCACCATAGTCAACCTCCTTGACCAACCGCGCGGGCACCCAACCTCCACGCACCCCTTGCGTGTTCTCGCACCCCCTACAGGACCCTGCAAGGGGTGCGAGAACATGCAAGGGGTGCGGCAGGTTGTGGTCGCCGGGTAGGGCGCTGCGGCCGGGCGAGACCGTGTCCAATTGGACACACCCCGCGTTGGGCGGAAAATCTGCGGAGTCGAACTACATTCGTGTAAGACTGGGCGGCGCACAGTGTTGCTCTCCTCATCCAAGGAGGACCGTCCGTGACGAATTCTGCTGCATCACTGGATCTGCCTAAACCCTTGGTGGTCACACTGGGGAATCTGAAAGGCGGCGTCGGGAAAACCACCTCCGCCTTTTTCATCGCCGGTTACTTCGCGACCGAACTCGGGTTGCGGGTGCTGGTCATCGATGCCGACCCGCTGAGCCAGACCGGATATTCCTGGTATCGGCGGCTGCAGAAGGGAGAAATAGATCTGCCCTTCACGCTGATCGCATTCCCGTCCCGGCACGTCGACGATTGCATCGCCGACAATGCCGCCGACTACGACGTGATCATCGTGGATGCCGGAGGCGAATCGGCGGATATCTTCAAGGCCGCGATTCCCTCGACCGACGAGCTCGTGCTGTTGACGAGCGTGAGTCCCTCGGAGGTGAAACGAGTGCCCAGCACATACAAGGCCGCCGAGGAGGCGGCCGCCGATGCGGCACGCGAAATCCGGGTCCGGGTGCTGATGACGAAGGTTCCGGTAACGATGAAGAAGGGCGTCAACGTCTCCACCGAATATCGGACCCAGCGCGGCCAATTGGAGGACGCGGGGTACGAGGTCTTCGAATCCTATGTGAGCGCGTGGAAGTGGTACCGCGAAGCCGCCGATGGGGAAGTCGGCGAGGGCGCGGAGAATCCACTGCACGATCTGGGCGAGTATCGGCGCGTGGGCGACGAACTGGTCAGCCCGTACCGCGTCGCGCTGGGGGTGCCGGCCTGATGCCTCCGCAGCGCAGGAAATCCATGATCGGCGGAAAATCCGTCGGTAATACGGCCGTCGCCGTCAATCCGCTGGCCGACACCGCCGAGCACACCCCGCCCGTCTCGCCGCTGCGCGACGCCGAATGGCGGCGGTCGGAACGGAATCTGTCCGTGGTGCCCTCCGCGGGCCCGGCGCCGGACCCGACCGCGAACGTGCTGAGCATGCCGCTTCCGGCCGCGGGCGACGGACCGCTCAGCGACGGCGAGCAGGCCCAGCTCTCGGCCTGCGAGAATTCGATCGGCACGCTGCGCCTGGCGTTCTGGGCGGCCGGTCGCGCCCTGCAGATCGTGCGCGACGGGCGGCTGTACCGCAGCGGATACGCGACCTTCGACGACTATGTCGAGCAGCGGTGGGATATGCAGCGCTCGTACGCCCACAAGCTGATTCGGGCCTGGCCGCTGGCCGACAAGCTGCATCCGCTGGCGCCGGGCATCAACGAGGGCCAGATCCGGGAGCTGCTGCCGGTGGCGGCCTCGCACGGCGAGCAGGCCGCGGTCACCGTCTACGCCACGCTCGCGGCCGAGGATGTCAAGATCACCGCGGGCAAGCTCCGGGAGGCCGTGGCGGTGCTGCCCGAACACTTCGACTCCGAGCAGGCGGTGCAGCGATTGCGGGCCTGGGCGCGCGGCGAGGTGTCCGAGGAGCGCGCCGAACCGCCGGTGGACCTGTTCAGCACGGTCGAATCCCGGCTGGCCGCGCTGACCCGCCGAGTGGTCAAGGGCTCCACTGGAGATCCCGACGCGGCTCGCGAATTCGCCGCGAAATTGCGCACGATGGCGGCGGAGATCGAGCAGCAGATCACCGCCTGAGCTCGAATCGAAATGCCCCGCATCGGAAAAACAATCCGATGCGGGGCATTTTTTCGAGATCCGTTGGTTTTCGATTGTTTATCGCCTTGTTATCGTTAATTCCCACTTATTTCCTTGCATTCGTATTGTGGCGGGCGAATCATGGCACCTCGGATCTGCTGGTTTGGTTAGTGCTCGGTCTCGATGAGAGGATCGGAGGACCGCATCATGACTGGAACCGACGAAGTCCGATATATCCGCTATCTGCGGCGGATGCTCTGGTGGGTGCTGGCGGCCGCGGCAGTTGCACTGGGTGCGCTGGGGGCCATGCTGTTGACCACGGGACAGGCATCGGCGGAGCCGGTGTCCATTCCGGGAATCGGATCGATCGAGGTGCAGACGCCAGCGGAAATTCCCGGACTCATGATTTCCATTCCGAATGCCGATGCCGCCGCGTCTCCCGAGACTGCCGTGGAGCCCGCCGCCCCGAACAGCGCGCCCGAGCCGAATTCGGCGGTGACCGGGATTATCGACGGTCTGCAGTCGGCCCTCCCGGGTGTAGATATCCGGTCGATGCTCTCCGTGCCCGGAATTCCGTCCGCGCCCGGAATTCCGTCCGCCCCGCAATCCGATAACGCCCCCGCTCCGTCGGCACCCGAGAAGAGCCGCGGCGAACTCGCGGTCGAGGCCGCCGAATCGAAGCTCGGCGCCGCGTACGGATACGGCTCGGCGGGCCCCGATGCCTTCGACTGCTCGGGCCTGGTGCAGTGGTCCTACGGGCAGGCCGGTGTCGACCTGCCCCGCACCAGCCAGGGCCAGCTCTCGACCGGCACCCCGGTCGGGATCGACGAACTCGAGCCCGGCGACATGGTCTCGTTCTACGGCGGCGGTCACTCCGCGCTGTACGCCGGCGACGGCAAGGTGATTCACGCCGGAACCGACAGCACGGGCGTGGTGATGTCGGACATGTCGGAGATGCCGGTCAGCGGCGCTCGTCGCTTCTGATCGTGGTTACCGCCGCCCGCGGAAGGTCCGGCGCAGATCGTCGACCCACTCGCCGGGTAGCTCCCACGGAATGAAATGGCCACCGCGATCGTGCGCCGTCGGATTGACCAGGTTGTACCAGGCCGCGCGATCACCGGCCAGGAAGTGCTCGACGCGACCGTCGGTCGTGACACCGGGCGGATTCTCGTGGCCGACGAAGGTGATTCCGGTGGGCGCCTCGATCACGGGCCACCGATCGTGCGACGGAGTCCACGGATAGCGATTGTTGTTGGCGTAGGTGCGGATCGAGGTCCCGATCGAGTTCGTGACCCAGAAAATCGTTGCGTGCGTGAGTAGTTCGTCGGCGCTGAAGACGCTTTCCAGGTCACCGCCGTTGCTGCTCCAGGATTTCCAGCGCCGCAGGATCCACGCGAGCATCCCCGCTGGCGAGTCCGACAGCCCGACGGCCAGCGTGCTGGAGTCGAGCATGTGCGCGGCCAGATGGACGGCGAAGCGGCGGTCGAATTCGAGGATCCGATCGTGGACCGCGGCGGGCAGGCCCTGCGGAATCGGTTGCCCGCCACTGTAATCCCACGCTCGATCGCCGTTGAACAGATCCAGCTTCAGGCCCGAGCCGATGTGGATGCCGTACAACTCGTCGGCGTACTTGTGGCCCAGCTGCCCGGTGGCCAGCGCGCCGACATCGCACCCCGCCGCGGCGTAGGTCGCGTGGCCCAGCGTCCGCGTCATGAGCACGTGCCACAGGTCGGCGACCTTCCAGAAGTTCATGTCCGGGTGGTTCGGCAGGGGAGTGGAGAAGCCGAATCCGGGAAACGACGGGACGATCACGTCGAACGCGTCGGCCGGATCGCCGCCGTAGGCCTGCGGATCGGCGAGCGGATCCACCACCTTCGACCAGTGCCAGAACGTCCACGGCCAGCCGTGCGTGAGGATCAGGGGTGTGGGATTCGGACCGGCGCCGGGGCGGCGCATGAAATGGATCGGCACGCCCTCGACCTCGACCCGGTAGTGCGGGTAGGCGTTGATCCGCGCCTCGGCGGCGCGCCAGTCGAATCCGGTGCGCCAGTAGTCGACGAGGCCCTGCAGATACGCCCGGTTCACGCCGTAGTACCAGTCCTCGTTGCCCGCGTCGTCGGGCCAGCGGGTCAGCGCCAGGCGCTGCCGCAGGTCGTCGAGCACCTCGTCGGTGACGTGAACCGGGTTGGGCTGCAATGGAAAAGGTCGAGGTTCGGAGGTATGGGTGGCGCTCGTGTGTCGGCTCATCGTCGGCTCCCGCTGTGAATCGAGGGTTCGACAGGGAGTGTACATAAGGAGCTTATATAAATATCGGATATATTTCGGGGCATGGACGAGACCACCGACGATCTGGATGCGGACGAGTTCGCGACCGCGCTCGAGGACTTCAACCGCTTCTACATACGGTTGCCCAGTCTGGAGCGGCTGTCGTTCACCACGCTGTCGGTGCTGGACACCCTCGCCACCGGCGGTCCCATGCGGCTGTCGGATCTGGTGCGGACCGAGCAGATCACCCAGCCGGGGCTGACCCAGCTCATCGGGCGGCTGGAACGCGACGGCCTGGTGGAACGCCGCCCGGATCCCACCGATCGGCGCGCCGCACTGGTGGATATCACCGAGGCGGGTCGGCGCATCGGCGCGGCGCGGCGCGCCGACCGCGTCGAGCACCTGCGCCCTCTGGTCGCCGACCTCTCACCCGAGGAGCGCCACGCCCTGTCGTCCGCCCTCCCCGTCCTACGACGGCTCGCGGAATTGGGCCGGAACTCGCACCGAGGATGAGTCCGCCTGTGCGCGAAGAGATTCCGGCCAAAAGCATGCCGGAAATGATTGTTGGGCGCGCCGGAGTAAACGGGCGCGTGCACCGGGGTAGCAGCGCGGCGAGCGATGTGCGGCGCAGTGACGTGGGGTGCGGCAATGTGCGGTGCGGCGTATGTGCCGGGATCGCGCGAGGACGTGTGCCGGGTAGCAGTGCGGCGTGGTGACGTGGGTGCGGCGGGGTAGCGCGTTGGCGTGCGCAGGGTAGGGGTGCGGTGTGCGCCGGGGGTGCTCAGGTGGTGTGGAGGAAGAGGACGTCGTAGGCGCGGCCGGCGTCCTCGGGGAAGACCAGGATGCGCATGCGGTGGCGGGGGCGGCCCGTCGGGGCCTGCGTGGATCGGATGCCGTGCTCGCGCAGCAGCTGCCGCACGTCGGCGGCGGTGACCTCGTCGAAGACCGTTGCCACGGTCACCAGCAGGCCGTAGTCGTCGTCCGGCTGCCTGCGGCGCCACACTTTGCCCATTACGAGTGACCTTCGTTGTCGCTGTCCATCACGCGTGCACTGTGATTCCAGCACAGCCCGCCGCGCCCGTTCACACCGGGCCGATCGTCACGAGATCCGGTGCCGGGCGCGGGATCCCGGCTACCGCGCCGGGCGGCCCGGCTGATCCGCGGCGCGGCTGGCGGCCCGCAGGCTGACCGCCGTCGGGACGGACTGCTGCGGGGGCGCGGGCTGGCGCGGCGCGTCGGAGTACGGGTCCAGGCGCGGCCAGCTGCGGCCGCTGTCGGCGAGCGCCTCCTCGTCGTCGTCATCGGAGTCGCGCCGCGACGGCGCGTCGACCTCGGCCAGGCCGACCAGCACGATCAGCATCATCGTGATCAGGGTGACGGTCATGATCAGCGGGGTGAGCAGCTGCACCGGCTCGACGCCCTCGGTCACCGCGCCGTGATTGCCGTGGTGGGCGCTCATGGCCGCCATGCCCGTGTAGTGCATGCCGCACACCGCCAGGCCCATGATCACCGCCGCGCCGAGCGTCGCCCCGAAACCGTGCACGTGCAGCATGAACCACAGGGCCGCCGTCGCCGCGACCACCGCGATCACCACCGACAGCCCGACCAGCGTCAGGTTGTATTCGACGTGCGCCCCCACGTGCATCGCCGACATGCCCAGGTAGTGCATGGCCGCCACGCCGACGCCGGTGATGGCGCCGCCGACCGGCAGCGCCAGGACCTCGCGCCGCACCCGCACCACGATGGACAGCCCGATCCACACCACCACGATCGCGATGGCCGCGCTGAGCAGCGTGAGCGGCACGTCGTAACGCAGCGTCATGCCCTGGATGGAGAAGCCGAGCATGGCGGTGAAGTGCATGACCCAGATACCGCAGCCGCCCAGCGCGACCGCCGCAGCGACCAGCCAGCCACCGGGCCATCGGGACGAGCGGGCATGGACGGCGCAGCGGAGGCCGAGCACGGAGCCGATGAAAGACATGAGATAGGCCAGGATCGGGGTCAACAAGCCATGGTTGAAATGGTCGAGCTCCAGCACTGCGTACTCCATGGGGCAAAAGCGGTAATCAATCCGTTACCGGACGATAGTTCAATGGCGTGGATCTTGGGGATTGCAATGTGAAAGCTTCGCAGCGCCGGGGCGTCGACTCAAGCGAGCAGGTGGGTCGGGGTGACCTGCGGACGCACCTTGTGCACGAAGTTTCGCCGGAGCCGATGGTACGGCTCATGCTCTCCGTAGAAGTTCTGGCGCATTTGCGCCAGTTCGTAATCCCGGTAGGCAGCCAGCGGCTTGGCCGCCTCGTCCGCGGCGCGGCGCTGCTTCTTCGCGACCAGCCGGTCCGCCAGCTCCGGCGCCGCGGCCAGGACTTCGGCGTCCTCGCGCACCCGATCCCAGAACTCGGCCGCGCCGCCGGGCACGACCCGGTCCACCAGGCCGATGCGGCCCGCCGCGCGGGCGCCGACCGGCATCGTCTCGCGGGTCAGGCGGTCGGCCTGCTCGGCGCCGACCCGGCGGGGCAGCGTGTAGGTCCAGTACTCCGACCCGTGCAGGCCCATCAGCCGGTAGTGCGGATTCAGCACCGCCGACTCCCGGCACCAGACCTCGTCGGCGGCCAGGGCCAGCATCACGCCGCCGGCGGCGGCATTACCGGCCACCGCGGCGATCACCAGCTTGTCGGTGGTGGTCAGAATGGCCTCGACCAGGTCGTTCATCGCGTTGATGTTGTGCCAGGACTCCTCGGCTGGGTCGTCGGCCGCCTCGATCACGTTCAGGTGGATGCCGTTGGAGAAGAAGTCGCGGTCCGGCCCGAGCACCAGCACGTCCACCGGCCGCTCGCACGCCTGCCGGTAGGCGGCCAGCAGGCGACGGCACTGGTCGGTGCTCATCGCGCCGCCCGCGAAGGCGAATTCCAGGTAGCCGACCTCGCCGTGCTCGCGGTAGCGCAGTTCCGACCAGGTGTCGCGGGAGGCCGCCTCGAACGGTGTGACCCCGACCTCCGGAACACCGGCGAGCAGGTCGGGCCCGAGCGCGTCGGTGGCGGGGCGCTTGAACGTCGCGGGGCCGCCGGGGGTGCGGCGCGGCCGCAGCTGCGGCAGCCACACCGCGCCGTCGACCGTGGCCCGGCAGATCGCGCCGTCGCGGGTGGCGACGATCGTGCCCGGGAAGCCGCGCAGCCGGTCCTCGTTGTGTCCGCCGTGTAGGAAGAACTCCCGCCCGAACAGCTCGTCCAGCACGCCGGGCTGGGAGTCGGCGGCGCGGAGCTTGCGCAGCACGGTGGCGGTGTCGTCGGCGGACCAGTCGATGCGGCGGTACTGCTGGGCGTGGTACGGGCGCAGCCGCCCGCGCACGTCGGGCCGGTCGTAATCGAGCGGCTCGGGGGTGAACCCGCCGTCGGCGAAGCGCTCGACCGCCAGCAACACCGCGCGCACGGCCGCATCGGAGACCTCGTTGCGGTACAGCTGGCTCTTGCCGTGCGGCGCGACCGCGAAGGGTTCGGAGGCCCAGATCGGGCCCGCGTCCATCTCGGCGACCGCCTGCAGCACCGTGACGCCCCACTCCTCGGCGCCCTCGCTGATGGCCCAGTCCAGGGAGGACGGCCCGCGGTCGCCCTTCGGCCCGGGATGCACGATCAGCACGGTGTGCGCGGACCAGATGTCCTCCGGAATCGCGGTGGTGAGCATCGGGGCGA
This sequence comes from Nocardia wallacei, assembly GCF_029869545.1. Lineage (GTDB taxonomy): Bacteria > Actinomycetota > Actinomycetes > Mycobacteriales > Mycobacteriaceae > Nocardia > Nocardia wallacei_A. The sequence goes on along the minus strand of NZ_JARWQD010000113.1, from coordinate 15,301 downwards.
GGATCAGGTCCGGTGCGAACTGGGCCACCCGCGCGCGCAGCAGATCGTCGCCCAGCGCCAACTCGACGCCGACCCGGTGTCCCCGGTCCCGCAGTTCGGTGTGAACCCGCTGCGTGAGGCTGTTGAATGCGCTGGCGACCAGCAGGATGCGCACGGTGTTTCCTCCATCAGGCAGTACTGCTAGGCGAACCGGATGGCCGGTTCCGGTCAAAACGTCCCCAACGAAACTAGCGGGGCGCCAATTGCGATGCATCTCGGGCACACCCGGAGCAATCGGAGCGGATTTCCCGATTCCGGGGCTCCCCCGTACCGCCCACCGCAGCGACCGCGCCGCGCGCGAATATCCCGCCGAACAGCAACAACGCTGTCCTACAACAACTCTCGCCGCAAGACGCCATCCCGCCCTTCGCACGTCCCGGTCTGCTCGCAACGCTCCAAAAGGTCCACCCCACGGTTGCCACCGCCCCCGCCCCGACACGACCGCCCCTTCCCGCACCATTTCCATGACCCCGCACCCCCTACAGGTCCCTGGAGAGGGTGCGGGAACGTGCAAGGGGTGCGAGAACGCGCGATGGTCAGAGGAGGAGGTTTTCGTAGCAGGAGGCGGGGGTGCGCCAGGTGGGTTCCGGGCGGGGAGAGGTGGAGTCGAAGCGCCATTGGGAGATCGGTTCGGCGGCCTTCCAGAACGGTCTGCCGTCGCGTGCGCGGACGACCTGGTAGACGTCGTCGGTGCCGGGGATCAGCTGGCTGCCGACGCAGTAGTCGTTGTAGCTGGTGCCGGGCTGCCGGGCGCCGGGGCTGAATCGGCCCGCGGGATCGGTGCGGGAGCCGGGTACCGCGACGGTGTCGGGGCCGTCGGTCGCGGGTCCACCGAACCAGTAGGGGCCGAGATCGTCTGTGCCGCAGACATAGCCGCGGCCGCCCGCGACGACGGTCGATCCCGTGGCGTGCGCGGCGCCGTCCCAGAGGCAACCTCCGGCGGGCCGGACGGCCGAGGTCCGGGCGTCCGCCTCGGCGAGCCCGGTGCCGAGGCCCAGACCTCCCACGGTCATCGTGGCGATCGCGGCGAGGGTGAGGGCTGTGCGGGGAAGTCGTGGCATGGGACTCGCCTCTTTCTGCTCACCGTTGAGCATCTACTATCTACGTACGTAAACAGTAGATAAGGTCGACCCTCGCCCGCCATGTCGCGCAGGTCACGGGCTCGCCCGGGTGCCCGGCAGGGTGGGCTCCCGCGATATAGTACGAGAACCAAATAAACGACGGGAGTAGTGCCGAATGGCTGCGGGAGCGGATCAGGCGACGGCGCGGCAGCGGCGGCAGCTGACGGTTGCCGTCAAGGAAGCGCTGCGCGACCTGAACATTCAGCTGGCGCTGCTCAATCGGCGGTTCGGCGGCCGCGTCGAACTCCGTGATATCGACTGGACCTGCCTGGATCTCGTCAACCGGCACGGGCCGATGACGCCGACCGCGCTCGCCCGCCGCGCAGGGCTGCACCCGGCCACCCTGACCGGAATTCTGGACCGGCTGCAGAAGGGCGGCTGGATCGTCCGCGAGCGCGATCCGGATTCGGCCGACCGCCGCGCGGTCACCGTGCGCCCGGTGCGGGAGCGGAATTCGGCTCTGTATCAAGTCTTCTCGGGCATGAATACCCGCATGGACGAGCTGTGCGACCGCTACACCGAGGCCGAACTCGAGGTGATCGCCGACTTCCTGCGCCGCACGGGTACCGCGGGGCACGAGTCCGCCGAGGAGCTGTCGCAGGGCTGAACCATGCGGTCGGCTCAAACCCGTTGCAGCGCAATCGTTCCCCCTTCCGGCACTACGAACGGCAGCAGCCGCTCGGCCTCGGCCAGCACCGCGGTCTCGTCGTCTGCCGACAATGGATGCCACGGTGTGATCCGCAGCGTCGACCCTGCCAAATCCCAACGGCCGTGGACGAATCCGTCGACCAGATACATCGGTACACCGGCCGACGCCTCCTTGGCGATCCGGTGGCGGTCCTCGTCGCTGATGACGCGGCGGCGGTCCCTGTGGCCGAGCAGCGCGTTGTCGAAGGCGGGCAGGAACCGCACCGGCATCGGCAGGTCCGGATCGGCGAGCGGTGCGTCCGGGAGGTCGAACAGCTCCCGGCCCGAGTCGCCGCGGAACGCGCGCAGCCGCGGGCGCAGGCCCTCGACCACCTCGGCCAGGCGGGTGACGCCCGCCCATGCCTGCATGTCGGCGACGCTGGCCGGGCCGAACGCCGCGAGATAGCGCAGCACCATCGTCTCCGGCCGCGGCCGGGATTCCATCGGCTCGCCGAGCCACTCCTCGGCCAGGGCGACCGAGACGTAGCGGGTGCGCCACCCGCCCCAATCGGCCGAATCTCCCACGTGCACAAGCGGAATCAGCAACCCGACCGACTGTGCGAGGCGCCCCGGATGCCGCCGCGGAAACCGCTCGGCCAGCAATCGGCCCAGTTCGCGCCGGGTCGGTGTGCTCCCGGTCAGCAGTTCCCGCCCGGCCGCGGCGAGTTCGCCGAGATCCATGCCCGCGATCTCGTCGTGGAAGTAGGGCGCCCGCAGCATCGGCTCGACGAACGGCTGCATCGTCGGATGCAGCCAGCGGAAGTCCGCGGCGGTGGACAGATGAACGGTCCGGCGAATCATGGTGGAGCGCACCACCTTCCGGTCCCGCAGCAGCGATTCCAGATCCCCGTGCCGGAACCCCGCGAGCCGCGTCCACAGCCCGACGTACGGCCAGTTCGGCTCCTGCCCCTGCACGGCCACCAGATGCCGGACGAGATCGACCGCGGGTATCGAGGCTCGTTCGGCCAGCATCTGCCGGGTCAGCAGGGTCCGGTTCAAGGTGCGCGGCGAGAGTTCGGTCATGAACCCATCCTGACCTGGATATAGGACAGGTCTCGTCCTACGTGGCGCGGGATGTGTGACGAATCGCCCGAGGGTGGGCGATCATGGACGGCATGCCGACTGATCTCGCGGAGTTCGTGCGCGGCCTGCCCAAGGCGGAACTGCACCTGCACCTGGAGGGCACGCTGGAACCGGAGCTGAAGTTCCGGCTGGCCCGTCGCAATGGCATCGAACTGCCGGAGCGCACGGTGGAGGAGGTGCGGCAGACCTACGACTTCCACGACCTCACCTCGTTCCTGCAGGTCTACTACCCGGCCATGCGGGTGCTGCAGCAGGCGGAGGACTTTCACGACCTGGCCTACGAGTACCTGCGGCGCGCCCGCGCCCAGGGCGTGCGGCACGTGGAGATGTTCTTCGATCCGCAGGCCCACACCGGCCGCGGCGTGCCCTTCGGCACCGTGATCGGCGGGTATCGCTCGGCGATCGTGCGGGCCCACCGCGAGTTCGGGATCTCCGCCGAGCTGATTCTGTGCTTCCTGCGCGACCACTCGGCCGAATACGCGATGGCGACGCTGCTCGAGGCGCTGCCGTATCGGGACTGGATCCTCGGCGTCGGGCTCGATTCCGACGAGCGCGGCAATCCGCCGAGCAAGTTCGCGGCCGTCTTCGATCGCGCGCGCCGCGAGGGATTCCTGCTGACCATGCACTGCGATATCGATCAGCAGAACTCCGTCGAGCACATCCGGCAGGCGCTGGAGGATATCGGCGTCGACCGCATCGACCACGGCACCAATATCGTCGAGGACGACCGGCTCGTCGCACTGGCCGAATCCCGGGGCATCGCATTCACCTGCTGCCCGGTCTCCAATTCCTTCGTCACCACGCAGATGAAGGCGGCCGAGATCACCGGCCTGCTGGAGCGTGGCCTGCTCGTCACCGTGAACAGCGACGACCCCGCCTACTTCGGCGCCTACGCCGCGGACAACTACCTGCGGCTGGCCGAGCAGGCCGCCCTCACCACCGACAGCCTGGCGGAGCTGGCGCGAAACTCCTTCCGCGCCTCGTGGATCGCGTCGTCACGGCGCGACGGGTACCTGGCCGAGGTCGATGCCTACGTGGAGCGGCACCGCCCGGACTGATGCCGCCGCCGTGTGGCGGCCTACGGACCGCCCGGCGGGAGAATCCCGCGGACGAACGCAATCGAATCCGGCAGGGACGCCCGCAGGGTGCCGCTGTGGTCGGCCGGGTAGGTGCGCAGGGTGACGGGCTGGTTGTGCTCCCGCATCAGGGCCGCGACGGCGAGGGTTCCGGGTGCGGGGGATTGGGTGTCGAACAAGCCCTGGCCGATGAATACGGGCCTGTCGTAGCCGGTGACCGGGATCCCCATATGCTCTCGCAACAGTTCGGGCGCATCGGGCAAGGCCGCCAAGGGTTTTGCGAACATATCGCCGAGAACCACGCGCGCGGCGGACACTTCGTCGGCCAGCTCGGCCTCGCAGACCTGTTCGGCGCGACCCAGCCAGTAGCGGCCCGCATCGGTCAGGTACGAGTCGATGTCCAACTGCGGGAAGGACGTTCGCAGGCCGGACAGGGAATACAGCGCCACGGCAGTGGTATCCGCCGCAATCGGCACCGGCGGGACGTGCGGCCCCAGCGCCAGCACCGCGTTCTCCAGCAGGCCCGGCACGCCGGTCGCGACGGCGCCGCGGTAGTCGGTCTCGGTGCCGCGGCGGGTGGCCTCGCGGGCCGCCCACAGGGCCGCGGCCCCGCCCTGCGACTGCCCGGCCACCACCCAGCGGTTCGACAGCACGCCGGGGAGGGCCCGCACACCTGCGGTCGCGGCGTCGACGACACTGTGGGCCGCCACCGTGCCGTTGTCCTTCGGATGCGGGCCGGGCGTGCCCAGGCCCACGTAATCGGTGGCGATGATCGCGTATCCCTGACGCAGCCAGGCGCCGAGATGGCCCCAATCCCTTTCGCGCAGAATCGGTCCCGCGATGCTGTAGGCGCAGTGATCGGCGAGACCGATGGTGCCGTGCGCCCACACGACGATCGGCCATCCGCCCGCGGGCGGCTCACCGGGTGGAAGGTGGACGGCGGCGCTGTTCAGCGCGGGCCGCTCACCCACCCCCGTGGACCAGTGCACCAGGCGCCTGCCGCCGACCGATCCGGGCAGCGTCGCCTCCGGCGCGAGTTCGGTCACCGACACCAATTCCCCTGGGCTGCCGGGTGTTTCGGCGGCGGCGATCGATGTTCCCGTCAGCATCGTGAGGGTGAGCGCGGCCGCACAGTATGCGACGAGTCCTCGCGCGCGGATAGACCTCGAAGCCACGCGGAACAGGGTAACCGCCGCGACTCGGTGAACTGGTCGCTGCGCCGGACCAAGGTCCGGCACGAATGACGCCCGACCGAAGGCCGGGCGCCATCACGTCTGAGGTATCAGTTGTAGACGGCGCCGAAGGACGGGACCGAGATGGTGCCCAATTGATACTGGTAGCCATCGGGATTCGCGTCACTCACCGGTACCGACCAGCGGTGCCACAGCGTGCCGTAGACCGCCGCGACGACCGGGCCGGGGCCGGGGTCCAGGACGGCGGTGCGAATGGTGGTGTCGACGGGAACGTCGTTGTGCTCGATGAGCACATTGGTTCCGCTGCGGCCGTTGGCGAGATTGATCCACACGACCTCGAGTTTCGCGCCGCTCTGATTGGGCGCGATGGTGCCCGGCCCACCGAAGAACCCGAACCGGAATCCGTCGAGGCCGAGCGCGACCCCCGAACCGTAGACGCCGGGCCCGGTGCCGCGGCCGATATCGGATTGCGCCGGAATCTGGAACGGCTGCGCGGGCAGGGCCACCTCGACGGCGGCCGGTGCCGCGGCGGCGAGCCGGTCCACGGCCTGTTCGGCGGCGGGGTTGCCCGCGGCGGCCGTCCGGAGCTGCTGCACGGCGCCGGTCCAGTCCAGCGCCGGATCGGCGGCGGCGGGACCGCTGGCCAGACCGGCCATGACCAGCCCGGCAGCGGCCGTCACAGCCAAACGGTGGGTGAAGCGGGGTCTACGCATAATCGGATCTCCTCGGATTGTGCTGTACCGCATGGATATCGGGTCCGTGCCTCGGCATACCCGATTCACGCATAAAAGCACTTCTCCGCCCGCCCCGATCCCTGACTCGCCGTGGACCCGGCCGGAATTCGTCACCAGGGCACGGCGCCCTCCTCGGCGAACATGCCGCCGGTCGGCCCGTCCTGATCGAGTGTGGCCAGCCGCACCAGGATGGCGGCGCCCTGGGCGGTCGTCAGGAACCCCTGGTGATTGTTGATCTCCGTGTCGACGTAGCCGGGGCAGGCGGCGTTGACGAGGAACCCGTCTTTGCGCAGCTCATTGGCGTACTGCACGGTGAGCGAGGTGAGCGCGGACTTGGACGGTGTGTACGCGGCCGATGCGGGCAGCGTGGCCAGCGGGCCCTCCGGGTCGGCGGCGACGGTCAGCGAGGCGGCGTGCGAGCTGACATTGACGATGCGCGGCGCCGGGGAGCGGCGCAGCAGCGGCAGTACGGCATTGGTCACCGTGATCACCCCGAACACGTTGGTCTCGAAGACCGCCCGGACCATATCGAGGTCGACGGTGCTGGGGAGCTGATCGTAGGTGTCCTCGGGGGAGACCTGCCCCGAGCCGGTGATACCGGCGTTGTTGATCAGCACGTCGAGGTGACCGAAGCGCTCCTCGATCCATTTCGCGGCGGGCGGGGGGCCGGGCGGGGGGGGGGGGGGGGACACGGCGACCCCGGGGGGGGGGCCCCCCCCCCCCCCCCCACCCATCGCGGGGGCCCCGGGGGGGGGGGGGGGGGGGGGCCCGCCCCGGGCCCCGGGGGGGGGGCCCCCCCCCCGGGCGCCCCGGCCCGCGGCGGCTTCCGCTCCGCGCCGCGCGTCGCGGGCACCGATCAGCACCGTCATGCCCAGGGCCGCAAGCTGTTCGGCCGCCGCGCGTCCGATGCCCTTGTTCGCCCCGGTCACCAGTGCGACCCGCCCGTGTGTGGTCTGCTCGCTCATGATCGCTCCTTGTTTCGTCGTGTGGAACGACCACAAGATGCCGCCGGGGCGGTCCCTGTGACAGCACGTCGCTGTGACGTGGGGCACTGATCGCAGGCGTGGGATGATCGCCTTATCGCGGCGTTTGGTGCACGGATGTGCACAATTTCGGAGGCGGCTGACCGCTGCGGTTGCGGCTCCGGCGAAGGTCTGCGGGCAGGCGGGGTCCGCGTGTCGTGCGAGCGGGCCTCAGAAACGTCCGAACACCGCATCCTCGACGCGGGAACGGGTCTGCGCCACTCGGCTTCTCGCGCGCCGACGCCCGCCGCCGCGCCGGTCCGTCCGCGCGCGCAGGGCGCCCAGTGCCAGCGCCGCGATCTCCCGATTCAGCTCGTACAGCTCTCCTTCGACGTCTTCGGCCGCCCGGCGCGCCGAGCGGTTCGCCCGCCGGAGCCGAACCGCGGTGGCGGCCTTGACCTCACGGGCGAATTCGGCGGCCCAGTCCTTCTCCTCGGCCATCGCCCGCGAGCAGCGACGCGCCAGATCCGACCAGACCTCGGTTCCCTGTCGACCCATTTCCTCGCTCCAGTCGATTAGTTTGGTGCACGACTGTTCACTGATATTGAAGGGTATCCGGCCCGGCGGTCGCAGGCAATGGCCCTGGATCGGCGCTGTTCATGATTGCGGAGCGGGCGAACGGGTAGGCGCACACCGTGGCCCCCATCGGACGGAGGGAGGGTTGTGACGTCGTTGCGCGCACGGGCGGTGATCGCGCGGATGCGGTGGCAGCGGAACAAGCGGTTCTACGCCGAACCGGCCGTCATGCGCGAGCGATTGCCGCAGCATCAAGCGCCGGGGCGTTCCCGCCCGCCGCGGCGCGTCGCCGAGACCTACCGCGTCACCGCCCGCGTGATCGACGACCACGACGTCTATACCCTCGCGCCCGCGCGCGGGCCCACCTCGCCGTGGCACATCTTCCACATGCACGGTGGCGGCTTCGTCGAGGCGCCGGAGCGGCATCACTGGCACTTCGCGGCGAGGATGGTCGACCGGCTCGGATGCACCTACTCCATGCCGATGTACCCGCTGGCGCCCGAATACGATCACCGGGCCACCATCCCCATGATCGAGCGGGCCTACGCCGAGGTCACCGGCGATGTCGCGCCGCACGACCGGATCGTCTTCGGGGATTCGGCCGGTGGCACGCTCGCGCTCACCCTGGCCCGCCACCTGCGCGAGCGCGGGGAGCCGCAACCGGCGGCCCTCGCGCTGTTCTCCCCGTGGATCGATCTCGCCACCGACGACCCGCTCTCGCTCGCCCTCGACGACCGCGACCCGGAACTCGGTGTGACGGGGCTGCAGCAGGCGGGCCGGTGGTACGCGGGCGAGCGTGCGCTCGACGACCCCGAGGTCAGCCCCGCCTTCGCCGACCTGACCGGACTCGCCCCGGCCATCGTCTTCATCGGCCATCGCGACATCCTGCTGCCCGACGCCCGGCGCATCAAGGAACTCGGCGATATCGCGGGCGTGCCCGTCGAACTGCACGAATATCCCGCGATGCCGCACAACTGGATCATGAAGAACATCCCCGAGGCCCGACGGGCCATCGACGAACTCCTGGAATTCCTGCACTCCGTGGACAAGGGGTCCCACCATGATCGTCAGAACAACCGCTGAAATCACCGGCACCGACCGCCAGGTCGACACCGAAACCTGGACCTCGAAACGAATCATCCTCTCCGACGACCACGTCGGATTCTCGCTCCACGAAACAACAGTCGCCCCCGGCACGAAAACCCCACTCCACTACCCCGACTACATCGAGGCAGTCTGGCTGATAGAAGGCACCGGCACCCTCCTGGACCGCGACAACAACCAGACCCACCCCCTGAAACCCGGCACCATGTACCTCCTCGACAACCACGAACGCCACACCATCATCGCCGACACCCAGTTGCGCATGTACTGCGTCTTCTACCCCGCCGTCCCACCCGGAAGCGACTGAGGTCGCATTCGATTTCCGCACCCGGCTACGCCACACCGTTGTCTTCTGGACCCGCGATCTCCTCCATCAGCATTCGGAGTGTCAGCGAGTGCTTCTCGGGCGGTAGGGCGTTGAGCGCGGCGCGGGCCAGCCGCACACCTTGTTCACGGTCTCCGGCACGAACCAGCATGGCGTCCTCCTGCTCGATCCGCTTCCGGATCGCTTGGACGGTTCGGTCCTTCGGCAACTTCTCAGGCCAGAACGCCGCGACCATGAACACCGCCAGTGGCAGCGCAATCGCGATAAACAGGCCAATCTGCCAGCTCATGAGGCCTCGGAAGTTGTTCGGTCATCCAGTTCCTGCCTGCCCCTGTCGTCCCCGTAGTCCTCAACCTCCAAGAAGCCCCCGGAGAACTCGAAAATTCTTGTGCGGCGTTCCATGTCGACCCCTCGTAGCCGTTGGTGAGCCGACTCGGGACTGGGATAGCTGCGCATCGGTCCCGAGTGCCTGACCTCGACGTTATGCAAGCGGCCTGGACACCTGAACCATGTGTGGGACGCCTCGGTGGACACTTCGAATTCCCGGAAACGTCCCGGAAGTGTCCTCTATGGTGGCGCTATGAGTCAGCGCCTGAGGTCGGCCATGTTGCGGGCGCAGCTGGGTTCGGACACGCTCGCCGCAGCCGTAGGCGTCGACGTGAAGACCGTGAATCGGTGGCTCGCAGGGCGCGTCCCACATCGCCGTACTCGTTCGGCGGTTGCGGAACTGCTGGGTGAATCAGAAGAGAATCTCTGGCCGCAGACACGTCCTGACTTGACTGCGGGTGCACCGGCGACAGCAGAAGTGCTCGGTGCATACGGGCATCGGGCGGATATACCGAACGGGCTGTGGACATCGCTTCTGCTCGGTGCGACCGATCGGATCGACCTGATCGGCTATGCCTACCCGTTCGTCCTGGAGCTGCTGCCTGATGCCACGCAGATAATCGGAGTTAAATGCCGTTCTGGTGCAGTGGTTCGTATGGCGTTTGCTGATCCTGATTGTGCTCACGTTGCCGAACGTGACGATCTCGAGCAAATGCAAGGAATGTTGTCGGGTCGCGTTCGTAATGCGCTGAGCATGCTCGGCCCACTGACGACTACGCCGGGATGCCGGATAGGCCTGCACTCGGTGCATCTCTACAACTCGGTCTTCCGATTCGATGATCAAATGATCGTGACCCCGTATCTTGTGCGGGCTAGGGGCTATCAACATCCTGCCTTGCATTTGCGGGAGTTGTCTCCGCATGGGATGTTTGCGTCGTTTGCGGATCAGGTCGAGCAGATCTGGGGAACGGTTACACCGTATCGGCAGGGAGTATTCGATGAGCAGTCGGCGTGACTACTACCGGGACCCGAACGCGCCGAAGGCGAACAGCTTGGTTCCGGGGGGATCGGCGCTGGTGTTAGATGAGAACGGTGCTGTTCTGATGCAGCGGCGAAGCGACTCCGGGAATTGGTCGCTGCCCGGCGGTGTGATGGACATCGGTGAAACTCTCGAGCAGTGTGTGGTGCGGGAGACCAAAGAGGAGACTGGGCTGGACATAGAGATCACCGGACTACTCGGCATCTATACTGATCCTGAACATATCATCGAATACGAAGATGGCGAGATACGTCAGGAATTCAATATCGCCTATTATGGGCGCGTCTGTGGTGGGCGGATTGCGGTCAGTAGCGAATCCACAGAAGTTCGCTTCGTCGGGTTGGATGAACTCGAAGATCTTCCGGTTCACGATACTGTCAGACTCCGGCTTCGGCATTACATCGAAAAACGCAGCCAGCCCTATTTGGGATAGGGTCCGGGTGGACCCTATCCCGATCCTGAGAACGGCAGGACATCAGACCGGGGTGGTGTGGTGGATGATGATGTTGCCGTAGGAGTTTCGGGCTTGGATGTGGACAGTGTCGCCGGTGTTTCGGGGGTGGGTGATGGGGGCCATTCGGTTTTGTACGGTGCCGGAGGTTGCGGTGGTTTCCAGGCGGACTGCGCTGGCCGGGTTGATGCCGATCTCCAGTTCGCCCACGGCCGTTTCCAGGTGTAGTTCGCCGCGGGTTGCCTCGCCGATGCGGATGTCGCCCTTGGCGACCTTGGCGGTGACCGCGCCGAGTGGGCGTTCGACGACGATATTTCCGGCGGAGACCTCGAGGTCGCACTGGCCGAGTGGGCCGGTGCCCAGCAGTGTGCCTACGGCGGTGGAGGCTGTCAGGCGGGAGCCGGTGGGGACCTCGATGGTGACCTCGATCGTCGGGTTGCCGCCGAACGGGGTGTGAGTTCGCCAGTCCTTCACCGTTTTTACGCGCAGGGTGCCGTCGCGGAAATCGACGCGGGTCTGTTCGGCGGCGCGCACGTCGCCCTTCTTGGACGCGTCGGCGGGGCGGACGTCGACGACGGTGTCGGTGCGGTCGGAGGCGATGACGGTGACGGTACCGGAGAGTAGGTCGACGCTGAGGGCGATCGGCTCCGGGGTGGGAAATGTGGACATGGCTTGTGCTCCTGGTGAATTGGGTGTCGTGAGGCGCGTGGGTGGATCGGGGCGGCTAGCTCCAGGTGACCGGAAGTTCGTGCACGCCATAGATATTCATGTCGGTCCGGAGCTTCACCTCGTCCGCGGGAACGGCGAGCCGGAGGGTGGGGAAGCGCCGCACCAGACCTGCGAAACCGGCGCGCATCTCGATGCGGGCCAGCTGCTGGCCGAGGCACTGGTGGATGCCGTGGCCGAAGGACACCAGACCCCGGGCCCGGCGGTGGATATCCAGGACGTCGGGGTCGTGAAAGCGCCGGGGGTCGTGGTTGGCGGCCAGCAGCGAGACGACGACGGTCGACCCCTTGCCGATCGTTTCCCCGCCGAGCTCGATGTCCTCGGTCGCGTAGCGGTAGAAGATGTCGGCGACCGACAGATAGCGCAGCAGCTCCTCGACGGCCTCGGGCACCAGCTCCGCGTCGGCGCGCAGTTCCGCCAGCTGCCCGGGGTGCTCCAGCAGCGCGAAGGTGCCCAGACCCAGCATGTTGGCGGTGGTCTCGTGGCCCGCGAGCAGCAGCAGGAACGCGATGCCCGTCAGCTCCTCGATGCTGAGGTCCTCGTCGCGGGCCAGATCGGACAGGATGTCCTCGCCGGGCTCGGCGCGCTTGCCGACGACCAGCCCGGCCAGATAGGTAGTCATCGCGCCGTAGGCGCCCATCTTCTCCTCCAGCGACTGCTCGCGCACCAGGAACTTGGCCGAGTTGACCTGGAAGGTCGCCCGGTCCGCGTACGGCACCCCGAGCAGTTCGCAGATCACCAGCGACGGCATCGGCAGCGCGAACTCGGCGACCAGATCGACCGGCGGGGTCAGCTTCGCCATCTCGTCGAGCTGGCGCTCGGTGATCTCGATGATGTGCTCCTCGAGCTGCTTCATGCGCTTGACGGTGAAGGCGCCGATCAGCTTGCGCCGCAGCCGGGTGTGGTCCGGCGGGTCCATGGCGACGAACAGGCCCGGGATCTGCGGCGACGGCTCGGTCTGCACGGGCATGTCCGGGTTGTCCTCCACCGAGTGGACGATGCCGATGTCCTGGCGGGAGCTGAACCGGGTGTCGGCCATGAGCTGGCGGACCTCGTCGTAGCCGGTGACCAGCCAGCCCTCGTGACCGTCGGGGAAGACGAGGGGGCTGACCGGGCGGGCGTCGCGCAGTGCGCTGATCTCGCGAGGCGGGTTGAAGGGGCCCGCGGTGCGATCGACGGGAAGGCCGTGCGGGACAGGGATAGTCATGGGAATTCCTGATCTGTAGTAAGGGATAGGGGGCCTACCGGCCGGGACTAATCGCCGGAGTCGAAGGTGATCGCGCCGGACGGGCACACCTGGACGGCCTCGCGGACTTCGGACTCCCGGTCCGGCGCGGTACCCAGCAGGATCACCCGCCCGTCCTCGTCGTCCTGGTCGAAAATGCCGGGCGCGGTCATGACGCACATACCGGCGCCGATGCAGCGCTCCCGGTCCACTACGAGTTCCATCGGCTACTCCTTGCTCTCCGATGCCGCGCTGACTGCGCTGTTCACAGGACCACTGTCGCCACCCGCCCTGATACGGCCCTGATACGCACCTGATACGCCGACCGCCCCGATATACGCCCTGTTCACGCGGGCAATAAACAACCACGAGCCACGGGCCGGGAGCCACCGTGGATTCCGGCCGAAAGCGCGCCGGAAATGGTGGAGCTGCCGGGCAGTGGTGCGGGGGCGGCGTGCGGGGGCAGGGGACTGCGGCAGAATGGGCCGGTGCAGATCGGAATGCTTGGACCGCTCGATATCCGAGCAGATGACGGGGGAACGATCGAGGTGCCGGGCGTCCGGTTGCGGGCGCTGTTGGTGGCGCTCGCGCTCGAACCGGGCCGGGCGGTCCCGAAATCGACTCTGGTCGACTGGATCTGGGGTGAGAAGCCGCCCGCCGACGCGGCGAATGCCCTGCAGGCCCTGGTGTCCCGGCTGCGGCGGCTGCTTCCCGACGGGTCGCTCGACGGGCAGGCGGGCGGATACCGGCTCGCGGTGGAACCCGGTGCCGTCGACGCCGTGCGGTTCGAACAGCTTCTCGAGCAGGCCCGCGGCGGCGCCGACGGGCACCGGGCCGAGCTGCTGCGCGAGGCCCTCGAGCTGTGGCGCGGCGCGCCCATGCAGGACGTCGGCGTGCAGGACAGCGAGGCCTTCGACGCGGTGATCACCCGTCTCGAGGGCCTGCGCGCGGCCGCGACGGAGGATCGCTACGAAGCGGAGATCCGTCTCGGCCGGGGCGCGGCGCTGGTCTCCGAGCTGACCGAGCTGGTGGCCCGGGATCCGTTGCGGGAGCGGCTCGTTGCCGCGCTGATGCGCGCGCTCGGCGCGGCGGGACGCGGCAATGAGGCGCTCGTCGTCTTCGATCGCACGCGGGAAGCGCTCGCCGACGAGCTGGGCGCGGACCCCTCGCCCGAGCTGTCCGAACTACATGTCGCACTGCTACGCGGCGAGGTGGGCGCGCGGAAGGAAGACCGCCGAACGAACCTGCGGGCCGAATTGACCAGCTTCGTCGGCAAGTACGCCGATGTCGCCGTGGTGCGCGAACTCATCGCCGACCATCGCCTCACGACCCTGACCGGTCCCGGCGGCTCCGGGAAAACCAGGCTGGCCACCGAGACCGCACGGACCATGCTCGACGATCTGCCGGACGGCGCCTGGCTGGTGGAACTGGCCGCCGTCGGCGCGAGCGGAGACGAGGGAGGCGCCGGGCAGGGGCGCGGGAACGACATCGCGCAATCGGCACTGGCGTCGCTCGGACTCCGCGACGCGCTGCTCGGCGGCGCGCCCGATGCCGAACCGATCGACCGGCTCATCGCCGCCGTCCGCGACCGCGAAACGCTGCTGATCCTGGACAACTGCGAGCATGTGATCGAGTCCGCGGCGGCGTTCGCGCATCGGCTGCTGGGTGAATGCCGCGGGCTGCGAATCCTCGCGACCAGCCGCGAACCGCTCGGCATCACCGGCGAGGCCCTGTGGCAGGTCGTCCCGCTGGCGCTGCCCGCCACCGACGCCGATATCGAGACCTCCCCGGCCGTCGCCCTGTTCCGCGACCGCGCCGGCGCGGTACGCAAGGACCTCGGCACCGACGCCCGCGCCCTGGCGGCCATGGCCCGCGTCTGCCGGGCCCTCGACGGGATCCCGCTGGCGATCGAACTGGCCGCGGCCCGCCTGCGCACCATGACCCTCGACCAGCTCGCCGACCGCCTCGACGACCGTTTCCGCCTGCTGACCGGCGGCAGCCGCACCGCGATCCCCCAGCACCGCACGCTGCGCGCGGTGGTCGACTGGAGCTGGGAACTGCTCACCGACGCCGAGCGCCTGGTCCTGCGCAGGCTGGCCATATTCTCCGGCGGCGCGAGTCTCGAAGCGGCAGAACAGGTTTGCGCGAGCGCGGCCGAATGGGGCGGAAACCCGCAGGACATCGTGGTCGAGCAGTGGGAGGTGCTCGAGCTGCTGACCGCGCTGACCGAGAAATCGCTGCTGCTCCCTGTCGAGGACGGTGCCGCCGCGCCGCGCTACCGGATGCTCGACACGATCAAGCAGTACGCGCGGGATCGGCTCACCGAGTCGGGGGAGGCGGATCCCGCACGGCGAGCGCATCTTTCGTACTTCACCGATCTCGTCACGAGCGCGGAGCCGCATCTGCGCCGGGCCGAGCAGGTGCAGTGGCTGGCCACGCTCGGTGCCGAGCACGACAACCTCGCCGCCGCGATGCGCGGTGCGCACGCGGCGGGCGAGGCGGCGCCCATCCTCGCAGGCGCGTCCGGTGGTCGGCCGCACGAATCGGGAACCCCGCCGACGGTGAGCGCCGACCTCCCCGCATTGCACCAGCCGGTCTGGCCCGATGCCGAAGCGGCACGGCGCAGCACGGAT
>NZ_JARWQD010000112.1 GCF_029869545.1 Nocardia wallacei | reverse complement strand
GCGCGCCGGGCGGGGCCGGGGGGTGCCCGCCCGCCCCTGCTGCCCTTCCCCAACCTCACCCCGCCCCCGCCCACCCCGCTCCCCGCGTCCCCCGTCCGCAGCAGCAATCAGCAGTCGGCGATCGCGACGAATCTCAGCGACCCCGTGGAAATCGTGCGGGACTAGCTCGCCGGAGAATCAGCCGGCGTTCAGCAGGTCGATGATGAAGACCAGCGTCTTACCCGACAGCTGGTGCCCCGCACCCTCGGGACCGTAGGCGAGCTCCGGCGGAATGGTGAGCTGTCGGCGGCCGCCGACCTTCATCCCCGGAATGCCCTCCTGCCAGCCCTGAATGAGGCCGCGCAGCGGGAACGTGAGCGATTCACCGCGATTCCACGAGGAGTCGAATTCCTCGCCCGTGTCGTACTCGACGCCCACGTAGTGCACCTCGACCGTGCCACCGGGCACCGCCTCGGGACCGTCGCCCTCGACGATGTCCTTCACGACCAGCTCAGTGGGTGCGGGACCCTCCTGGAACTCGACTTCGGGCTTGGTCATGCATCCTCTTCCGTTCGATGGATAAGCCGACACACAGTGTTCACCATAGTGGCCGCGCCGAAACCACCCGGTCATTCGAACCGCGTCACACTCGCCGGAATCGGCCCGTCGCGAGCAGGGCATGATGGATGCCCGTGGCCGTAGTGATCGACATCGACGACCCCGCCGATCCCCGGGTCGACGACTTCCGGGACCTCAACTCCGCGGACCGGCGGCCGGATCTGCCGGGTCGCAAGGGCCTGGTGATCGCGGAGGGCGTGGTCGTGGTGCAGCGCATGCTGGCCTCGCGGTTTCCCCCGTTCGCGCTGCTGGGTGTGGACCGGCGGTACGACGCGCTGGCCGCGGACCTGGCCGGGGTGGACGTGCCCTACTACCGGACCACTGCGGAGGTGATGGCCCAGGTGGTCGGCTTCCATCTCAATCGCGGGGTGCTGGCGGCGGCCCGGCGGCCCCCGGCGCTGTCGGTCGACGAGGCGCTGGCGGGTGCCCGCACCGTGGCCGTGCTGGAGGGCGTCAACGATCACGAGAACATCGGCTCGATCTTCCGGAACGCGGCGGGGCTGGGCGCCGGCGCGATACTGTTCGGCGACCGCTGTGCCGATCCGCTGTACCGGCGCGCGGTGCGGGTGTCGATGGGACACGTGCTGCGGGTGCCGTTCGCGCACCTGCCGCACTGGCCCGATGGGCTGGAGTCGTTGCGCGCCAAGGGTTTCCAGGTCATCGCGCTCACCCCGGACCCGGCCGCGGCGAACCTGGCCGCCGCGACGACCGGGGACCGGGTGGCGCTGCTGCTCGGCGCCGAGGGACCGGGGCTCACCGAGGAGGCGATGCGCGCCGCCGATGTCCGCGCCCGCATCCCGATGACGCCCGGCACCGATTCACTGAACGTGGCCACCGCCGCGGCACTGGCCTTCTACGAAAGGGTCCGCATCTCGTGAACAACCCGCACGGATCCGGCTCCGAACCGACGCCGTGGGCGGCCGGGCTGGCCGTCGCGAGCTTCGTCGCGGTGCTCACCGCCGCCGGGGTGTTCTCCTTCGGCAGCGCGCTGGCCCACGTGCACTGGCTGCTCGCGGTCGCGGTCAACGTGATCGCGGTGGGCGGTGCGACGCCCACCCTGTGGCGCTGGCGCCACACCCCGGTGACGCGGTGGGTGCTGGGCGGGATCGGCGCCGGAGTTCTCCTCGGCTGGCTCACCCTGCTGATCGCCGCGGTCTCCTCCTAGCCCACGTCAGGACACCCGGTCGCGGCCGCGCAACCAGCCGAACCAGCGTCTTCCGTTGTGCTCCGGGGCTTTCGGCTCCTCCGGGACGATCGGCGGCGGCGCCTCGCCCTTCGGATAGAGGCTGAAGCCGCAGACCGCGACGTCGGTCGGTTTGAGCGCATCCTCGCGGGTCGCCTCGCGATAGCGGAATCCGAGCCATTCGAGATTCGCCTCGTCGGCGAAGGCGGGCGGGTCGAACGGCAGGATCTGCGGGTCGGGCAGCTCACCGGGCTGCAGTTGGACCGGATGCTCGCCCGCCCAGAAGGGCCGCTCCCACACCAGCGGCAGGCCCTCGTCCTCGAGGATGCTGACCCGGGTGGCGCTGAACGCGCGGCGGAATTCGCCACGCTCCCAATGCGCGAACGCGCCCCAGCCGTGCGGAATGTCGTAGGAGACGAGGTAGGTCTGCTCGGAGGCCAGCGGCCGCACCAGCAACTCCGACAGCTGCGTCGGATGGCTGAGCGAGGCCTGCGTGGTACACACCACCGTGACTCCGGGGTAGCAGCCGATGTAGATCGAGCCGGGATCCGGCCCGGCCCACACCTTCAGCGTGCCCGATGCCGCCGGCACCACGTCGCGTTCGGGATTGAGCTGCTTGGCCAGTGCCAACGCCGCCTCGGGATCCGGATCGGGGTGTTCGCGGAGCACCGCCACCGGATCGGGGTCGTCGACGTACCAGAGGGACGAAGCTGTAGATGGCACTTCCGACACCTCCCGATCCTCGTACGAGTAAGCATAGCTACTCTCGAGCAAACCTCGGGAACCGGACACCGCCCCGACTCCCCGACCTGCCCGCTGCCCACCCGGAACGCACCGGGGGCATACGAAAAATCTACTCCCCCAACGCCCGAAAACGCCGCGCTTCGCATCCCCCGCCCGCGTGTCAACCACCCTCCCCAAGTTTCGAAGGTTCTTCCGAGCATGCAAGGGCCCATGTTCCCGACGCGCACAGCAAGGCCCTACGTCCCCGGCGCACGCAGCAGCAAGGCCCATGTTCCCGACGCGCGCAACAAAGCCCCAGTTCCGGCGTGCGCAACAAGGCCCATGTCCCCGGCGCGCTCAGCAAGGCCCATGTCCCCGGCGTGCACAACAAAGCCCCAGTTCCGGCGCGCGCAACAAGGCCCATGTCCCCGGCGCGTGCAACAAGGCCCTTGTTCCCGGCGTGCGCAACAAAGCCCCAGTTCCGGCGTGCGCAACAGGTCCTTGTTCCCGGCGTGCGCAGCAAGCCCTTGTTCCCGGCGTGCTTTTGGCCGGGAAATCCTCAGTGGCCGGAGCTGCGGACGCCTAGGAGGACGTCTTCCCAGGATGGCATGGGGGCCTTGCCGCCGCGCTTGGAGCGGGACTTCTGCCCGGCCGGCTTCGCGTTGGCGGGCTTACCGGACTGCGCCGTGCGCTCGGTCGGCGCGCTGGCGGCGGGCGCGGCCGGGGCGGCGGGCTCGGCGGGCGGCGTCGGCGCCGAATGCGGCGGTGCGGTAGGGGAATTCGCGGCCGGGGCCGCCGTGGCGGTGCCCGGTCCGGCGGGCGGCGAGGCCGGGGTGGCCTTGGGCGCGGGCTGCGACGGCGCCGGTGCGGTGGTGCCCGTCGCGGCGACCGGAATCGCCGTGCCGCCGACCGCCGCACGCTGCTCGAAGTATTCGGGCTCGCCCGCCTCGGCGGCGATCGGGGCCGATTCGTGCGCGGCGGGGGCCGGATCCTCCGGCGCGGGCTCGGGCGAGGCGGCCACGACGGCATCGACCGGAGCCGGCTCGTCGGCCGACTCGGGCAGGATGGTGGCCAGGCCGCGCAGCGCCCGCCCGAAGTCGGGATCGATCAGATCGGTGGCGGGATCGTCGAGCGGGGTCACCGAGCCGCCGTGGGCGTCGGGCTGGAAGCGCCAGTGCGCGGCGATCACCGAACGGCCCGCCTGCCACTGCAATTGGGCCACCCAGTGGCCCTTCTCGTCCTTCCAGGCGTCCCATTCGGCGATATCGCTGTTGTGGCCGCGCTCGGCGAAGGCGGCGGTCACGACGTCGAGCAGCGTTTCGACGGCCGGACCGTCCTTGCGGACCGGATGCGCGCGCTGAGCCAGTTCGGCCGCGCGGGCCCGCTCCAGCAGCACCGGGTAGGCGAACCGCTCCACCCGGGAGGTCGGCATGCCCGACTCCTCGGTGACCTGTTCGACGGAGGCACCCGCACGAATACGGGCCTGGATATCGCGAGGACGCATCGTAGCTTCCATTTCGATCTCTATCTGGCCGAATCGGGCAAGGTCGCCGCGGGCGGCGGCACGCAGTTTCTCGTCGGCGGCAAGCCGGTACTTCACGCCGGTCTCGGTGTCGACACACACGATGTGCGCGGAATCGGGCGTCAATCCGATCACTCGAAGTTCACGCACCGTTACCTCCTTATCGCTGCGTCGATCACAGCCAGGCTCGCCACACCGCCCACGTTCTGGAACAGTAGTGCACTTCTGAGATTCATGTGGCAAGACACGCGCGCGGAAATCTGTGTCCGGAGTCCCGCGCGCGCTAGTCTGCTCTATTCACTTCTTAGCGTGTTCTCAGCCGATCCGCTCGACAACCCAGTCGATGCAGCGGGTCAGCTGGGAGACGTCCTCGGGGTCGATGGCCGGGAACATGCCGACGCGCAACTGGTTGCGGCCCAGCTTGCGGTACGGCTCGGTATCGACGATTCCGTTGGCGCGCAACACCTTCGCAACCTGCGCGGCGTCCACCGACTCGGCGAAGTCGACGGTGCCCACGACCTGCGAGCGGTGCGCCGGATCGGCGACGAACGGGGTGGCGAACTCGCTCGACTCGGCCCACGAGTACAGCCGCGAGGAGGAATCGAGGGTGCGCTTGACGGTCCAGTCCAGGCCGCCGTTGTTGTTCATCCACTCGATCTGGTCGGCGAACAGCAGCAGCGTGGCCAGCGCCGGGGTGTTGTACGTCTGATCCTTGACGCTGTTGTCGACGGCGATCGGCAGGGACAGGAACTCGGGGGTGAACCGGCCCGAATCCTTGATCTCCGCAACGCGTTCGAGGGCCTTGGGGCTCATCAGCGCGACCCACAGCCCGCCGTCGGAGGCGAAACATTTCTGCGGCGCGAAGTAGTAGACGTCGGCGTCGGTGATGGTGACCGGCAGCCCGCCCGCGCCCGAGGTGGCGTCGATGGCGATCAGCGCGTGCTCCGAACCGGCCGGGCGCTGCACGGGAACCGCGACGCCGGTGGACGTTTCGTTGTGCGCCCAGGCGATCACGTCGGCGGTGGGATCCGACACCGGCTCCGGCGCGGTGCCCGGGTCGGTGGAGACCACGATCGGGTCCTCGACGAAGGGGTTCTTCTTCGCCACCGCGGCGAATTTCGAGCTGAACTCGCCGTAGGTCAGATGCAGCGAGCGCTCCCGGATCAGGCCGAAGGCGGCCGCATCCCAGAACGCAGTGGTGCCGCCGTTGCCGAGGACGACCTCGTATCCCTCCGGCAGCGAGAACAGGTCGCGCAGGCCGGAGCGCACGCGGGCCACCACATCCTTGACCGGCTTCTGGCGGTGGCTGGTGCCCATCACCGAGGCGCCGACCTCGACTAGGGAGCGCAGCTGCTCGGGCCGGACTTTGGACGGGCCGCAGCCGAACCGTCCGTCGGCGGGCTTGAGATCGTCGGGGATGGTCGGGAACGCAGCGGTCATGGCCACCAGCCTAAAGGCTGGCCCCGGGCCCGAATGCGGGTGGGTCACCGCTCCCGCCGCCCCGATGCCGTACTGATTCGCACGCCCGTACTACCGTGGCGCACGCCACAATGCGGCTACCGTGGGGCCCATGAACGAGGGCACCGAGCGAACCCCGGGCACAGCGAGTTCGGCATGAGCACGACCGCGTACAACGGGCGCGACATCGCGATCGCGCGAACGGCACCGGACGCGGCCGTGGGCAACGGCCTGGCGAGTTCCGCGCCGCGGGCGGACCGGCCCGAGCCCACCCGGGCGAGCGGGACGGCAGCGTCGCGGGCGGACCGGGCCGAGCCCTCGCGATCAGGCGGGGCCGCCGTGCGGCGGGCGGGGCTGGTCCGGCGACTGTCGGCGCGGCTCGAATCGCATGGGTTCACCTTCCGTGGCGGCGCTCTGTCGGCGACGGCCCGGCGCGAGTTGCTGATTCGCGGGCTGCCCGGCTCGGCCACCGTGCTCGGGGTGCGGCCGCGGCGCACCGAACCCGGACACCGGTTCTGGGTGCGGGTGCAGGCCGAGGGGCAGCACCCGTACGAGACGCGGGTGCGCCAGCGGGTCAGCGAGGCCGATCTGGAGCTGATGCAGCCCGGCGATGTGGTCGGCTGCCGGATCGATCCCGGCGACCGCGACCGGGTGGTGCTGTATGTCCCCAGCTCCGAGGAGGCGACCCGGGTCAGCATCGCGAAGATCCTCGCCGACGGCCGCCGCGCGGACGCGACGGTACTGGCCGCCACCCCCGTGGCCGCCGACTACAGCGGCCGCGACGATCCGGTCCTGCGGCTGGACCTGGAGCTGCGCGCGTGGGACGAGCCGCGGCCGTGGTGGGTGCGCATCGTGCAGCCGGTGCCGCTGTCGGCCATCCAATTGGTCGACCTGGGAAGGCATTTGGAGGTCGCCTTCTTCACGGTCGACCGGGGAGAATCCGTCGCCGTGGACTGGGAAGCATCGTCGGAGGTCTGATTCTCCCCGCCATTTCCGGCACGCTTTCGGCCGGAATCCTCATGCCCCCGGGGAGGGGCCCCCCCCAAAACACCCCGGCCCCATTGGCAAACCCCGGGGGCCCCGCAAAACTTCCCCCCGGCCGGCGGCCGCGCCCCCCGCGGAGCCCCGCAGTCCCACCATCGCCACCGGCGTCTCGCCGAG
>NZ_JARWQD010000111.1 GCF_029869545.1 Nocardia wallacei | reverse complement strand
CCCCCCCCCCGCGCCGCCGCGGGGGGGGGGGCTGTGTGCGTTCCCCCCCCCCCCCCCCCCCCGCGCCCCCCCCCCCCCCCCGAGGGTGCAAGATCGTTGCCGTGGTGACGCACAAGGAGCGCATGCTGCGCGGAGAGCCCTATCGGGACAACGACCCGGAACTGGTCGCGGAACGTCGCGCCTGCCAGGCACTGCTGGACCGGTTCAACGAGGTTGGGCCGCAACAGTTTCCTGAACTACGACGCGATCGCGCTGGACTGCGCCCCGGTCACGATCGGAGATGACGTATCCATCGGCCCGCGCGCCCAGCTGCTGACGGCCCTGCACCCGATGGAAGACCACGAGCTGCGCCGCCGCCGCTGGGAGATGGCCGCTCCGATCACCATCGGCGACAACGTCTGGATGGGCGGCGGTGTCATCGTCTGCCCCGGAGTCACGATCGGCACGAACACGGTCGTCGGTGCGGGCAGCGTAGTCACGAAGAACCTCCCCCCGCAGGTCTTCGCCGCCGGAAACCCCTGCCGCGTCATCCGCAACCTCTGACCGGCGCCGGGACCGAGGCGGGCATGCTGATTCGATGGATAAGCTCCTGGTGCTGGTCAACGGGCTTCCCGGCGCGGGCAAGTCGACGCTGGGCCGATCACTGGCTCGTGCGCTGGATGCCCGGTTCCTGTCCAAGGACGCCGTCAAAGAAGCCCTCGCGACCTGCCTCGACGACGCCACCGAGGTGGGCGCGCTCGGCGGGATAGCGATGGACACGGTGTGGGCGCTGGCCCGGGCGACCCCGGGTGCCGTCGTCATCGACTCGTGGTGGTTCAAACCACGCGATCTGGAATTCGCCCGCACCGGAATCCGGAACAGTGGAGCATCGCGTGCGATCGAGATCTGGTGCCACGTCCCCGCCGACCTCGCCAGGGCTCGGTATGCGAGCAGAAACCGTCCGGCCCTCTACGAGGACCAGCGACGGCTTGCCGAGGACTGGGACACGTGGGCCGCGCAGGCCACACCGCTGGAACTCACACCCACCCTGATCGTCGACACCACGGGCCCGGTCGACTGCGCCCGCCTCGCCGACCGGATCGGCCTGGAGGCCGGGTGTCTCGACGGGGTCAGGTGATGCGGAAGCGGTTTCGGTATTCGGCGGGGGTGGTGTCGAGTTGGCGGCGGAAGGCTCGGGTGAGGGTGTCGGTGGTGTTGAAGCCGCAGGTGGTGGCTATGCGGTCCAGGGTGTCGTCGGTGGTTTCGAGGCGGTTGCGGGCGGCCTCGACGCGGGCCGATTCGAGGTAGGCGGCGGGGGTGGTGCCGAGGTCGGTTTTGAAGATGCGGGTCAGCTGGCGTTCGCTGACGTGGGCGTGATCGGCGAGATCGGCGACGGTGAGCGGGTCGGCGATGTGCTGGGTGATGTACACGCGCAGGTCATCGATGCGGCGCGTGGTCGACACCGGGTCGAGGGAGACGCTGAACTGGTTCTGCCCGCTCGGCCGCTTCAGATACATCACGAGCTGGCGGGCGACCCGCAGCGCCATCGCCTCGCCGAAATCGTCGGCGACCAGGGCGAGGGCGAGGTCGAGGCAGGCGCTGAGTCCCGCTCCGGTCCAGACGTTTTCGTCGCGGATGAAGATCGGGTCCGCGTCCACCTCGATCGCCGGATGATCGGCCGCCAGTTGCTGCGCGGTCGACCAGTGCGTGGTGGCGCGCTTGCCGTCCAGCAGTCCCGCCGCGGCGAGGATGTGCGCCCCCACGCACACCGATGCGATGCGCCGGGTATTGCCCGCCAGCCGCCGCACCCGGTCGACCACCACCGGATCGGCGACCGCGCGCACGCGCAGACGAGGCCCGTCGGGGGTCGGGTCGTCGGCGGTGGGAACCGTCTCGACTGCCCCCGGCACCACGAGGGTGTCGATGCTTCTGCCGGACACGTCCTCGAAGGTCAGATCCGGCAGCACCCGCACCCCCGCGGACGTGGTCACCGGGTCCATGGTTTCGGCGGCGAGCACCACCCGGTACCCGGTCGGCGCGTCCATCTCGCGTTGGAGCAGCGAGAACACCTCCGGCGGTCCCGTGACATCGAGGAGATCGACGCGATCGAACAGGACGATGACGATGAATCGTTCGAGGGTGCCCAAGGGATCTCCGTTCGGCGAGCAGGATGTCCGAATCTGCATGTTAGATGACATTGCCGACATCGCGCAGGCGCCATAACGTCGATACCGGGCCGCCGATAGCGTGGTCGAGAAATCGAAACCTCAACGGAGACAACGACAATGGCAACAACCCTGCGCGAGCTCAACGCCTTCGACCAGACCCCCGCCGCCCTGGCCGACGCCACCCTGATCCTGGTCGACTACCAGAACACCTACACCCGGGGCGTGATGGAGCTGACCGGCTGGGAGCCCGCCCTCGAGGCCGCCGCCGCCCTGCTCGCCAAGGCCCGGGCGGCCGGGTCGACGATCATCCACGTCGTCAACGACGGCGGCGAGGGCACTCCCTACGACATCCGCGCGGAGATCGGGCAGATCCACCCGAAGGTGGCCCCGATCGCCGGAGAGGCCGTCGTCGTCAAGACGGTCCCCAACGGCTTCGTCGACACCGACCTGGGCAAACATGTCGACGCCGCGGGCAACGACAACGTCGTCATCGCGGGTTTCATGACTCACATGTGCGTCACCTTCACCGCCGAGGGCGCCTTCCTGCGCGGCAACCGCCCGACCGTCGTCGCGGACGCCTGCGCCACCCGCCCCCTGCCGACCGTCGCGGGCGACATCTCCGCCGAACACCTCCACCGCGCCGCCCTCGCCACCATCGGCGATCTCTACGGCGTGGTCGTCCCCTCCGCCTCCGCGCTGAAGTAGGCGCCCGAGCTCAGACCGGAACCACCGTCAGCAGCGGGTCCAGGCCCTTGAAGTCGTCCGCGTTGCGGGTGAACAACGGCAGATCGTTCACCGAGGCTATGGCGGCGATCATCAGATCCATCTTGCGCGGCTTCGGATTTCTCCCCGACGCGACCACCAGTTTCGCCATGGAGGTGAATCGCCGTGCCGCTGTGGAGGAGAACGGCAGGGCGTCGAAGCCGTGCTCGATCTCGAGCAGTCGCTCGGTGCGTAGCGCCAGGGCTTCCGGCGTCGCGGCGAGGGCGATCCCCAGTCCCAGCTCGGCGAGGGTGACCGTGCTTATCCTGGTCCGAACGGGCAGGTCGGAGTCGTCGATAGTGCCGATATCGATGAGGACGCAGGTATCGAGCAACCCCACCGGGAACCGTTCTTGCTGAGCCGACTCAGTCATCGAGGCGGTCCTCGCCGAATGCTGCGTCGATCTCGGCGCGCTCGGCGGCGCCACTGGCGGCTCCGGTGAAGCGGGCAAGTCGCGCCTTCAGCTCCGTGGCGGTCATGTCCTGCCGCGGAGCGAGGGGGCGCAACTCGCCGACGGGCCTGCCATTTCGAGTGATGACGAAGTCTTCGCCGGCCTCCAGCGCGTCCATCACACCGGCGCTGCCGTTGCGCAGTTCTGCCTGGGTGATCGTTTTGGTCATTGCTTCATGATAGCAATGGCTGCTATATGTTGCTATGTCACATATGTGGTCCACGCCCCCTGATTTGGCCCAGGTGGGGGGCTTGCTTACACTGGACAAGTTGCCTGGGCACCTCTGTGCCCATCTTCGTGTGTGTACGGGCCCGGGTGATGTGAACTCAACCGGTCGGTGATTTGCCGGCCGGACCAGCCGAATTGCTGTAGGCCCACGATCGGCGTGCCGAAAGGGACGCGGGTGCTGTATGGGAACCGCGGCGAGAAAGGTGAGCGGTCAAGCATGACCATGACTGATCCGATCGCAGACTTCCTGACCCGTCTGCGCAACGCCAACTCGGCGTACCACGATCAGGTGAAGGCTCCGCATTCGAAGCTCAAGGCGAATATCGCCGAGATCCTCAAGCGCGAGGGCTACATCGCCGACTTCCGCACCGAAGATGCGCCCGTCGGCAAGACCCTGGTCGTCGACCTGAAGTACGGCCAGAGCCGGGAGCGCAGCCTGCAGGGCGTGCGCCGCGTCTCGAAGCCGGGTCTGCGGGTGTACGCGAAATCCACCAACCTGCCCAAGGTGCTGGGCGGCCTGGGCGTGGCGATCATCTCCACGTCGCAGGGCCTGCTCACGGACCGTCAGGCCAAGCAGCACGGCGTGGGCGGCGAAGTCCTCGCCTACGTCTGGTAAGGGAGGTTAGGAACAATGTCGCGTATCGGTAAGAGGCCGATTGCCGTTCCCTCCGGCGTCGAGGTGACCATCGACGGCCAGAACGTGTCGGTCAAGGGCCCCAAGGGCACCCTGTCGCACGTGATCGCCGAGCCGATCACCATCACGAAGGCCGAGAACGGTGAACTCGAGGTGGTTCGTCCCGACGACGAGCGCCGCAACCGTTCCCTGCACGGTCTGACCCGCACCCTGATCAACAACATGATCATCGGTGTCTCGCAGGGCTACGAGAAGAAGATGGAAATCTTCGGCGTCGGTTACCGCGTGCAGCAGAAGGGCAGCGACCTCGAATTCGCGCTCGGCTACAGCCACCCGGTTCCGGTGAAGGCGCCCGAGGGCATCACCCTCAAGGTGGAGGCCCCGACCAAGTTCTCGGTGTCCGGCATCGATAAGCAGCGGGTCGGCCAGGTCGCCGCGGTGATCCACCGCCTGCGCAAGCCCGACCCGTACAAGGGCAAGGGCATTCGCTACGAGGGCGAGGTCGTGCGGCGCAAGGAAGGGAAGACGGGTAAGTAAGCCATGGCACAAACTGATACTCAGAAGGCCGCGCGCAAGCCGCTCGGCAAGGACGTGTCGACCCGTCGCCGAGTCGCGAAGACGCGTCGGCACTTCCGTCTGCGCAAGAAGGTCGCCGGCACCGCCGCGACCCCGCGCCTGGTCGTGTTCCGCTCCGCGCGGCACCTGCACGCCCAGCTGGTCGACGATTCGATCGGCAAGACCGTCGCCGCCGCCTCCTCGATCGAGGCCGACGTGCGGGCCGTCGATGGCGACAAGACCGCCAAGGGCCGCAAGGTCGGCGAACTGCTCGCCGCCCGCGCCAAGGCCGCCGGTGTGGAGGTCGTGGTCTTCGACCGCGGCGGGCACGACTACCACGGCCGCATCGCCGCCCTGGCGGATGCCGCACGGGAAGGCGGGTTGAAGTTCTAATGACCAGCACCAAGCGCATGAACGGAAGGAACGTCTGATGCCGGGACGTCAGCGGCGTGACGGCGGAAACGGACCCGCCGGACAGAACTCGAACGAAGGTGGCCGCCAGGAGCGTGGCGGCGGGCGTAACCGCCGCGACGACCGTCGCGACAATGCCGCCGAGAAGAACCAGCTCGAGCGCGTTGTCGCGATCAACCGCGTGTCGAAGGTGGTCAAGGGTGGTCGGCGCTTCAGCTTCACCGCCCTGGTGATCGTGGGCGACGGCAACGGCCTGGTCGGCGTCGGTTACGGCAAGGCCAAGGAAGTGCCTGCGGCCATCCAGAAGGGTGTCGAGGAGGCGCGCAAGAACTTCTTCCGCGTCCCGATGATCGGCTCCACCATCACCCACCCGGTCCAGGGTGAGGCGGCGGCCGGTGTGGTCATGCTGCGCCCGGCCTCGCCGGGTACCGGTGTGATCGCCGGTGGTGCCGCGCGTGCCGTGCTGGAGTGCGCGGGCATCCACGACATCCTGGCCAAGTCGCTCGGCAGCGACAACGCCATCAACGTCGTGCACGCGACCGTGGCCGCCCTCAAGCAGCTGCAGCGTCCCGAAGAGGTGGCGGCCCGCCGTGGCCTGCCG
Organism: Nocardia wallacei; assembly: GCF_029869545.1. Taxonomy (GTDB): domain Bacteria; phylum Actinomycetota; class Actinomycetes; order Mycobacteriales; family Mycobacteriaceae; genus Nocardia; species Nocardia wallacei_A. Next base: position 8,772 of record NZ_JARWQD010000111.1, on the reverse strand, counting down.
CTCGAGGATGTTGCGCCTGCGGGCATGCTGCGTGCGCGCGCGGGAGTGGGAGCCTGATATGACACAGCTGAAGGTGACCCAGATCAAGTCCACGATCGGCGCCAAGAAGAATCAGCGCGAGTCGCTTCGCACCCTCGGACTGAAGGGCATCCGCAAGTCCGTGATCCGCGAGGACACCGCCCAGAACCGCGGGCTGATCAACGTTGTGCGCCACCTCGTCACAGTTGAGGAGGTCAGCGCATGACCATCAAGCTCCACCACCTGCGTCCGGCTCCGGGCGCCAAGACCGAGAAGATCCGTGTGGGTCGCGGTGAGGCGTCCAAGGGCAAGACTGCGGGCCGCGGTACCAAGGGCACGAAGGCTCGCAAGAATGTGCCCGCCCGCTTCGAGGGTGGCCAGATGCCGCTGCACATGCGGCTGCCGAAGCTGAAGGGCTTCACCAACCCGTTCCGTACCGAGTATCAGGTCGTGAACATCGGTGACATCGCCCGGAAGTTCCCCGAGGGCGGTGCGATCGACAAGGACCAGTTGGTCGCCGCCGGTCTGGTGCGCAAGAACGAACTGGTGAAGGTGCTCGGCGAGGGCGAAATCGGTGTGGCCGTTCAGGTTTCCGCCGACAAGTTCTCGGGCTCCGCCAAGGAGAAGATCACCGCCGCCGGCGGAACCGCCACCGAGCTGGGCTGACAGTTACCTTATGTAGTAGGGGGCGCCGGACGGGTGAGAGCCCGTCCGGCGTCGCTGTTAAAGTCAAGTTGTTGTCTGCCCTGCCCCCATGTCGTTAGCCAGGAGGATCTGTGCTTTCCGCCTTCGTATCGGCTTTCCGGACCCCGGACTTACGGCGGAAGATTCTCTTCACGCTGGGCCTGGTCGCGCTGTACCGCGTCGGTGCCTCGCTGCCGTCCCCGGGCGTCGACTACAAGGCGATCCGGACGTGTATCGAGCAGGTGTCCGGCGGCGAGAATGCCGGGATCTACCAGCTGATCAACCTGTTCTCCGGCGGTGCGCTGCTGCAGCTGTCGGTGTTCGCGATCGGCATCATGCCCTACATCACCGCGAGCATCATCATCCAGCTGCTGACGGTGGTCATCCCGCGCTTCGAGGAGCTGCGCAAGGAGGGCCAGGCCGGTCAGACCAAGATGACGCAGTACACCCGGTACCTGTCGATCGCGCTGGCGATCCTGCAGGCGACCGGTCTGGTCGCGCTGGCCGCCCGCGGTCAGCTGCTGCGCGGCTGCCAGGAGGACATCCTGGCCGATACCAGTATCTTCGGCATGATCATCATCGTGCTGGTGATGACCGCCGGTGCGGCGCTGGTGATGTGGTTCGGCGAGCAGATCACCGAGCGCGGCATCGGCAACGGCATGTCGCTGCTGATCTTCGCCGGTATCGCGGCGCGGATCCCCGGTGAGGGCAAGGCGATCCTGGACAGCAAGGGCCCGCTGGTCTTCTCGCTGGTGTGTGTCGGGGCCTTCTTGGTCATCGTCGCGGTGATCTTCGTCGAGCAGGGGCAGCGCCGGATTCCGGTGCAATACGCGAAACGCGTGGTGGGCCGCAAGTTGTACGGCGGCTCCTCGACGTATCTGCCGCTGAAGGTCAATCAGGCGGGTGTGATCCCGGTGATCTTCGCGTCCTCGCTGCTGTACCTGCCGAACCTGGTCGCCCAGCTGACCCAGTCGACGAATTCGACAGACCCCAGCTGGTGGCAGGAGATCATCCAGAAGTATCTGGTGAATCCGACGAACCCGGCCTACATCACCATCTACTTCGCGTTGATCGTGTTCTTCACCTACTTCTACGTGGCGATCACGTTCAACCCGGAGGAGCGCGCGGACGAGATGAAGAAGTTCGGCGGCTTCATTCCCGGGTATCGTCCGGGTAAGCCGACCGCCGACTATCTGAACTTCGTACTGAGCCGCATCACCCTGCCCGGTTCGATCTACCTCGGTGCGGTGGCCGTCTTGCCGAACCTGTTCCTGAATATGGGCGATTCGACCGGGTTGCAGAACCTGCCGTTCGGCGGCACGGCTGTGCTGATCGTCGTGAGCGTCGGCCTCGATACGGTCAAACAGATCGAGAGCCAACTGATGAACAGAAATTACGAAGGGTTCCTCAAGTGAGACTCGTACTGCTCGGACCGCCGGGTGCCGGCAAGGGCACGCAAGCCGAACTGCTGTCGGACAAGCTGGGTGTCCCGCACATCTCCACGGGGAATCTGTTCCGTGCGAACATCTCCCAGCAGACGCCGCTGGGCCGGGAGGCACAGAAGTACCTGGACGCGGGCAACCTGGTGCCCAGCGATGTGACCAACCGCATGGTGGAGTCGCGCATTGCCGAGCCGGACGCCGCGAAGGGCTTCGTGCTCGACGGCTATCCGCGCACGGTCGATCAGGCCGAGGCGCTGGAGAAGATGCTCAAGGAGGCCGGTTTCGAGCTGGACGCCGTGCTCAGCTTCGAGGTGTCCGAGGACGTCGTGGTGGAGCGCATGCTGGGCCGCGGCCGCGCCGACGACACCGAAGAGGTGATCCGCAACCGCATGCGCGTGTATCGCGAGGAGACCGAGCCGCTGCTCGAGCACTACGACGGGCTGGTCGTCTCGGTGGACGGCGTGGGCGAGGTCGAAGAGGTCAACAATCGACTGCTCCGGGCCCTGGGCCGCTGACGCGAATGGTCTTCGGCCGCAAGCACAAGAAGGTGGTGCCGTTCCGCACCGCCGGGGAGCTGGATGCGATGGCGGCCGCCGGGGCCGTCGTCGGCAAGGCGCTGGTCGCCGTGCGCTCGGCGGCCAAGCCGGGTGTGTCGACGCTGGAGCTGGACGAGGTCGCCGAGCAGGTCATCCGCGACGCGGGTGCCGTGCCCTCGTTCAAGGGCTATCACGGTTTCCCGGGATCGATCTGTTCCTCGGTGAACGACCGTGTGGTGCACGGGATTCCGACCAAGGACGAGATTCTCGCCGCGGGCGATCTGGTGTCGATCGACTGCGGTGCAATCCTCGACGGCTGGCACGGTGATTCGGCGTGGACGTTCGGCGTCGGCGAACTCATCGAGGCCGATCGGCTGCTGAGCGAGGCCACCAAGCTGTCGATGGAGGCCGGTATCGCGGCCATGCTGCCCGACAACCGGCTCACCGACGTCTCCCACGCCATCGAGCTGGGTACCCGGGCCGCCGAGCGGGAACACGGCCGCGCCTACGGCATCGTCGACGGCTACGGCGGGCACGGCATCGGACGGCAGATGCACATGGACCCGTTCCTGGCCAACGAGGGCGAGCCGGGGCAGGGGCCGAGACTCGTTGTGGGATCGGTACTCGCGATCGAGCCGATGCTCACCTTGGGCACCACGCAGACCCGCGTGCTCGATGACGATTGGACCGTTGTCACCGAGGACGGGAGCCGGGCGGCGCACTGGGAGCACACCGTGGCGGTGACCGAGGACGGGCCGCGGATCTTGACGTTGCGTCCGGAGTAGAGCCGGGAGGCTGTGCGCAGGAACGGTTCCGTTCATCCGCATCGTTTCCGTCAAGACCGTGGTCCGGCCGTGCGCGGCGCGGGGATGATTCGACCATGACTGCGGCGTACGAGGATTCGAGGATAGCGGCAGCGATCGGTGCGGCCGCCGGGAGGGAGCGGCTCGGACGGCATCGAGCTACTTACCGAGCGGCGACTCGTGGGTCGCGTCGATTCGTCGTGGAAGCCGTGGTCGGCACCGTCGGGTTCGGGGCCGCGGTCGTCGGGTTCGCGGCCGGGTGGGCGGCGCTGGGGATTCTCGGGGTCACGGTCACGCTGGTATTCGGTGCGCGACTGCTGCTGTCGCTGAGTCGGCTGGGGTGGGTGACCGCCCGGGACCGGGGCACCCGGCTGGACCTGTTCGACCACGGATTCGTGATGTCGTTCCGGGGCAAGGTCCGTGTGGCTCACTACGACACGACGACGCTGCGCCGCCGGGTCGTGCGCCTGGTGGACGATCCCGCGCCGGATCAGGTGTGCTACAGCTACACCGTCACCGACGTCGCCGGGCTGCCGGTCACCCTCACGCACGGGCTTGAACGTCCGCGGGAGTGGGGGACGCGGATCGAGCGGGGTATTACCGAGTCTCAGCTTCCCCGCGCCCGGGCCGCGTTGCTGGCGGGCGAGCGGCTCGACTTTCAGTACTTCACGTTGTCCGGCAGCGAGATCCGTGCGCGGGAACGATCGGTTCCATGGGCTCGGGTGAGCGAGATCGCCGTCGTCGGTGGCTGGTTGAGCGTGTGTGTCGAGGGGCGGGCGCAGCCGCTGGATTCCGTGCCGGTCAGCGAGGTTCCGAACTATGCGGTGTTCCGGGCACTGGCGGACGAGCTGTGGTCGGCGGCGGATGCGGGCCGGGCGCGCGGTGACGTGTCAGGAATTCGTCAATGACCTCAGACCCAGGGGCCGGTCCCGACACGAGCCGGACCGGCCTCGATGCCCGTCTGCCGTGGCTCGTGAGACCGGTTGTGCCGCACCGGATATCAGGGTCTCGTTAATGCCTCTTCTGCCCGGCGGTGCGGCCGTGTGATCGTGGAATCCGTTCGGGTGGAAGGGGTTTGTGATGGCTACGAAGCTCGGAGTCACGCCGCATCAGCTGCGGAAGGCCGCCGGGGACATGGGCGACCTGCGCGACCGCGTCCAGGGCATTCTCGACAAGCTCGAGCGGTCGGTGGGTACCAAGGAGAACGCCTGGGGTAAGGACAGCTACGGCGCCACCTTCGCCGAAGGGCCCCAGGGCTACATCGCGTCGCACGAGAACCTGCGGGTGCAGACCGGCAATGTGGCCGAGACGCTCGGCTCCTACTCGACCGGGCAGTACCGGGCCGCCGATCTGCTGGAGAAGCAGGATCATTTCTGATATCCGGCCGCATTCGACGTAGCGCGAACAACGGTGTCCGATTTTCTGGGCGACAGCCTGATGCAGAAGCTGGGCTGGGTCGCCGGTTCGGCGTGGCCGGAGGGCGACGAGGACAAGATGCGCGCCCTCGCCGACGACTGGCGAACCGCGGCCGCGGAGCTGCGCGACCTGCTTCCGGACCTCGCCGCGACCAGGAATGCCACCATCAACGCGTATCCGTGGGGCAGGGGCGTCGAGGAGATGTCCAAGTCCCTCGACAAGCTGGACCACGGGCCCCAGTCGATCGAGAAGCTGGCCGAGATCTTCGACAAGATCGCCGAATCCGCCGACGCGATGGGGTCGGAGATCGAATACACCAAGTGGATGATCTACAGCTCCCTCGGGTTGCTGGCGATCGAATTGGCGCTCGCCCTGTGGAATCCGTTCACCGCGCCGCTGCAGCAGGCCATGTCGATCGCGGCGACGCGCCTGGGGATCCGGATGCTCGCGCAGCGGGTGCTGCACAAGATCGAGTCGGAGATCGTGCGGCGGCTGCTCGTCGGGCTGTTGAAGTTCACCGCCCAGCACGTCGCCATCTCGACGGTGATCGGGGCCGGGCAGGATCTGGCGATTCAGTTGCTGCAGATGGCGCAGGGCAATCGCAAGGACTTCGACTGGAAGCGGTTCGGCGTGACGGCGGGGTCCGCTGCCGCCGGGGGAGCGCTGGGCGGTGGCGCCGGGACGCTGCTCGGTAAGGGCGCGAGCCATATCCGGCTGCCGGGCGGGCGGGTGGGTGAGGGGTTCAAGGGTGCGGTCGTCGGCATCACCGCCGGGAACATCGGGGGCGTCGGCTCCTTCTACGCCGGGAACTTCCTGAACTACGGCACCGATACCGACAAGTGGTCGGCATTCGATCCGCGGGTGCTGTCCAGCAGTACCGCGTTCGGCGGGGTGGCCGGTGGGATCAAGGGCTTCAGGGGCGCGAGTGCGGTCCGGCCGGGCGGCACCGATTTCCGCGCACCCGATCCCGGAGGCATGGGTGGCCCCGATGGCTCTGCGCCTGTGCGGCCGGAAAACGGTGGGGGACAACCATCTTCGGGTGGAAGCCCGACGCCTGGCGAGCCCGCGGCGGCCCGACAGGCAGGGACGCGTCCTGCCGCCGCGGCGCCGTCGGATGGTGCTCCGCCGGAGGGCCAGGTGGCAGCCGGGCCGAACCAGCACATGGCGCCTCCCGAGGGCAGCGGTCACGCCCAGCTGGAACATTCAGGGGTGTCCGAGCACCCCGGTGATGCCGGATCGAGGCCGAGTGAGGAAGGCCAGGTCGCACCGGAGAACAAGTCGAATCCCGACGCGGGTGATTCGGAGGTTCTGCGGAGTGGTTCGGGTGTTCCGGGGAGTGGTTCCCGGCCCGCTGAGGGTGCTGACGGGGGCGGTTCGAACTCGGGAGGGGACGAGTCGGCTGGTCCCGATGCGGCGCCGAAAGCTGATGACGAAGGCCCGAGCGGTCGGGAAAGCGCCGGTAAGCCCGAGAATGGCGGCACCGAGGGTCCGAGCCGAACCGAAGCTCCGGCACAGAACGATGCGCAGCGTACCAACGCACCGGATGGGCCGGGACGGACCGAGGGCCCGGCGGCGAGTGCCGCGGCCCGGGGTGACGGACCGGATGGTTCGGGGCGGACCGATGGCCCCGCGGAGGGGGCGCGCTCTTCCGGTGGGCGTCCGGAGAACCCGCCGATCCCACATGAACCCGGCGACGGGGCGACCGGGCACGAAGCAGCTTCTCCCCGGCCGAGTGGTGACGGATCACGCGGCGACGTGAAAGTGTGGCCGCTGGAACAGGACCCGGCCGAGCCCAGGCCTCCCGCGACACCGATCCCGCAGCCCGGGGCGAATCCGCCCCCAACGCCCGGCACCTCCGGGGAGCCTGGCGCCCGGCCTGCGGGCTCGGACAACCGTCCCCCCACCGGTTCGAGTGAACTTCCTCCAGATCAAGGACGCCCGCAACCCGGCTCACCACCGAGGTCCATACGATCCGATCACGACGCCGACGGGGCGCGCCCGGACGTATCCGCGACTCGAGGCGATGGTTCGCGCTCCGGCGTGGCGACACCGGAGCGCCCTGCGGCCCCGACCGGTGAAACACCGTTGCAGGCAGGGCAATCCGATGCCGCACATAGGTCCGCGAAGTCGTTCGACCGCCCGCAGGATGAGGGGCGGCAAGATGCCGACCAGCCCGCACCGGGCCATGAGCCTGCCGTTCCGCGACGGCCCGATGGCAGCCTCCGTTCCGAAAGCGAGCTGCCACAACGGGGTTCAGGTGACGAACCATCGACGGAGAATGAGCGGCTGCCGGGCGATGGGCGGGCCGAGGAGCAGGGAGAATCGAAGGGCGCGCGGGAATCTGGCGGTGAGCCGTCCGGAGGCCGAGTGCGCCCGGAGGGTGAGTCGGGATCGGGCGGCGAGCCATCCGAGAGGCAGGCGCACCCGGAGGAGCAGCGGGTGCCGGGCAATGAGCGGTCAGGGAGCGGGGCGCCGCCGTGGGGTGAGGCCGCGCCGGACAACGGCTCGCGTCGCAACGACGGGGGAACGTCGCAGGCGGGCCGCAGCGGTCGGGCCGAAGGCGAGTCGGAAGACACCGGACCACAACCGGATGAGGATGGTTCCGGCACGGGCACCAGGCCAGAGGAGGAAGAGAAGGCCGAGCGTCCGGATACGACCTCCAACGTCCCCTACACCCCAAGGTTTTTCGCCCTCGACGAGATTCCCGACTACAACGCGCCGGAGCCACCCGACGACGCCGTATGGGAAAACCCCAACCCCACACCCCCGCCCCCACAGCCACCAAAACCACCTACACCTCCCACACCTCCGCTGCCGCCGACCCCGCCCATACCGCCACCACCTGCGCCGGTGCTTCCTGTGCCACCGGAGTTTCCGGTTCCTCCGGAATCGGTGCCGAATGCGCCGCCGCAATCGTCGGTTACGCCGACGTCGTCTGTATCGCCGGAATTGCCTGTATCGCCGGTGCCTGCGACACCGCCTGTGCTGAATCAGCCTGCGGGGTCTTTTGAATCGTCTGTGCCTCCGCGGTTGCCGGAGCCGTCGTCGGTTCCGGGATCGGAGTTGCCGCGGCCGTCCGGGTTTACGCAATTTCCGGGCCTGCCGCAGGTTCCGGCACCGGATCTGCCTCCGGGGTCAGCGGTACCACCTGTGTCGTCGGTACTTCCGCCGCTTACGGAGGCGCCGATCACGTCGGCGCCAGAGCTGCATACGTTGGGGCAACCTGTGCCGCATATCTCGGAGCAGCCGAAGCTGCCCGCGTCGGGGCAGCCGGTGCCGCCTACGTCGGAGCAGTCAGAGTCACATATGCCGGAGCAGCCAGCGTCGTGTATGCCGGAGCGGCAAGGGCCGTCTGTGTCGGAGCAGTCTGTGGCTCGGCAACTTTCGGGGGCGTTGCAGGCGTCGGCACAGGAGCTGCAGGATCGCTCCGGATCTTCGAGTGGGGCCGGGGGATCGCAGGCGCCTTCGGAAATCTCGCCGTCGTATTCCGTGTCGTATGAGTCGCCGGAAAATGTTGCTTCACAACCTATTTCGGACGGGACGTCGGATGGAATCCCGGGCGACGGCGCGGGGGACGCGTATGGCCGACGACGGGGCGGAGCGTGGTTCCCATCCGGCGGGCCAGTGGAGGGCCCCGGTGTCCTGGTGCGTTCGCTGGCGGGGTTCGGTGACTTTGCCGAACTGGACACGGAGACCGGTGCGTTGCGGGCGGCCGGGTCGGTGTCGCCCGAGGCTGCCGCGGGAATGCGTGGTGTCGTCGGCAGTTTCGACGACACCACGGCGGTGTTGTAAAGCGATAGGCAGGGACAGAATGTGCGCATCGGTAAAAGGGCGGTGCATAAGGACGAGCCATGAGTAACAGTAGACAGGGCC
>NZ_JARWQD010000110.1 GCF_029869545.1 Nocardia wallacei | reverse complement strand
CCGGGGTTACCCCGGGGCGGGGGGGTCTTTGGGGGGGGGGGTGTTTTTGTCGTCCCCCTTTTCCTCCACCCGCGCGTGGGCGGCGCGCCCCCGGGCGCGGCGGGTGCGCTCCTTCTTCAGCTCGCGCAGTCCGACCTCGGTGTCACCCATATCCGCACTGTACTACAGTCGCAACAAAATTATGGTTGCTTTAATTTTAGAGGCACTTCAAACTGTGAGTATGTGTGGAATCACCGGATGGGTATCCTTCGACCGAGACCTGACCCGCGAGCGCGACACCGTCGAGGCGATGACCGCGACGATGGCCGAGCGCGGACCCGACGCCGGGGGTGTGTGGATCGAGGGCCCCGCGGCCCTCGGGCACCGCCGCCTGGCCGTCATCGACATCACCGGCGGCGGTCAGCCGATGACCGCCGACACCCCGAACGGCGCTGTGGCGCTGGTGTATTCGGGGGAGGTCTACAACTTCACCGAGCTGCGCGCCGAACTCGTGGCGCGCGGGCACCGCTTCCGCAGCCGATCGGACACCGAGGTCGTGCTGCGCGGCTACCTGGAATGGGGAGAGGCCGTGGCCGAGCGGCTGATCGGCATGTACGCGTTCGCGCTGTGGGATGCGCGCGAGCAGAAGCTGGTGCTGATCCGCGACCGGCTCGGCATCAAACCGCTGTATCTGTGGCCGACGGACGACGGCGTACTGTTCGGCTCGGAACCCAAAGCGATCCTTGCCAATTCGCAGGCTCGCCGGGTGGTCGGGCTCGACGGGTTGCGCGAGCTGTTCACCATGATCGCCGACCCCGGGGCTGCGGTGTGGGAGGGGATGCGGCAGGTCGATCCGGGCACGGTGGTGACGGTGAGTCGCTGCGGGCTGCGCGAGCACCGCTACTGGCAACTCACGACCACCGACCACGCCGACGATCTACCGGGCACGATCGAGACCGTCCGGGAGTTGCTGCGCGACAGCGTATCCCGGCAACTGGTCGCCGATGTGCCACTGTGCACGCTGCTGTCCGGCGGCCTGGACTCCTCGGCCATCACCGCCCTCGCCGCGGCGCGGCTGGACGCCGAGGGGGAGCAGGTGCGCGCGTTCACCGTCGACTTCGCCGACCAGGAGCGCAATTTCGTTGCCGACGAATGGCGTTCGACGCTCGATTCGCCGTTCGCGCGGGAGGTGGCCGGGCACCTCGGTGCGCGGCACAGCAGCGTCGTGATCGATCCGGCGAGCCTGGCGGCGCCCGAGGTGCGGGCCGCGGTGGTCGCCGCGCGCGACCTGCCGCGCGGTTTCGGCGATTCCGATGCCTCGCTGTATCTGTTGTCGCGGGCGGTGCGCGAGCACTCCACCGTGGCGCTGTCGGGGGAGTCGGCCGACGAGATCTTCGCCGGATATCGCTGGTTCCACGAACCGGCGCTGCGCGACGCCGACACCTTCCCGTGGATGGCGGCGATGCCGAAGGAGATGACCCGTCGGACCGCGACGCTGCGGCCCGAGCTGGTGAGCGCGCTCGACCTCGATGCCTATGTGCGCGAGAGCTATCGGGAGGCGATCGCGCCGGTCGAATCTCTGTGCGGGGACAGCGAACTCGACACCCGCATGCGCAGGATGTCCTACCTGCACCTCACCCGATTCCTGCAGGCGATGCTGGACCGCAAGGATCGGATGAGCATGGCGACCGGGCTCGAGGTGCGCGTCCCGTTCTGCGATCACCGGCTGATCGATTACGTCTACAACGTGCCCTGGGCCGTGCGCTCCTACGACGGCCGGGAGAAAAGCCTGCTGCGCGCCGCGACCGCCGACCTGCTGCCGAACTCCGTGGTGCAACGCAAGAAGGTGCACTACCCGCTCGCATCCGACAGCGTGTACCTGACTGCGCTGCAACGACAGTCGACGCAGGTGCTCCAGGAGCGCCGTGGGCACCGGGTGTTCGAGCTGGTCGACGCCGACGTGGTGACCAAGCTCGCCGCCCGGCCCAGCGACAACCTCACGATGCCCGAGCGCATCGACCTGGAACAGTTCCTGGACCTGGTTGTGTGGCTGGACCGGTACGAACCGGTGGTGAATATGGGGTGAGCGACGTCCTACTGCCTGCTCTGAAGGGCCTTCTGCACGAACTCGTTGGTGTAGGTTTCCTCGAGGTCGATGCTGTCCTTCTTCGGGGCGACGTTGCGGGAGTACTTGCCGAGGATGGTCAGGACATTGTGGGCGCCTTCGGGTTTCATCAGGCCGTCGCCGTTGAACATGCCGATGGAGTCGTGGATCGACTGGACGTAGAGATCCTTGCCCGCGGCGGCATACTGTGGGGGCATCTGCGCGGCGATCTCCTCCGGGGTGTGCGTCTTGATCCACTGCAGCGTCTGGACGAACGCTGTCGCCAGCTTCTGCACGATCTCCGGATGCGACTGCACGGTATCGCATTTCATGTACAGCGACGAAGCCGGATACAGCCCGCCCAGCGCGGCGCGGGTACCCGCCTCGGTGCGCATGTCCACCAGCACCTCGGCGTCGCCGGACTTGACCATCTGTGCCACCGTCGGATCCGTGGTCATGCCCGCGTCGATGCCGCCGTGGTTCATACCGGCGATGAACGTCTGTCCCGCACCGACTTTCACCCGGTCGTAGTCGGAGGTCGTCATCCCGGCCTGCCCGGCCAGCGCCTGGGTGAGGAAGTCGGTCGACGAGCCCAGCGAGGTCACGCCCAGCTTCTTGCCGCGGAAATCGCTGGGCGACTTGATATTCGCGGCCTGCGCCTTCGAGACCAGTTCGGCCTCGCCGGGCACGTCCGCGAACTGGACGACGGTCTTCAGGCACTGGTCCTTGGCCTGCAGGTCGACGGTGTGGTCGTAGAACCCCACCACGGCCTGGACGTCGCCGGTCAGCAGCGCCGTCTCGGCGCTGGCGCCGGACTGCTCACCCATCAGCTTGACGTCGATGTCGTTGCGGGCGAAGTTGCCCAGCCGCTCGGTGAGCATCGCGGGCAGGTAGATCACCTTCTCCAGGCCGCCCACCATGATGGTGATCTGCGGCCGCCCGTTCGCCATCGGGATCTTGCGCGAGTCCCGGCAGCCGGTCACCAGCAGCAGCGAGCAGACGGCGAGCAGGACCACGGCAATATGCTTGCGATACCTCATGGCTCAGATCCCGTGCCCCGACTGTGCCTGCGACGGACGCCATTTCAGCAGCCGCCCCTCCGTCGCGCCGATACCCCATTCGGCGAGTAGCGCCACCACCGTGATGATGATCATGCCCGCGTAGATACCGGCCGCGTCGAACGTGCCCTGCGCGTTGGAGATCAGCAGGCCCAGACCCTTGCTGGCACCGGCGTATTCGCCGACCACCGCGCCGATCAGGGCGAAGCCGAACGCGGTGTGCAGGCTGGACAGGATCCAGGTGGTCGCGCTGGGCAGCACGATCTGCGACAGCACCTGCCAGCGGCTCGCACCCAGGATGCGGGCGTTGTCGATGACGTTGCCGTCCACCTCGCGGGCGCCGGTGAAGGCGTTGAAGAACACCGCGAAGAAGGTGAGCACCACGACGGTCGCGACCTTGGACTCGAGGCCCAGGCCGAACCAGATGATGAACAGCGAGGCCAGCACGATGCGCGGAACGGCGTTGAGCGCCTTGATGAACGGCGCCAGCACCTCGGCCCAGTAGCGGCTGCGGCCCAGCAGCACACCGAGCACGACACCGGCGGCCGCGCCGATGACGAAGCCGAGCACCGCCTCCTCCACCGTGGTGAAGATCTGCAGCCAGATCGAGCCGAACTGCGTTCCCTCGGTGAACCATTCGACGATGCGCTGCCAGATCAGCGACGGCTTCGAATAGAAGAACGGGTCGATCCACAGCGAGGCGGTCAGCTCCCACGATCCCAGCCACAGCGCGATCAGCGCGAGCCGCAGCCCCCAGGTCCGAATCCGGGAGCGGCGGGCGTGGCCGCGGGCGCGGGCGAGGATCTGCTCCTCGGTCTCGGCCTCGACCTCCGGTGCGGCGGTGGCGATCTGGTCGATGGTGTCAGGCGACACGGTCGGCTCCCTTCGCGCGGGCGGCGTCGACCTGGTCGCGCAGCGTGCCCCAGATCTCGCCGTACAGTCGGCGGAATTCGTCGGTGAGGCGGACCTCCTCCACGTCGCGCGGGCGGTCCAGGGTGACGCGGAAGTCGCCGCAGACGGTGGCGGGGCTCGCGGTCATCACCACGACGCGGTCGGCGAGCACGATGGCCTCCTCGAGGTCGTGGGTGACGAAGACGACCGCGGCGTTGCTGCCGCCCCAGACGCGGAGCAGTTCGTCCTGCATCAGCTGGCGGGTCTGGACGTCCAGCGCGCTGAAAGGCTCGTCCATGAGCAGGATTTCGGGATCGTTGACCAGCGTCTGTGCCAGCGCGACGCGTTTGCGCATACCGCCGGACAGCTGATGCGGGTAGTACTTCTCGAATCCGGCCAGCCCGACCTTGCGCACCCACTCCGAAGCGCGTTCGCGCGCTTGCGCTTTCGACGCGCCCTGGAACCGGGGGCCGAGCGCCACATTGTCGAGCACGGTCCGCCACGGCAGCACCGCGTCCTGCTGGAACATGTAGCCGATGCCGTCCGGGATCCCGTCGACATCACTGCCCCGCACCAGCGTTCGGCCCGCCGAGGTCTTCTCCAGCCCCGACACCAGCGACAGCGTCGTGGACTTCCCGCAGCCGGTCGGTCCGACCACCGCGACGAATTCGCCAGGGGCGACAGCGAAGTGAAGGTCCTTCACCGCGGTATGAATGCCCCCGCCGGACCCGGGAAACCGCTTGGTCGCCCCCCGGAACTCGATACACGGCCCGCCGTCGCGCCGCTCCATGAGATTGGTCATGAGGTTCTCCTGAACTTCGGGCCGCCCGTGTGATGTGCGACCGCCGACCGACCATAAGTGGGCGGCATCACACCGAATGAGGTTCTGCGCACTACCAACGCAACCCGCAAAACAAGCGTTCTGCTCATTCTGCGCACCCCGGGAAGTTGGGGTGGGCATACGGTGTGCAAGCGGGGGTGGGGGTTGTGATCATTTAGATCAGGGGTGTAGGTATTGCTGGGATGAAGGTGTTCGGGCGTGTGGTGCGGTTGCGGACGCAGATCGTGTTGCTGCAGGTCGTGCTTGTTGCGCTGACGCTCGGTATCGCGTTCGGCGTGTTCGCGCATGTGGGCCAGCAGCGGCTGTCCGGGGAGTACGGGCAGCGGGCGCTGGCGATCGCGCGCACCGTGGCGGTCGATCCGCAGGTGCGTTCCGAGGCATCCCGCTACACCTCGGCTACCTTCGCCGAGAATCCGGGGCTGGCCGCGTCCCTCGCCGACGGGCAGCTCGAGCGGATCGCCGAGGAGACGCGCCGGAGCACGGGGGCGCTCTACGTGGTGATCACCGACGACGCCGGGATCCGGCTGGCGCACCCGGACATCCGGCGGCTGGGGGAGCGGGTCAGCACCGATCCGTCGGCCGCGCTGGCCGGATCGGAGGTGGTGATCCAGGAGCGCGGCACGCTCGGCGAATCCGTGCGGGCGAAGGTGCCGGTGCTGCGGCCCGACGGCGACAGCATCGTGGGGGAGGTGAGCGTGGGTATCTCGACGACGGCCGTGCGTGAGCAACTGCTTGCCGACCTGCGCCGCGCCGGGCTGTTCGCGGGAGCCGCGCTGCTGGCCGGGGTGATCGGGTCGCTGCTGCTGGCGCGGCGGTGGCACGGGCTGACCCTGGGCCTGCAGCCGCCGGAACTGGCGGAATTGGTGCGGGAGCAGGCGGCGGTGCTGCACGGAATCGGCGAAGGGGTGGTCGCCGTCGATACGCGATGGCGTCTCACCGTCGTCAACGACGAGGCCCGTCGGCTGCTCGGTATCGATGGTGCCAACGGCACGCCGGTGGACGAGATCGGTTTGACCCCAAGGGTTTTGCAGGTGTTCCGGGCCGCCGACGAACGGCCCGTGCAGACCGCTGTCGGTGATCGGCTGGTGGTGGTCACCGGCCGGACCGTCAGCCGCGACGGGCGGGAGCTGGGTGCCGTGCTGAGCGTGCGCGACCGCACCGACGTCGAATCGCTGACCCGCCAACTGGATGCGGTGCAGTCGATGAGCACGGTGCTGCGCGCTCAGCGCCACGAGTTCGCCAACCGGCTGCACCTGCTGAGCGGGCTGCTGCACGGCGGCCGGACGGATGAGGCGTCGCAATACATCGACGAGCTGCTGGGTTCGGGCCCGCTCGGTGCGGCACTGCCCGGCATGGATGCGATCCGAGATCCTTTTCTGCAGGCATTCCTGGCCGCCAAGGCCGCCCATGCGCGCGAGAGCGGCATCGAACTCCGCCTCGGCCCCAACACCTGGATCGACGCCGATCTCGCTGTGCCCGTGGATGTCACGACGGTCCTGGGAAACCTCCTCGACAACGCCATCGAGGCCGCCCGCGCCGACGGACAGGGTCGACCGGGCGTCCACGGGTCACCGGAGCCGCCGACCGAGCGGGACGCGTGGCATGAACCGGCCCCGTATTCAGCGGTCGAGCGCGGCGCGCCCGACGTTCCGTCGATCGACAAGAGTGGACACGTTGCGGCGGAAGAGGGTTCGTGGTCGGCGGGGGCGGGGCGAGGCCGCGGTGCTGGACGAGACGGCGACGACACCGCCGGGAGTGCGGTGCCACCTGTGCCCGTCGGGTATGTGGAGGTCGAACTTGTGCAGGAAGGGGCGACGTTGCACATCACGGTGGTCGACAGTGGGGCCGGGGTGGCGGCGGAGCTGCTGGAATCGATTTTCGCCGAGGGGGTTTCGACGCGGCCGGACAACGGGGCACCCGGTGGGCGCGGGGTGGGCCTGGCATTGTCGCGGCAGGTCGCGCGGGCGCTGGGCGGGGACGTGGTGCTGTCGAGTCCGGGCGGGGGTGCGCCGCCGCTGGGCGGGGCCGAGTTCATCGCCCGGCTGCCCGGGGTGCTGGTGGAGGGAGAAGCCGCATGGGCACAACCGATCTGACCGTACTGGTCGTCGACGACGACTTCCGGGTGGCGAACCTGCACGCCGGAATCGTCTCCGCGCTACCGGGTTTCGCAGTCGGTGGCACGGCCACCTCGCTGGCGGCGGCGCGATCGGCGCTCGCGGAGGCGACGTTCGATCTGGCGCTGATCGATGTCTATCTGCCCGACGGTTCGGGTGTGGACCTGGTGCGCGAGATCGGCTGCGACGCCATGATGCTCACCGCCGCAACGGAAGCCGATACCGTGCGCGCCGCGATGTCCGCGGGCGCGCTGGGCTATCTGGTGAAGCCGTTCGACCATGCCGCCCTGGCGGCGCGACTGGCCGGTTACGCCCGCTACCGCCGCCTGCTCGCCGCCCCGGTGGTCACCGCCCGCGATATCGACGCCGCCGTCGAGGCCCTGCGGCCGGTGGGACCGGGCGGGTCGGCCGCGGCTCCGGCCTCGCCGACGAAAGATCTTGTGCTGCGGGCCGTTCGGCAGTCACCCACGCCGATGTCCGCGGCGGAGGTATCCGCCGAGACGGGCGTCTCGCGCGCCACCGCCCAGCGCTATCTCGCCAACCTGGTCGCCTCCGGAGCGCTACGCATGCAACTGCGCTACGGCAGCACCGGTCGCCCGGAGCAGGAGTATTCGGCCGCGCCGCCCCGGACGTGAGGCGATGCCCGGATCAGGGCGAGACCGCGACGCCCAGGTACTGCGATCCGAGGAACTTCGGCGCCGACTCCTCGTAGAACCGGTCCAGCTCCCGGACCTCGAAACCGGCCTGCTCGACCGCATCGGCGATGTCACGGTTCAGGTTGCATCCGCCGAACAGCGTCTTCTGGACCGGGTTCAACCGGTGCTGCCAGGTCTGGACCTTGGCGTCGGGAGCGAGCCCGTGCTCGACGAAGTGGAAGGTGCCGCCGGGCACCAGGACCCGCCGGATCTCGGCCAGCGCGGCACTCATCTCGGGGATCGTGCACAGCGTCCACGTCGACAACGCGGCGTCGAAGCTGTTGTCCGGGAACGGAAGTGACTGACCGTCCAGGCCGGAGCGCTGCACCGGAATCGATGACTGTGCCAGCCGCTTCGCCGCCAGCCGCCACCCGCCGTCGGCCGGTTCGACGGCCGTCACCGACTTCACCGACTCCGGGTAGTACGGCACGTTGTGGCCGGATCCGAACCCGATCTCCACCACCCGATCCCTCAGCCCCGCGCAGACCCGCCGCCGCAGCCGCTCGTTGACGGGCAGCCCGCACGCCACGTCGATGATCCGCGGCAACACCCGTTCGCTATAGATTCCCACCCCCTAACTGTGTCAACCCGCCCCGCTCCGCACCACCCCGAACCGTGGATCCCGGCCAAAAGCATGCCGGGAAAAGGAGGCCGCACGGTGTGCGGGGAAAGGAGGGCGGACGGCGTGTGGAGAGAGGAGGGCATGGTGTGCGGTGGAAGGAGGGCGGACGGCATGCGGGGAAGGAGGTTGCACGGTGTGCGGGGAAGGAGGACGGGCGGTGTGCGGGGAGAGGAGGGCATGGTGTGCGGGGGGAAGGGGTGTGCGCGCGCCGAGAAGGCCGTGCTGGTGGTGTTGCGGTGTGGTGTGGGCTGCCATGCTGGGGCGGTGGTGGGTTTCGAGGTGTGGGCGCCGTGGGCGCGGGGGGTGCGGGTGGACGTTGATGGTTGGGTTCATCCGATGGTGGGTGATGCGCGGGGGTGGTGGCGGGGCGAGGTCGAGGCCGATGTCGGGGCGCGGTATGGATTCCTGATCGATGACGATCCGGTTGTCCTGCCGGATCCGCGTTCGCCGCGGCAGCCGGAGGGGGTGCATGGTCGCTCGGTCCTGTACGAGGTGGATCCGGCGCGGTGGACCGACGCCGGATGGACGGGGCGGCAGCTGGCCGGGTCGGTGTTCTACGAGCTGCACATCGGCACATTCACTCCGGAGGGGACCTTCGATGCGGCCGCCGAGCGCCTGGATCATCTGGTGGAGCTCGGTGTCACGACGGTCCAGCTGATGCCGGTCAACGCGTTCAACGGGGTGTGGAACTGGGGATACGACGGCGTGCTGTGGTACGCGGTGCACGAGGCGTACGGCGGCCCGGATGGGCTGCAGCGGTTCGTGAACGCCTGCCACGCAAGGGGTTTGGCGGTGGCGCTCGACGTCGTCTACAACCACCTGGGTCCGTCCGGGAACTATCTGCCGCGGTTCGGGCCGTACCTGAGCGAGGACCGCAACGACTGGGGGCACAATCTCAGGCTCGACGGTCCGGGCTCGGAGCAGGTGCGCCGCTTCGTCATCGACAACGCGCTGCGCTGGTTCCGCGAATTCCATATCGATGCATTGCGATTGGATGCCGTGCATGCTCTCGGGGACGGTGGCGCGGGGCTGCTGGAGCGGCTGGCGATCGAAACCGAAAGGCTCTCCGCCCATCTGCGCCGCCCGCTCACCCTCATCGCCGAGAGCGACCTGAACGATCCGCGCCTGATCACCCCGCGCGCCGCGGGCGGCCATGGACTGCACGGCCAGTGGAACGACGACCTGCACCACGCCGTCCACGCGGCGGTCTCCGGCGAACGGCAGGGCTATTACGGCGATTTCGGATCGATGCGCTGCCTCGCCGAGACGATGCGTCACGGATTTTTCCATTCCGCAACGTATTCCAGCTTCCGCGGGCGAATCCACGGGCGCCCGTTGAATACCGAGACGACCCCGGCCAGTGCGCTGCTGGCCTACACGTGCACGCACGATCAGATCGGGAACCGCGCGCTCGGGGACCGTCCGAGCGCCTACCTCACCGATGGTCAGCTGGCGGTCAAGGCCGCCCTGGTGCTGCTGTCTCCCTACACGCCGATGCTGTTCATGGGTGAGGAATGGGGCGCGCGAACCCCGTTCCGGTACTTCACTTCCCACCCCGAACCCGAACTCGCCGCCGCCGTGGCCGCCGGACGCCGGGCCGAGTTCGCCGACCACGGCTGGCCCGTCACCGACATCCCGGACCCGCAAGACCCCGCGACGTTCGAGGTATCGAAACTCGACTGGTCCGAGCCGTCGAAACCGTCGCACGCCCGCCTGCTGTCCTGCTACCGCGACCTGCTCGCGCTCCGCCGCACCCACCCGGATCTCACCGACCCCTGGCTCTCGCACCTCGAGATCGACTTCGACGAACAGCGGCGCTGGATCACCCTGCACCGCAACCGCATCCACATCCTCTGCAACCTCGCGCCGACCCCGGCCGATATCCCGTTCATCGGCACTCCGCTACTGACCTGGAACCCGGTTCACCAAACCTCCACCACCACAACGCTTCCCGCGCACTGCTTCGCCGTCCTGGAGTCCGCTGCCGGGCGAAGCTACCGCGCGGGCGGGAAGCGCTGAGTCAGCCAGGCGACGAGATAGTCCAGAACCTGCGGGTCCATCGTGGTCTCGATCGCCGCGTATTCGACAGGCTCACCGGTTCCGGCCGGTTGCAGGAGGTGGTTGAGGCCGTCGAAGACGCGAATATCGGCGTCGGGATTCCCGGCGAGGAGCTGCCTGGCGAGCGGCTCGCTCTGGGCGGGCGGGACCTGCAGGTCCTTGCCGCCGTAGAGGGCGAGCACCGGCATGCGCAGGGCCGACAGGGCCGCCGCCGGGTCGTAGGTGATCAGCGAGGTGAAGTACAGGCTGGTGAACTCGTCCGCCGCGCCCGGCGGCAGCTGCTGATCCGGTGGGCGAGTCGCATTGCGGTCGGTGAGCCAGCGCCGCAGCTGCTCGGTATCGCCGGTGCGGACCAGGGCGGACAGGGTGCTGACGAAGCCGATCTGGTCGCGGGTCTCCGCCACCGAGGCGTCGCGGACGGTCAGTTGCAGGCGGGTCTGCTCCATCAGCACGTCGGCCCCGTCGGCGGCCGGACCGGCCAGCATGATCACGAACGCGACCCCGCTGCCGGGCCGCGCCGCCACCCGGGGCGCGAGGTACCCGCCCTCGCTGTGGCCGAGCAGCCCGATCCGGTTCCGGTCGATATCGGCCCGGCCGCGCAGCAGGTCCATACCGGCGACGATGTCACCGCTCAGGTCGTCGTAGGTGGCGCGGTCGAGGGCGCCGCCGGTGCCGCCGACGCCGCGGTCGTCGGTGCGCAGCACGGCGTAACCCGCGCGGGTGAGCGTGTCGGCCAGCAGCAGGAATGGCTTGTGGCCCAGCAGTTCCTCATTGCGATCCTGCGGTCCGCTGCCGGTGATCAGCACGACGGCCGGATGCGGTCCCGGCGTGGCGGGCAGCGAGAGCGTGCCCGCGACGGTCACGCTGCCGCTGGCGAAGCCGACGTCCTCGGTGCGGTACGGGAACGGCGGGCGCGGCTCCTGAGGTCGCGGCGGCACGGGCACCTTGCCGCGCGCGAGGGTCAGCGGCGCGCCGGTCTGGGTGACCGAACCGGTGATCGTGTCGGTGCCGCGGTCGTATCTGCCCAGGAACGTCGGTGTGCCGGGCAGTCCCGGGATGGTGAATCCGATACTCTCCGGACCGGCCGACACCTTGTCCAGCGGCCGGTCGTAGATGCCCTGCACCGGCACCGACGCGGTGGCCCCGCGCTCGGTGAACCGCACACCCACCGGCTGATCGAGACCGGGCAGCGTGCCGTGCCAGTCGCCGATCAGGGTCGGATCGGCGGTGATCGGCGCGGGCGTCGGGGTTCCGGACGTCGAGCAGGCAGCCACGACGACGAGCAGAATCAGCGCCAACGATCGCAACGATCCCATAACTCACGATAGGATTCCCGGCCCGGCGGCGGGGCCCGGTTGGGAGAAAACCGCAGGATTCGAGGGCTCGGCGGGGGCTGTGCGCGCCGTATCCGGGCGGTCGCGGGAAATCACCAGTCGGACAACATCATTGCCGTGCGCTATCGTCCGCCCGTACCGTGAACATGTGAGCAACGTCGCTTTCTCTTTCGACTCCGCGGAGCTTCCCGCCGGGGTGGCCGGTCGCGCCGCCCCCGGGTTCGAGCCGCTGGCACGCGCCTTCGCGCGGTTCGTCGGCGATCGGCCCGGCGCGGGTGGGGCACTGGCGGTGTACCGCCACGGCGAGCCCCTGGTCGACCTCTGGACCGGCGCCGCCTCGGCCACCACC
>NZ_JARWQD010000109.1 GCF_029869545.1 Nocardia wallacei | reverse complement strand
CCCCAAATCTCGCAGGGTGTGTTGGTGGCCGGTCCCGCGGGGCCGCGGGCGTTCCTGGGTTTTTTTGTTTTTATATAAATTGTTTTAAAACCCCACCCTTCCCAGGTCCGGAGGGCTTGCCGTAATCAGCGGCTGTAGTGGGCCCGGTTGACCGCGGAGACGACCGCGCGCAGCGACGCGGTGGTGATGGAGGTGGCGATGCCGACACCCCACGACACCTTGTCGCCCACGGCACATTCGACGTACGCCGCCGCCTGGGCGTCGTCGCCCGCGGACATGGCGTGCTCGGAGTAGTCCAGCACCCGCACGTCGTAGCCGATGGTCGACAGCGCGTCGACGAACGCGGCGAGCGGGCCGTTGCCCTCACCGGAGATCTCCTGCTCGGCGCCGTCCACCTTGACCACGGCGTCGATGTGGTCGGTCCCGCCGTCGGTTTCGGAGGCGGTCACCTTCTGCCGCATGCGCTCCAGCGGCACGATCGGGTTCAGGTACTCCTCGGCGAAGACGTCCCACATCTCCTTGGGCGTGACCTCGCCGCCCTCGCCGTCGGTGATCTTCTGGATCGCCTGGGAGAACTCGATCTGCAGCCGCCGCGGCAGCGCCAGGCCGTGATCGGTCTTCATGATGTAGGCCACGCCGCCCTTGCCGGACTGCGAGTTCACCCGGATGACGGCCTCGTAGGTGCGGCCCACGTCCTTGGGGTCGATGGGCAGGTACGGCACCTCCCAGGTGATGTCGTCGACATCGGAATCGGCGGCGTCGGCGGCCACCTTCATGGCGTCCAGGCCCTTGTTGATCGCGTCCTGGTGGCTGCCGGAGAACGCGGTGTAGACCAGGTCGCCGCCGTAGGGGTGGCGCTCGTGCACGGGCAGCTGGTTGCAGTATTCGACGGTGCGGCGGATCTCGTCGATGTCGGAGAAGTCGATCTGCGGATCCACGCCGCGGGAGAACAGGTTCATGCCCAGCGTGACCAGGCAGACGTTGCCGGTGCGCTCGCCGTTGCCGAACAGGCAGCCCTCGATGCGGTCGGCGCCCGCCTGATAGCCCAGCTCGGCGGCGGCCACGGCCGTGCCGCGGTCGTTGTGCGGGTGCAGCGACAGCACGATCGAATCGCGGCGGGCCAGGTTGCGGCTCATCCACTCGATCGAGTCGGCGTAGACGTTCGGGGTCGCCATCTCGACGGTCGCGGGCAGGTTGATGATCATCGGCTTGTCGGGGGTCGGTGCGATGATCGCGGAGACGGCGTCACAGACGTCGCGCGCGTACTCCAGCTCGGTGCCCGTGTAGGACTCCGGGCTGTACTCGTAGCGCCAGTTGGTGTCCGGGTACTGCTTTTCGATCTGCAGGCACAGCGTCGCCGCATCGGTGGCGATCTTCTTCACGGCCTCGCGATCGGCGCGGAACACCACCCTGCGCTGCAGGATGGAGGTCGAGTTGTAGAAGTGGACGATCACGTTGGGCGCGCCCTGGCAGGCCAGGAAGGTGCGCTCGATCAGCTCCGGGCGGCACTGGGTCAGCACCTGAATGGTGACGTCGTCGGGTACCGCGCCGTCCTCGATGATCTCGCGGACGAAGTCGAAGTCGGTCTGGCTGGCCGACGGGAACCCGACCTCGATCTCCTTGTAGCCCATCCGCACCAGCAGGTCGAACATGCGGCGCTTGCGGGCCGGGCTCATCGGGTCGATCAGGGCCTGGTTGCCGTCGCGCAGGTCCACGGCGCACCACGCCGGGGCGCGGTCGACGACCTTGTCCGGCCAGGTGCGCTGGAACGGCTGCAGGGCGGCATCCGACGCCGGGCTCGCACCCGGCACCTCGTCGGTGAAGGGCCGATACCGGAACGTCGGCATCGAGGAGTTCTTCTGCTTGTTCCACGCGGGCTGGTCGGCCGGCGCGGGCTTGGACGGCGCGGTGATGGTGCGCGATCCGGAAACGAAGGCGTCAGCGGGTGACATGCGATTCTCCGAGAGTGTGGGTTTGGTGTGTCCCAAGTATTTGGGTCGACCGGCACAGCTGAACCCCGCGACGGGAGCCGGTCCGTATCAGACCCCGTCGCGGCGGCCGAGAAGGAGTGCCCGCTGCATGATGAGCGCGAGTTTACAGGTGCGCGATCCGTGCGTAAAAGACCGGCCCCCGCGGAGCGTCTGCGCACCCCGGTAGTGGGCCGCGAAGCGATAGCCAAGTAACTTCGCCCCGGATGGTTTTCGGCGCGTCTCGGTTTTCGAGGGTCGCGCCGAAACCATCCGGAGCGAAGCGGAGGCCAAGAACTGAGCATGACCTTGCTGGACCAGCTGGCCGTCTTCGGGGCCGGTATCGCGGCCGGATGCATCAACACGATCGTCGGTTCGGGAACACTGATCACCTTCCCCGTCCTGCTGGCGCTGGGTTATCCACCGGTGACGGCCAATGTCTCGAACACGATCGGCCTGGTGCCGGGCGGGCTCAGCGGCGTGCTCGGGTACCGGCGCGAACTCGTGGGACAGCGGGCCCGGCTGCTCCGCCTGGGCGCGGCGTCGCTGCTGGGCGGCGCGGCGGGGGCGATTCTGCTGCTGAAACTCCCCGCCGAGGCGTTCAAGGCGATCGTGCCGGTGCTGATCGTCGCCGCGCTGGTGCTGGTGGTGGTGCAGCCGCGGCTGTCGAGGTGGGTGCAGCGGCGCCGCGAGGCCGACGGCTCCGCGCCCGCGCACGGCGGGCTGCTGCTGTGGCTGGCGGTGCTGGGGACCGGTGTCTACGGCGGCTACTTCGGCGCGGCGCAGGGCGTGCTGCTGATCGGGCTGCTCGGGGTGTTCGTGCACGACGAACTGCAGCGCCTCAATGCCGTGAAGAACTTCCTGGCGCTGCTGGTGAACGCGCTCTCGGCGCTGATCTTCGTCTTCGTCGCCGAGGTGGCGTGGCAGGTCGTCGCGCTGATCGCGGTGGGCTCGATCATCGGCGGACAGCTGGGGGCGACGGTGGGGCGTCGCATGCCACCGACCGTGCTGCGCGGGGTGATCGTGGTGGTCGGCATCATCGCGGTGGTGCGCCTGCTGACCACGTAGCGGGTTCCTACAGGCTGCCGGTTTCGAGGAACGACCGCAGCCGCGCGCGCCACGGCTCGATGTCGATCCCTTGGGCCGCGAGCCAATCCGACGAGTAGTACTTGTCGATGTAGCGGTCGCCCGGATCGCAGAGCAGGCCGACGACGCTGCCCTGCCGACCCTCGCGCGCCATCTCGGACATCAGGTGGAACGCCGCCCACAGCCCCGTGCCGGTGGACGCGCCCGCCTTGCGGCCGATCAGCTCCTCCAGCACCTGGATCGCGGCGATGGCGGCGGCGTCGGGAACGTGGATCATCCGATCGATCGCCGGGGCGACGAAGCTGGGCTCGACCCGCTGGCGCCCGATTCCCTCTATGCGCGAGCAGGTTTCGGTGGTGACACCGGGGTCCGCGTCCCGCCAGCCGGGGAAGAACGCCGAGTTGTCCGGATCCGCCACGCAGATGCCCGTCGCGCGGCCGGTGTAGCGCACGTAGCGGGCGATCGTCGCCGAGGTGCCGCCGGTGCCTGCGGTCGCCACGATCCACGCCGGTTCGGGGTGCGGTTCCTCGGCGAGCTGGTCGAAGATCGACTCGGCGATGTTGTTGTTGCCGCGCCAGTCGGTGGCGCGCTCGGCGAAGGTGAACTGGTCCATGTAGTGGCCGCCGGTCTCGCGGGCCAGCCGCGCGGCGACCTCGTAGACCTCGTTCGCATCGTCCACGAAATGGCATCGGCCACCGTGGAATTCGATGAGCCGCACCTTCTCCCGGCTGGTGGCGCGGGACATCACCGCGATGAACGGCACGCCGATCAGCCGGGCGAAGTAGGCCTCGGAGACCGCGGTCGAACCGCTGGACGCCTCGATCACCGGGCGGTCGGGCCGGATCCAGCCGCTGCACAGCGAGTGCAGGAACAGCGAGCGCGCCAGCCGATGCTTCAGCGAGCCGGTGGGATGCGTCGACTCGTCCTTCAGGTACAGATCCACCCCGGGCAGCGCGGCCACCGGAACCCGCAGCAGGTGGGTGTCGGAGGAGCGGCGCATATCCGCCCGCACCTTGGCGACCGCCTCGGCCAGCCAGCGCCGGTGTTGCGGGTCGTAGCGGTTGATGTCGACCGTGTCCGGCTCCGCGCCGGTGGGTGTGACGGCGGCTGTCATGCGCTCTCCTCGCCCTCGAGCCCGTTGAGGTAGATGTCGATGGTTTTCACTGCAGCGTATGCCGGTTGCGGAGGGGTTGCCACATCCCGGACCGCGCTCGGACAACCGCGGACGACACGCTGTCGGTGCCGCGATCCTGTCGCACCGCGGTGGTACACCGATAGTGCGGACGGTCTCATAGGAGGTCTTCATGCACATGCGGGTCTGCCTGTCCTGCGATACGGCGCTCGACCACTGCCACGGCACGCTCGTCGTGCACGGCGACAGGTCGGTGGAGTGCACCGATGCGGGCTGCTACGACACCGACCACTCCCGGCACGCCTTCGTCGTCGACTGTTTCGACGTGGCCGGAGGCTGCGGCTGCGCGGTCACCGAGACCTGCACCGGGCCACGTAGCCTGGCCGGGTGAGCTACGACCACGTACTGCTGCCGTCGGGTGCCGCCGCGACCCCCGACGAGGTGGACGCGTACCTGACCGCCCAGCGCGGGCTGCCGGAGGCCGAGGCGGTGGCGCAGATGGCGGCCGAGCTGAACCGGCGCAACGACGAACTGCCCGAGCGCGACGGCTTCCTGGCGAACGCGCCGGTCGGTGGCGTGGAAACCGGTGCGGCGCTGTATGTTTCGAGCCCGTACGACGCGATCGGCCATCTGCGCGGGCTGCTGTTCGACCTCGCCACGCCGCGCGGCTACGCCGTCTACGATCCGCAGCTCACCTGGCTGATCGACCCGTCCGGTCTCGTCCCGGTGACCGTGACGCACGGCGGCGCGGGCGAATTCCCGTATCTCACCAGGGTCCTGGCCTACGAGTGGATCCCGGCCCTGGCCGATCCCAATCCCTACCTGATCGTCGAGCGCGCGCCCCACGACTACATCCAGACCTTCCGCGACGGCACCGGCACCTACACCCTCGAGTACCGCGACGGCTCGCCCGAGCGGCATTTCGGCACCACGCTCACCGACCCGGTCCGGGTGGCCGACCTGATCTGGGACTGGACCGTCGGCGACCGCACCCGGCTCGACGCCCTCGACTGGCAGCCGGTCGACCTCTGAACTACTGGTTCTGCAGGGCCAGGCGGCCCGCGAGGGCCAGGAACGACGCGCCGAACACGCGCCGCAGCCAGGTGGTGATGGCGGGGCGGTCGATGACGTGGGTGCGCACCGCGGCGGCGAAGGCGCCGTAGGCGGCGAACACCACGAACGTGGCGAGCATGAAGACGCCGCTGAGTTCGAGCATGCGGGGCAGCGCGTGCGCCTCCTGCGGGCTGACGAACTGCGGCAGGAATGCGAAGAAGAAGATGGTCAGCTTGGGATTGAGCAGATTCAGCAGCACCGCCGAGACGATCACCCGCAGCGCCGAGGGCGGCGGGCCGGACTGCCCCCGCTCATCGATCGCGAGCGTGCCCTTGTCCCGGAACGTGCTCCAGGCCATGTACAGCAGGTAGGCGACGCCCAGATACTTCAACGTCTGGAACGCGATCGCGCTGGTGTTCAACAGCGCCGCCAGGCCGGTGATCGCGGCGACCATATGCGGCACGATGCCGAGCGTGCACCCGAACGCGGCGATCATGCTCGCCCGAGTCCCCCGGCTCAACCCCGCCGCCAGCGTGTACAGCGCACCGGTCCCCGGCGTCACGACGATAACCAGGGTTGTCAGCAAGAACTCCGGACTCACCCCAGCGACAGTAACCGGAGACCATCCGCAATCACAGGGCGCGGCGCCCCGACAGGGCCCGGCCCAGGGTCAATTCGTCGGCGAATTCCAGATCGCCGCCCATCGGGAGGCCCGAGGCGAGGCGGGTGACGGTGAGGCCGGGGAAATCGCGGAGCATGCGGACCAGGTAGGTGGCCGTCGCCTCGCCCTCGGTATTCGGGTCGGTCGCGATGATCACCTCGGTGACATCGACGCCGTCCTCCTGATTTCCGATGCGCGCCAGCAGGTCTCGGATGCGCAGCTGATCGGGGCCGACGCCCGACAGCGGGTCCAGGGCGCCGCCGAGGACGTGGTAGCGGCCGCGGAACTCGCGGGTGCGCTCGACCGCCTGCACATCCTTGGGCTCCTCGACCACGCAGATCAGGGTGCGGTCGCGCCGCGGATCGGCACAGATGCGGCACAGCTCGCCGTCGGAGACCGTGCCGCACACCGCGCAGAACCGCACGCCGTCGCGCACCTTCTGCAGCACGGCCTGCAGCCGGTCGATCTCCGGCGGCTCCACCGACAGCAGGTGAAAGGCGATGCGCTGCGCGCTCTTCGGACCGACGCCGGGCAGCTTGCCCAGCTCGTCGATCAGATCCTGAACCGGCCCCTCGTACAATGTCTACTGCCCGCTAGAACGGCAGGCCGGGCATGCCGCCGCCACCGGCCAGCGGACCCAGCTTCTCGGCGGCCAGCTGCTGGGCGTTGGACATCGCGTTGTTGACCGCGCCCACGACCAGATCCTGCAGGGTCTCGACGTCCTCGGGATCGACGACCTTGGGGTCGATCCGCAGCGACTGCACCTCACCGGTCGCCTTGATGGTCACCTGCACCAGGCCGCCCCCGGCCTCGCCTTCGACCTCGGCCTCCGCGATCTCGGCCTGTGCGGCCATCACGGCCTCCTGCATCTGCTGGGCCTGCGCAAGCAGTGCCTGCATGTCGACCTGTCCACCGGGCTCCACGGGCTGTCCTCTCTGCGGGAAGTGGTTGCGCTCCAGCGTAGTCACGGTTGGGTCTACTCCCCTATCCACCCGGCGATAGCGATCTACGATCGAAGACGGGTCGGGTCACTGGTGGAGGCAGCAATGCGTGTAGACCGTGTGAATTTGGGTAGATCCGTCGCGCGTTCGGTCGTGCCCGCGTGCCTGGCGGCGATGCTCGCCGTGGTCCCGGCCGCGGTCCTGGCACCCGCCGCACACGCGGATGCCGACTACGGCGGCGGCTGTGTGCTGTACGACAACGATCCGCGGGCGACCGTGACGGCGCTGCGTGACATCTGTTCCCCGGAGCAGCAGGACCGGATCTTCGTGGACTCGGCCCAGGGCGCAGTTCCCAGCGGCATCACCAACGGCTGGGTGGCGCGCCCGCCGGTCGTGGAGGCGATGGCGCCGCCGTTCTGGATCGGCAAGAACTTCTACACCGGCCCCGACGGCGGCCGGTTGATGAACCGCATCACCGGCGCCGGAATCGAGGGATTCCCCGCCAACGTCTACACCGCGCCGTCGCTGATCGATGGGCGACCGATGTGGGCGCTGGACTATCAGCCCTCGATCACCCCGCAGATCTGGGACGAGATCCGCGAGGTCACGCCGAACGTGTGGTTCGGCTACTCGTGGTGGCGCGGGGCGCTGCAGACGACCCCGCTGCTCACCTTCGTGCTCACCTACTGACCGATATTGACTCTCCACCCACTGGAGGGTGTTTGCTGTCGGGTATGACCGCGACAGTCTCCATCGGAGAATTTGCCCGGCTCACCTACCTGAGCGTGAAGACGCTGCGGTATTACCACGAGATCGAGCTGCTGGAACCCGCCACGGTCGACCCCGCCTCCGGGTATCGGCGCTACTCGACCGGGCAGGTCGCCGAGGCGCACCTCATCCGGCGCCTGCGCGACCTCAATATGCCGCTGCCGGAGATCCGCACGGTACTGGCCGCGCCGGATCAGGGCGCGCGCGACGAGGCGCTGCGCGCGCACCTGGAGCGCATGGAGGCCGAGCTGGCCCGCACCCGCGACGTGGTCGCCTCGCTGCGGGCGCTGCTGCTGCCGCGCGCGCCGATCGCGGTCGAATACCGTTCCGTCCCGGCATTTCCCGCGCTGTCGATGACCGATGTGGTGGCCACCGCGGGCATCGGCGACTGGTGCGGTGCCACCTTCGACCGGTTGTTCGGACTGCTGGATGCGGCCGGGGTGGCACCGGCGGGGATCAGCGGCGCCACCTACTCCCCGGAATTCTTCGAGGACGAGATCGGCCAGGTGGTCGCCTTCGTCCCCATCGCCGCCGCCGACCGCGGGCGGCTCGCCGGGGCGAAAGACGCTGCGGTGATCGAACTTCCGGCCCGGCGCTTCGCCGTCGCCGTGCACGCCGGGCCGTTCACCGATTTCGACCGCACCTACGGCGCGCTGGGCAGCCATGTCGCCGAGCACGACACCGCCCTGCACGAGCCCATCCGGGAGATGTACGTCGTCTGCCCGCACGACGTCGAGGACCCCGAAACCCTTCGCACCGAAGTCTGCTGGCCGATCGGCCGGCTCTGAAGAAAGGAATCCGATGCCGCCCAGGCTCGTGAACATCACCGTCGACTGCACCGACGCGGCCGCGCTGGCACAGTTCTACGCGAAACTGCTGGAGCAGCCGGTAGATCCGGACGCGAACGAGAACTTCGCGACGATCGGCCGCGAGACCATGTCGCCCACGCTGATGTTCCTGCGCGTCCCGGACAAGAATCCGGGCAAGAACATCGTCCACCTCGACCTGGCCGCGACCGACTGGCGCGACCAGATCGAGCGGGCGATCTCGTTGGGTGCCAAGCACATCGCCGATTTCGACGAGTACGGGATCACCTGGTCCACCCTCGCCGATCCGGAGGGCAACCTGTTCGATATCGCGAAGGGTTAGGAGAGTTCCTTCTTCAGGTTCTCCAGCACCTCGGCCTGAATCTTCTTCAGGCCCAAGGGCGCGAAGATGCCCTCGAAGAATCCGGCGACGCCGCCGGCACCCTTCCAGGTGGTGCGGATCGTGACCAGCGAACCGGTGCCCGACGGGGTCACCGTCCACGACGTCACCAGCGTCGAGTTCGAATCCCGCTCGGTCACCATGGAATCCGATACCGACACCACCGCGTGCACGTTGCGCGACCGCTTCTCGGTGGCCTGCAGCGTCCACTCGGCGACGGTGCCCGCGCCCTTGCCGCCCTCGAGCACCTTGTAGTCGTGATAGTGCCCGGAGAGGATGCGGGGGCGCACCGTCTCGTAGTCGGCGATCGCCTCGAGCGTGCGCTGCGGATCGGCCGGAACGACGATCGAACTGGAGGCGCTGACCTGTCCCACTGTGAACTCCTTGTTTGAGTCGGCGGTGTGCACGATGACTGCCGCCGGGCTATGCTACGCCGCGGTCCGGGGGAGCCGGACCGTCAGCATTGCCGGAATCACCGAGGGGGGTTCGTGTCCAACGTCGTACATCGCATGCGCAGGGTCAAGGAGATCGTCACCTGGGCGTTGCTGGTGGTGTTCGGAATCGTCGCCCTGATCGCGGGCATCGTGATGCTGAACAGCCACGGCAAGGTCGACTGCGGCGGTAAGACGATGGACGCGGGCGACAAGTGCGTCACCACCGGCAAGCACGGCTCGACCACGCGCACCGCCGAGGAACAGCAGTCGAAGAACACCAAGACCGCCTGGGCGATGGTCGTGCTCGGCCCGCTGTTCAGCGCGGGCGGGGTGTTCATGCTGCGCAGCGAACTTCGCAAGTCGAAGGGTTCGGCGGGTGGCGGAATGCAGCCGCCGCCGAACGATCCACAGGCCCCGCAGGCCGCCCATCCCCAGTGGCCCGCACCCGCCGGTCATGGTGCGGCGCAACCGTATCCGGGCCATCCCCAGCCGGGCCCGTCCCCCACCGGCCAGCCGCACGGCGCCGGGCACTACCCCCAGCAGCCTCCGGTACCGGCGAACTATGCTGCGCCCCAACAACACCCGGCACAGCCCGGCGGCTACGCTCCCATGCCGCAGTACGCCGCCCCCGGCTACGGCCCGCCCCCGGGTTATCCCCAGGGCCCACCCCCGGGCTATCCCCAGCACCCGGGCTACCCACAACAGGGCCCCCACAACCCGTATCCACCCCAGCGCTAGGGGATCCCGGCGAAAAGCATGCCGGGAAAGAGAGATCCGGCATGCCGGGAAAGAGAAGCAGCATGCCGGGCAAGAGAAGATAGGGAGCGCTGGCGGTCGCAGCGGTTCTGAGCGGAATCGTGTGGGAGATCCGGAATCGCCATGTCCTCCTGGGCCTTCGCTCCGGAACCGGTTGGTTCGGTGGTTGCGGTTGCCCTGTGGCGGGCCTACTGCACCGAGGTCAGTGATCGCTGGTACCGGCTGCACGAGGCCAGGCCGACGCCACCGGTCGAACTCGAGCGGGCGATCGCCGCGGAGTCCGGCGCGCATCTCACCCCGACCCACGGGGTGCTGCTGGTCGCCCGGCGCGCGGGACAACCGGTCGGGACGGCGGGGATACACCTGGTCGACGCCACCACGGCGGAGCTGCAGCGGGTCTTCCTGCTGCCACCGGCCCGCGGCCTGGGCGGCGCGCCGCTGCTGGTCGCCCCGCCGAGGACGCCGCCCGCGCCCTGGGCGCCGATCGATACCCGCACGGATCTGGTGGAGGCCCGCGCCCTGTACACCCGGCTCGGCTATCACGAGACGGCGATTGCGGCCCGATCGGTGATTCGCATCCCAATCGGATCCGGTCCCACATGCCGACCGTCCCCGGCGCGGCCCGGGCACCCGAATCGACACTGTTAGACCCGCTAATTACCGTCTTGAGCTGCGCAGACGGCATAGAATCGGACATCCGGACGATTTCCCAACGCCATGCAACAGGTGCGTGAAAATTCGGACGGATAGGTACCCTCACAGTGGCCTCCCTTTTCGGGGAGAGATAGCGTCATGGGGTGGCAGTGAGTCTGTTGGGGAAGGCCGGCCGCGCACCGGCCGCACACGAATCAGGATTTGCCGCGCATCGGGCGGGGGTGGACCGGCTGCTGGCGAGTTACCGCGCCATCCCCCGGGACGCGAACGTCCGGCTCGCCAAGAAGACCTCGAACCTGTTCCGCGCCCGGGCCAAGAACCCCGCACCCGGCCTGGACGTCTCGGGCCTGACCCGGGTGATCGCGGTGGACCCGCAGGCCAAGACGGCCGACGTGGCCGGAATGACCACCTACGAGGACCTCGTCGCCGCGACGCTGCCCTACGGACTGGCCCCGCTGGTGGTCCCGCAGCTGAAGACGATCACGCTCGGCGGCGCGGTCACCGGCCTGGGCATCGAGTCGACCTCGTTCCGCAGCGGCCTGCCGCACGAATCGGTCCTGGAGCTCGACGTGCTGACCGGCGCGGGCGAGATCATCACCGCGACCCCCGAGCAGCACGCCGATCTGCTGCGGGGGTTCCCGAACTCCTATGGCACGCTCGGCTATTCGACCCGGCTGAAGATCGAGCTGGAGACCGTGCAGCCCTACGTGGCGCTGCGGCACGTGCGCTTCCACGATCTGCGCGAGCTGGAAGCGACGATGGCGCAGATCGTGCTCGACCGCGCCTACGACGGCGAGCGGGTCGACTACGTCGACGGCGTCGTGTTCACCGCCGACGAGAGCTACCTGGTGCTCGGCCGCCAGACCGACGAGCCCGGCCCGGTCAGCGACTACACCGGAATGGACATCTACTACCGCTCCATCCAGCACGACGGGAAACAGCCCAAGCGCGACCGCCTCACCATTCACGACTACCTGTGGCGCTGGGACACCGACTGGTTCTGGTGCTCGCGGGCGTTCGGCACCCAGAATCCGAAGATCCGCCGCTTCTGGCCGCGGCAGTACCGGCGGTCCAGCTTCTACTGGAAGCTGATCGCCCTGGACCACAAGTACGACATCGCCGACCGGCTCGAGGCCCGCAAGGGCAATCCGCCGCGCGAGCGCGTGGTGCAGGACATCGAGGTGCCGATCGAGCGCACCGCCGAATTCATGCAGTGGTTCCTCGACGAGATCCCGATCGAACCGGTGTGGCTGTGCCCGCTTCGGTTGCGTGACACCGGGCATACCGCGAGTGGGCGCCCGTGGACCCTGTATCCGCTGGAGCCCGAGCGCACCTACGTGAATATCGGCTTCTGGTCCTCGGTCCCGACGGTGCCCGGACAGCAAGAGGGCGCCGCCAACCGGGCCATCGAGCACAAGGTGTCCGAACTGGACGGTCACAAATCCCTGTACTCGGATGCCTACTACGACAAAGATGAGTTCGCCGAGTTGTACGGCGGCGATGTCTATCCCGAACTGAAGAAACACTACGACCCAGATCATCGTTTACTGGATTTGTATTCGAAGGCGGTGCAACGCAAGTGACCACGTTCAGAGACCGTTCCGACGTCTTCGCGGAGCTGGGAACCCGACTCACCATCGCCGAGATCTTCGAGACCCTGGTCGATGGCGAGGTACCGATCCGGTTCACGGCCTACGACGGATCGAGCTGCGGCCCCGAGGATTCGAAGTACCGCCTGGACATCCGCACTCCGCGCGGGATCAACTACATCGCCACCGCACCCGGCGATCTCGGCATGGCCCGCGCCTACATTTCGGGCGATATGCTCGCCGAGGGCGTCCACCCGGGCGACCCGTACGATTTCCTGCGCGCGATGAGCGACCTGAAGTTCCGGCGCCCGTCGGCGCTGGCGCTGGTCACCATCGCCCGCTCGCTGGGCTGGGACGCGCTCAAGCCGATCGCGCCGCCGCCGCAGGAGACGCTGCCGCGCTGGCGGCGCATCGCGCTGGAGGGCTTCCGGCACTCGAAACACCGTGACGCCGAGGCGATTCACCACCACTACGACGTCTCCAACGAGTTCTACGAGTACGTGCTCGGCCCGTCCATGACCTACACCTGCGCGGCGTACGGGGACGAGAACTGGACGCTGGAGCAGGCGCAGGAGAACAAGTACCGCCTGGTGTTCGACAAGCTGAACCTGAAGGCGGGCGACCGGCTGCTCGATATCGGCTGCGGCTGGGGCGGCATGGTGCGCTACGCGGCCAAGCGCGGGGTCAAGGTGATCGGCGCGACCCTGTCCAAGGAGCAGGCCGAGTGGGGGCAGAAGAAGATCGCCGAGGAGGGCCTGCAGGACCTCGCGGAGGTGCGCCACTCCGACTACCGGGACGTGCCCGAATCCGAATTCGACGCGGTGTCGTCCATCGGGCTCACCGAGCATATCGGCGTGCACAACTACCCGTCGTACTTCGGCTACATCCAGAGCAAGCTGCGCGACGGCGGCCTGTTCCTCAACCACTGCATCACCCGGCCCGACAACACCCGCACCACCAAGGCCGGTGACTTCATCGATCGCTACGTGTTCCCGGACGGCGAGCTGATCGGCTCCGGCCGCATCATCTCCGATATCCAGAACGTCGGCCTCGAGGTCGTGCACGAGGAGAACCTCCGCCCGCACTACGCCCTCACCCTGCGCGAATGGTGCAAGAACCTGGTCGCCAACTGGGACGCCTGCGTCGCCGAGGTGGGCGAGGGCACCGCCAAGGTCTGGGGCCTGTACATGGCGGGCTGCGTGCTCGGCTTCGAGCGCAACGTGGTGCAGCTGCACCAGGTGCTGGGTATGAAGCTGGGCCCGAACCAGACCTGGGATGTACCACTGCGCCCGTGGTGGAACGCCTAGAGGAGCGAGTCCAGGAACTTCTTCGGGATGTCCGGCATTTCGGAGTGTTCGGTGCCGAGCAGCATCTCGTTGCGCAGGGTCCGCAGGAGCGAGAGGACACCCGGCCCCGCGTCCAGTAACGGTCGTGGCCAGCCCAGTTCGGCGCAGCGGGCCACCGCCGGTGTGAGGGTGCCGATGGCCTCGCCGGTCCATCCCGCCGCCGACAGGCATTCGGTCAGCAGCAGCGCCGCGTCCAATTCCGCACGGGGGCGGTGCTGTTCGGCCATGCGACCGTACAGGGCGCGGGCCCGCTTCACCGCCGAATCGCTGGTGCCCAGCGGGGCGTCGTCGCCGTAGGCCTCGGCGCCGCCGCGGTAGTGGTGGGCCAGCAGGGCGC
Source organism: Nocardia wallacei (assembly GCF_029869545.1). Classification (GTDB taxonomy): domain Bacteria; phylum Actinomycetota; class Actinomycetes; order Mycobacteriales; family Mycobacteriaceae; genus Nocardia; species Nocardia wallacei_A. Next base: position 52,891 of record NZ_JARWQD010000109.1, on the reverse strand, counting down.
GAATCGTGGCGATCTCCTCGGCCTCCGCGGTGAGGGCGGCCGCGCCGGTGCTGTGGCGCATGGACCGGATCGCCGGGTCCGATACCAACGCCCCGCCCGCCTGGTCCCCGGGCAGATCCAGCCGCAGCCGTTCGGCGCGGATGTGCGCGGCCAGCCGGGTCAGCTTGCGGTCGGCGGCGATGCGCGCGCCCTCGTCGAGCCGGGCGGCGGCGGTCTCGATGTCCCCGCGCTCGGCCTTCACCCGCGCACCCACCACGAAGGTGGTGATCATGAAATCGACGGGCCCCACCCTGGCCACCAGCTGGTGACTCTGATCGAGCAGGCGTTCGGCCGCATCCAGATCGCCGCGCCGATAGGTGACCTCACCGAGCAGCGCCGCCGCCACCCGCACCGCGTGCGAGCGCGGGCCCGAGCGGTCCCGGGCGGTCTGCCAGGCCTGCTCGAAACACTGTGTGGCCGTGTCGATATCGAGTTGTTCGTAGGCGGCCGCGCCCTTGCCCAGCAGGCCGAAGACGGCACCCAGCGGATCCTTGGAGCGGGCGTGGTACTGCGCGGCCCAGTCCTGCATGCCGCGCGCACCCTCGAAATCGAAGTCGCACAGGCGCACGAACGACACCAGGTTGGCCGCGGTCGACACCGTCCACGGCGGCAGATCGTCGGCCAGTTGCAGGCAGTCCGAAACCTTCTCCAGCACACCGTCGGTGCGGTCGCGCGCTACCTGATCCGCGGCGGCCAGCACCGCCGCTTCGCAGCGCTGCCGCACCGTGTCGGCGTCGGTGGGCGACCTGCGCGCCAACATGCTCGACAACCGTCCCAGCGCCGTCCGCGCGGCACCGGACTGCTGCAGGTTGGTATTGGCGCGGGCCAGGGCCATCAGCAGCTTCGACCGCGAAGCCACCTGCTGCACAGGAAGTTTCGACACCGTCCCCAGCAACGTGGCCAGGCGCGAGGTGTCGATCAGGTCCATACCGCCGGTCTCGAGCAGGTCCAGCGCCAGCTTCATATCGGCGGCCGCCATCGCGTGCTCGACCGACTTGCGCACCAGCTGATGTTCGGCATACCAGCGCGAAGCCTTGCGGTGCAACGACTTCAGCTTGCCCGGGTGCACCCGCTCGAGCCGGGTGCGCAGCTGCTCGGCGAACAGCGGCTGGATCCGGAACCACTCCGGGTCCTGGTCGATGCGGCCGACGAACAGTTCCCGCTGCTCCGCCTGCTCGAGCAGTTCCTCCGCGTCCGGCTCACCGCTCAGCGCGGCGGCCAGCGAGCCACTGACCTTCTCGGTGACCGAGATCGACATGAGGAACTCGAGCATGCGCTCGTCGAGGGTGTCGAGCACGTTCTCCGACAGGTAGTCCCGGATCGCCTGGTTGCCCCCGGACAGGTGCGCGATGAGCTGCGCCGGATCGATCTCCCTCGACGCGCCACCCGTCTCCGCCGGTCGGCCGCCGCGCAGCGACAGGCTGACCAGCTGGATGGCCGCGGGCCACCCGTCGGCCGCGGTGTGGATCTGCTCGACCTGTTCGTCGGTGAGCGGAAAACCGTTGCGCTCCACCAGGATCTGCCTGGTCTCGGCGGGCGTCAGGCGCAGCTCGTTACAGCCGATCTCCACCAGCTCGTCGCGCACCCGCAATCGGCTCAGCGGCAGCCCCGTCTGCTCCCGCGTGGTGACCACGAACCGCAGATGGTGACAGGCGTTGTCCAGCAACGCATCCATGCACCGGTGCGCCCCGGGATCGGTGATGCGGTGCCAGTCCTCGATCACCACCACGACCGGGCGGCCACCGGTGTGGATCTCGTCGATCAGCGTCGAGATGGCGTAGGGCACCGCCTCGGCCGGTCGCTCCTCCAGCACCTGCTCGAGTCCGGCGCCGATCTCCGGGTACACCCGGCGGATCGCCTGCACGAGGTGGGCGAGGAACCACACCTCGTTGTCGTCGTCGTGATCGATACCGATCCAGGCCACCGCGGTCCCGCCGGTATTCAGCTCGGCTCGCCACTGGGCCGCGACGGTGCTCTTTCCGAATCCGGCCGGGCCGTGGATCACCGCCAACCGGCGCCGATCGGCCGACCGCAGGATGTCCAGCAGCCGCGGCCGCGCCACCGGCTCGCGCGCCGGTGTCGGCGGCCGGAATTTCGTTGCGGCCGTGGGCGGCAGCGTGACCGGACCGCCCGCGGGCGGCTGCCGCTCACCGGACGAGCCGGGCCGCCGTGTCGTCGCTCCCGGCGGGCCCGTCACCACCGAGCGCGAGCGCAGCGACGGATACGCCGGCGCGCCGCGGTCGAGGGGTTCGGCCGCGCCCGGCCCGGGATCCAGCAGCGCCATCTCGTCCGGCAGCTGCCCGTGCTCGCGCTGCACCGAGCGCAGCAGCTCCCCCAGCTCCAGCGCCGACACCGGCCGCTCGGACGGATCCGAGGACATGGCCCGCTCGATCACGCTCGCCACGCCCGGCGGAATGTCCTGCTCGCGCAGGTCCGGTATGGGCTGCGTGGTGATGCGCAGAAATTGCGCGACGATCTTCTCGCCGGATTGCCGCTCGAAGGCGGCGTGCCCGGTCAGCAGCGCGAACAGCGTGGAGCCCAGTCCGTAGACATCCGAGCGGACGGTGGGCTCCTCGCCCTTGAGCACCTCGGGGGCGGTGAACGCGGGCGAGCCGGTGATCATGCTCGTGGAGGTCCGGAATCCGCCCGGGATGCGGGCGATGCCGAAATCGGTCAGCTGCGGCTCGCCGTAGCGGCTCAGCAGCACATTCGCGGGTTTCACGTCGCGGTGCAGCACATGCACCCGGTGCGCGCTCTCGATCGCCCCGGCCAGCTTGACCCCGACCCGCAACGAGTCCGACCAGCTCAGCGGCCCGTGTTCGCGGACCAGATGCTCCAGCGACCCGTGCGTGGCGTACGGCATCACGAGGAAGGGCAAGCCACCGGCGGTCACGTCGACCTGCAGCACGTCGACGATGTTCGGATGGCCCGACAGCCGCCCCATCGCCTGCTCCTCGCGCAGGAACCGCTCGCGGCTCTCCTCGTCGATCTCCGAGGAGAGCACCTTCACCGCGACGGTGCGGTCCAGGGCGCGCTGGACACAGCGATAGACGACCCCGAAGCCGCCGCGGCCGACCTCCTCGGCGTCGAACAGCCCCATCGCCGCGAGCTCGTCGGCGATCCCGATCGGCGGGTAACGCTGGGTGTTCGATTCGGCGGGAGGGTCGGTGCTGCGGACCTTGCCCGTGTGTGGGTTCATTGGACCACCTCGAACTCATCCGCGCTTACTCCAACGTAGCGCGGACCACGGTCATCCGGTGGAGATTCCGCCCGCGTGTGTGAGGGACCGACCAGTCCGGACGAAAGCCCTTCGCACGCAAGACGGCCCGGACCACGATGATCGTGATCCGGGCCGTACCGGGCGTTCGGTGGTGCTCGGTGCTACTTGCGCAGCGAGGCGGGCACCTCGAAGCGCTTGCCGTACTTGGCGGCCAGCTCGTCCGCGCGGGCCACGAAGGCCTCCTGTCCACCCGGGTAGCCGACGATGAACTGGTGCACGCCACCGGTCCAGGCCGGGTAGCCGATGCCGAAGATCGAACCGATGTTGGCGTCGGCCGTCGACGTCAGCACGCCCTCGTCGAAACACTTCTGGGTCTCGATGGCCTCGATGAACAGCTGCCGATCGATCAGGTCCTGGAACGGAACCTTGTCCTCGGTGCTGGTCTTGAAGTGCTCACGCAGGCCCGACCACAGGCCCTGCCGCTTGCCGTCCTCGTCGTACTCGTAGAAACCGGCCTTCTCCAGACGGCCCGGACGGCCCTGCTCGACCATGTAGTCGATGACATCCTGCGCCGGGTGCCGCTCGGTGCCCAGCTTGGTGTCGCCGGCCTTGGCGGCCTCCAGGGTCTCCTTGGCGATCTTCTGCATGAGCTTCATGTTCAGCTCGTCCGACAGCTGCAGCGGCGCCGCCGGGTAGCCCGCCTGCAGACCCGACTGCTCGATGGTCTGCGGGTCGATGCCCTCCTTCAGCATCGCGATCGCCTCGTTGACGAACGTGCCGATCACGCGCGAGGTGAAGAAGCCGCGGCTGTCGTTGACCACGATCGGGGTCTTGCGGATCGCCAGGGTGTAGTCGAACACCCGGGCCAGCGCCTCGTCGGAGGTCTTCTCGCCCTTGATGATCTCCACCAGCGGCATCTTGTCGACCGGGGAGAAGAAGTGGATGCCGATGAAGTCCTGCTCGCGCTTCACGCCCGTCGCCAGGCCGGTGATCGGCAGGGTCGAGGTGTTGGAGCCCAGCAGCGCATCCGGGGTGACGATGTCCTCGATCTCCTGGAACACCTTGTGCTTGAGCTCGGTGTTCTCGAAGACGGCCTCGATCACGAAATCGACGCCCTCGAGATCCTTGGCCTCGGCGGTCGGGTGGATACGGTCCAGCAGCGCCTTGGACTTCTCCTCGGTGGTCTTGCCGCGCGAGAGGGCCTTCTCCTCGAGCTTGACCGAGTAGCCCTTACCGCGCTCGGCCGCCTCCAGCGAGACATCCTTCAGCACGACCTCGTACCCGGCCTTGGCCGAGACGTAGGCGATGCCCGCGCCCATCATGCCCGCGCCCAGCACGCCGACCTTCTTGATCTCCTTCTTCGGCACGTCCTTCGGACGCGAACCACCGTTGTTGATGGTCTGCAGGTCGAAGAAGAACGCCTGGATCATGTTCTTCGCGACCGGGCCGGTGAGCAGGTCGACGAAGTAGCGCGACTCGATCAGCGAGGCGTTGTCGAAGTCGACCTGGGCGCCCTCGATGGCGGCGGCCATGATGTTCTTCGGCGCGGGCATGTTGGCGCCCTTGAGCTGCTTGCGCAGGTTCGCGGGGAACGCCGGGAGGTTGGCGGCCAGCGACGGGGTGGAGGGGGTGCCGCCGGGGATCTTGTAGCCCTTGACGTCCCAGGGCTGCACGCCCTTGTCCGGGTTCGCCTTGATCCACGCCTTGGCGGCCGGGACCAGCTCCTCGACCGAGCCGACGACCTCGTCGACCAGGCCGATGCCCTTGGCCTTCGCGGCGTTGAACTCGTTGCCCTGCAGCAGGATCTGCATCAGCGCGTTCTGGATGCCGAACATGCGCACGGTGCGGGTGACGCCGCCACCGGCGGGCAGCAGGCCCAGCTTCACCTCGGGCAGGCCGATCTTGAGGCCCTTCACGTCGGCGGCGATGCGGTGGTGGGTGGCCAGCGTGATCTCCAGGCCGCCGCCGAGCGCGGCGCCGTTGATCGCCGAGACGACCGGCTTACCGAGCTGCTCGAGGCGGCGCAGCGCCGACTTGATCTCGGTCAGCTCGTCCATCAGGGCCTGGGCGTCGTTCGGGCCGACCTGCATCATGTTCTTCAGGTCACCACCGGCGAAGAACGTCTTCTTCGCCGAGGTGATGACGACACCGGTGATGTCGTCCTTCTCGGCCTCGAGGCGGTCGACGGTGGCCGTCATCGACTTCTTGTAGAGGTCGTTCATCGTGTTGGCGCCCTGGTTCGGGTCGTCCATGGTCAACACGACGATGCCGTCGGCGTCCTTCTCCCAGGCAATCATGTTGTCGGTCATGTGTTTTCGTCTCTCCTGTGAGGTAAGGGCGTCAGACGCGCTCGATGATGGTGGCCACACCCATGCCGCCGCCGATGCACAGGGTCACCAGGGCGTAGCGGGCGTTGCGGCGTTCCAGCTCGTCGACCATGGTGCCGGTGATCATCGCGCCGGTGGCGCCCAGCGGGTGGCCCATGGCGATCGCGCCGCCGTTGACGTTCAGCTTCTCGTTCGGGATGTTCAGGTCCTTCTGGAACTTCAGAACGACCGAGGCGAATGCCTCGTTGATCTCGAACAGGTCGATGTCGTCGACGCTCAGGCCCGCCTTGGCCAGCGCCTTGTGCGCGGCCGGGGTCGGGCCGGTCAGCATGATGGTGGCGTCGGCGCCGGAGATGCCGGTGGAGACGATGCGGGCGCGCGGGGTCAGGCCGGAGGCCTTACCGGCCTCCTCGTTGCCGACCAGCACCAGCGCGGCGCCGTCGACGATGCCGGAGCTGTTGCCGCCGTGGTGGACGTGGTTGATCTTCTCGACGAAGTGGTACTTCTGCAGCGCCACCGCGTCGAAGCCACCCATCTCGCCGATGCCCGCGAAGGACGGGTTGAGCTTGGCCAGGTCCTCGGGCTTGGTGCCGGGACGCATGTGCTCGTCGCGGTCCAGCACGGTCAGGCCGTTGATGTCCTTGACGGGCACGACGGACTTGGCGAAGTAGCCGCCGGTCCACGCGGCCGCGGCGCGCTCCTGCGACTGCACCGCGTAGGCGTCGACGTCATCGCGGGAGAAGCCCTCGATGGTGGCGATCAGGTCGGCCGAGATGCCCTGCGGGACGATGTAGCTCTCGTAGCTGGTCCACGGGTCCATGAACATGGCGCCGCCGTCGGAGCCCATCGGCACGCGCGACATGGCCTCCACGCCACCGGCGATGACCAGGTCCTCGAAGCCGGAGCGGACCTTCTGGGCGGCGAGGTTGACGGCCTCCAGGCCGGAGGCGCAGAAGCGGTTGATCTGGGTGCCACCGACGGTGTCGGGCAGGCCCGAGGTCAGCACGGTGGTGCGGGCGATATCGGCGCCCTGGTCACCCACCGGCGAGACGACGCCGAGGACGACGTCCGAGATGCGCTCCTCGTCCAGGTTCGGGAAGCGGTTACGCAGCTCCTTGACCAGACCGGTCGTCAGATCGATCGGCTTGACCGAGTGCAGCGAGCCCTTCTTGTTGCGGCCCCGCGGAGTGCGGATGGCCTCGTAAATGTAGGCCTCTGTGGTCATATCGGAGTCTTTCCTTCCTTAGGCTGCGCCGACACCGCAGTGCCCGGTATCGCCGCAGGTAACCTCGCCGACCGGCCATACGACCGACCGTGTAGACGCTGTACAAACGTCGACATGCCACGGCCCACGCATGCTCCGGTCGCCCGTACGCCTGGGCATACCATAGAACCTCGTAGCACCGCTGCTGACGACCACCTGTTCATAGTACAGCCGGATGCGAACTCCGGTTAACTTAAGGCCGTCGGGGAGGTGTCTGTCAACCCTCCAGGCGTGTGGCGCCCAGCTCACTCACGAGCAACTCCAAGGCCACCTCATCGGGGTCGCGGCGGTCGCCGGGCGGGACCGGGCGGGCCGACTCCGCGAGCATCTCCTGCTCTTCCTCCGGCGTCGACGCAGGTGGGACGCCCTCATAACCTACCGACGAGTAGTCGGGCGGGCCGGGATCGTCGGGGTAGTCCGGCCCGTCGGGCAGCGGAATGTCGTCGTCCGGAGGCGCCGAGCGCGCGCCGGAATCGTTACGCGACGGACCCGATTCGCGGCCCCGGGCACTAGGGGTCGAATCGGGATTGTCGGGGTTGGCCGCCTTCGACTGGCTCGGCCGGGTGTATCGCGGAGCCTCGGACGGCCCGGAGCCACGCGCGCCCCCTTGGCCTCCCCTGTTCGCGGCACCGCCGCCCGCAGCCCCCGTGGCACCGCGGTTCGAAGCCCCAGACCCCGTGGCACCGCGGTTCGGCGCACCGGAGCCACGATCACCGCCCGCGGGCGCGCCCCCCGAGGCGACCTCCCAGCGCACCCCGTGCTCGCGGCCCACGACGGCGTGCACCGCCGCCTGCACCGCCTCGACGTACTTCGGATTCGACAGCCGCTGCGCCAGCGGCGCGTGCTGATGCGCGAACACGATGGTGTCGCCCTCGACCCGCGCCACCGACGCCCCGGACAGCAGCGCATGCACCGCCGCCCCGAACTCCCGCACCTTGGCCCGGATCTCCCCCCACTTCGCCTCGATCTCCCGCGCGAGGTCCCCGTCGGGGGCAGAACCAGCCGAAACCTCCCGCACAAGGCCACCATCGGGGGCAGACCCAGCCGAAACCTCCCGCACAAGACCACCATCGGGAACCGAATCGGCCGATGCCCCGGGTCCGTCCACAGACGCAGCCCGCTCAGGCGACTCAGCAGCCGCGTGCCCGGGCGGTGCCTCCGGGCCGCCTGGGGGCGGGGGCATGGGAGCGGTCGAATAGGGCTCCCGGGATTCGGCGTCCGCGAGCGATTCGACATCCGAAGGCAATTCGGCGCGTGTGGGCGGTGCGTTCAGCTCCGCCATTTCGTCTGCGTCCTCGAGATCTACCGATCCGGCGCCTTGCGCGACGTCGGGCTCTGCCACGCCGGATACCTCGGTGGCCGAATCCCCGTGCCCCGACGCCGCCGCGCCCTGCGCCGACGCAGTCGCCAGGCGAGCATCACCGCGCTCGGAATCGTCCTGCACCGCTGCGGATTCGGTACCGCGAGCAGCCTCCGCACCGCGACCCGCCCCGGGTTCAACCGATCCGACGGCGGACGAAGGCGCACCCGCGGGGCGACGATCGGCGGGCGGCACGGAATCGCCCTGCGGCACTTGCGCTTCCGGCGCGGCCGGTGCGTGCTGAACGTCGGGACCGGTGGGCGCCTGGGCGCGCTGGGCAGGATGGGGGCGTGGCTCGATGCCGGACGCAGCGGGCGGTGCGGAAGCAGGAGGCTCGTCCGACCCCGATGACGCTGCCGACGCGTGCCCGGAAGCGTGGTCCGCATCCGATCCCCGCGACGCCGAGTGGGCGCGGGAGTGTGGCGGTTCGGCTACCGGGGGGTTGGACTCGGGCCGCCGAGGCGCCGCGTCAGCCTCGGGTTGTGATGCGCTGCCCGACTTCTCGGCGCGGAGTGCGGCCAATGCCTCGGCCCCGCGGCGGCGGGGGGCGGCGGAGGGCGGCGCGGCCCGAGATGCCGGGCTCGCTGCGCCGGTACCGCCGCTCGCACCGGGATTCGGCGCGGAAGCGGGCGGCACCGCACCACCGGCCATGCCGCGCTCCAGGCGCTCGAGGCGTTGCAGGGTGGCGGATTCGGTGTCGGAGACCGCGGGGAGCAGCATGCGGGCGCAGACGACCTCGAGCAGCAGCCGCGGGGCGGTGGCGCCGCGCATCTCGCCCAGGCCCTCGTGCAGTAGTTCGGCGTAGCGGGTGAGGGTGGCCGGGCCGATGCGGTCGGCCTGGTCGCGCATGCGCTCGAGAACATCGCCCGGCCCGGTGACCAGATTGCGGTCGGCGGCGTCGGGCACCGCGCGCAGCAGGATCAGGTCGCGCATGCGCTCCAGCAGGTCGGTGGCGAAGCGGCGCGGGTCGTGCCCGGCCTCGACGACCCGGTCCACGGTGCCGAACAGCGCCGCACCGTCGGCGGCGGCCAGCGCCTCGACCGCCTCGTCGATCAGCGCGATATCGGTGACGCCCAGCAGCGCCAGCGCGCGCTGGTAGGCGACGCCCTCCGGCCCGGCACCGGCCAGCAGCTGGTCCAGCACGCTCAGGCTGTCGCGCGGGGAGCCGCCACCGGCACGGATCACCAGCGGGTACACCGCCTCCTCGACCTGCACGCCCTCCTGCTCGCAGATCTGGCCGAGCAGCCCGCGCATGGTCGCCGGGGGCAGCAGCCGGAACGGATAGTGATGGGTGCGCGAGCGAATCGTCGGCAGCACCTTGTCCGGCTCGGTGGTGGCGAAGACGAAGATCAGGTGGGCGGGCGGCTCCTCGACGATCTTGAGCAGCGCGTTGAAGCCCGCGGTGGTGACCATGTGCGCCTCGTCGACGATGAACACGCGGTAGCGCGACTCCGCCGGCGCGTAGAAGGCGCGGTCGCGCAGCTCGCGGGTGTCGTCGACGCCACCGTGGCTCGCGGCGTCCAGCTCGATGACGTCCAGGTTGCCGGGGCCGCCCGGGGCCAGCGCCACACACGACGGGCAGACCCCGCACGGGCGGGACGTCGGCCCCTCCACGCAGTTCAGCGAGCGCGCGAGGATGCGCGCCGAGGACGTCTTGCCGCAGCCGCGCGGGCCGGAGAACAGGTAGGCATGACTGATCCGGCCGGTGTCGAGCGCGGTGCTCAACGGGTCGGTGACGTGCTCCTGCCCCACCACTTCAGCGAACGTTGCCGGTCGGTACTTCCGGTACAGAGCCACGGCCCGAGGGTACCGGCGACCACCGACAGTCGCGGCGGCTCCCACCGCGAAGCACGACGCAACCATTCCGGCAACCCGTTAGCACACAAGTCGACAGACCGATAAGTTCGGTTCCGTTCCGTACAAATTCGAACCATGACCGAATGGACTAGTTTGCCGATCCTGACGCGTTTTCGGACGCATGTTTTCAAACCGGCGCCCCGTTTGAATGTGATTCAGCGAACATAACGATCCCGTAACCCGATTGGCTTTCCACGCAATCGACTGGCTAACGTGAGTTCCGGCAACTTCGGTAGCCAAACCTTCATCAGGTTGGTGACCCCGGTCGGTCCCTCATCCCGACCGGGGCACAACCTGAAAATCACAGACCTCTCGCTCTGTCCCGGAGGAAATGTCGACCGTGCAGTCGTGTGACGACATCGCCACCGCCTGGCTCTCGCATACCGATTTCGCCGGTAACCGGACCGCCGCAGGCCTGCTGAGCCGCGCGATCAGTCCGCAGGAATTCGCCCTCAACCGCGACTCGCTACCGGTGGCGGCGGCCGCCGATCCGAAGACCTCGGCCGCCATCCTGGAGTTACTCGGACGTGGTCAAGTGCCCACAATGGCGGCCATCCGAACCCTTATCGCGCAGAACGAGATGCGTGCCGAGGCCGAGCGCATCGAGCGCATGGGTAAACGGGCCCAGCGCAGTATTGATGAATTCGGGCGCGTGCTGGCGACATCCACCCACGAATACTGGGCGGAACACGGAATCGGGCCGACCCGGCGCGACATTCTGCTCACCGATCCCGTGCTCACGCTGATCCGCGAACGCGTGGGCGATATCGCGCCGAACGCGGTCAAACACCTGTGGCTGATCGAGCGGGCCCAGCGGGCGGGCTGGATCGCCTACAGCGCCACCCCCCGATCGCTGTGCGCGGCAAGGCGTTTCCACTCCGCCAAGTACGGAAACCGGGTGTCGCTGCGGCCGGTGAATGCCATCGGCACGCTGGTCGCGGGCTATCTCGACGAGTACGCGCGCACCCACGGGCGCCCGCCGCGCTGGTCGGTGCTGGCCCACGATCTGCGCGACGACCGCGGCCGCCGAGTCTTCAACGACACCGCCGACGCCCGCGCCCAGCAGCAGTGGCTCGATACCGCCGAATGGCTCGCGATCGAGGACGACCTCCCGATTCCGGGGCCGCGCGGGCGGCGGGCGTTGATGCGGAAAAAGGCCCCGGCCAAAAGCGTGCCGGGGACGAAGTAGGGCCAGGCACGCCGGGAACGAAATAGGCCCTGGTACGCCGGGAACGAAATAGGCCCTGGTACGCCGGGGACGAAATAGGGGCCAGGCACACCAGGGACAACGTAGAAGCCACGCACACCGGAGACAACGTAGGAGCCGCGCACTCCAGGGACAACGTAGGGGCCAGGTACGCCGGGGACGACGTAGGAGCCAGGCACGCCGGGGACGGAGTAGGGCCTGGTACGCCGGGGAGGAAAGGCGTGGGCCGGGGGCGGTGGGGCGGGGGACCGTACTGAACGTTCGGTAATTTCTTTCTACGCGAACGCGCCGGAAGGAGTTGCCGTGCCACCGACCATCGACCCCGCCGCCACGGCCTGGCTGTTGGCCAGCACCGCCCTGGTGCTGCTGATGACGCCCGGCCTGGCCATCTTCTACGGCGGGATGGTCCGCTCGACCGGCGTGCTGAACATGTTGATGATGAGCTTCATCGCCATTCCGCTGGTGACGGTGGTGTGGCTGCTGCTCGGGTACGCGCTGGCCTTCGGCGACGATGCCGGGGGCGGGCTGATCGGCACCCTGTCCCACGCCGGGATGGCCGGAATCGACCCGGCCGCGGTGCGCAACGGCGTCCCGGAACTGCTGTACGTGACCTTCCAGCTGACCTTCGCGATCCTGACCGCCGCCCTGGTCAGCGGCGCCATCGCGGACCGGGCGAAGTTCGCGGCGTGGATGGTGTTCGTCCCGCTGTGGACGCTCGCGGTCTATGCCCCTGTCGCGCACTGGGTCTGGGGCCCGGACGGGTGGCTGGCCTCCTTCGGCGCGCTCGACTTCGCGGGCGGGCTGGTGGTCGAGATCGCCTCGGGCGCTTCGGCATTGGCCCTGGCGCTGGTGCTGGGCCCGCGCATCGGCTTCAAGGTCGATGCGATGCGGCCGCACAATCTTCCCTTCGTGCTGCTGGGCGCGGGACTGCTGTGGTTCGGCTGGTTCGGCTTCAACGCCGGATCGGCGTTGGCGGCCAACGGGATCGCCGCCGCGGTCTTCCTCAACACGCTCGTCGCGGGATGCCTCGGCATGCTGGGCTGGCTCGCGGTGGAGCAGCTGCGTGACGGTCGCCCGACCACCTTCGGCGCCGCCTCCGGCGTGGTGGCCGGACTGGTGGCGATCACCCCGTCGTGCGGCTCGGTGAACACCCTGGGCGCGGTGATCGTGGGACTGGTTGCGGGCGTGGCGTGTTCGTTCGCGGTGAGCTGGAAGTTCAAGGCGGGCTACGACGATTCGCTGGACGTGGTGGGCGTGCACTTCGTCGGCGGCATCGTCGGCACGCTGCTCATCGGGCTGCTCGCCGACCAGGTGATGACCGGCGGCGTGCGCGGCCTGTTCTACGGCGGCGGACTGTCCCAGCTGGGCAAGCAGCTGGTGGGCGTGCTGGTCGTGGCGGCCTGGGCGTTCGGGGTGTCGTACCTGCTGGGCAAGGTCATCGACCGCACACTGGGCTTCCGGGTCAGCAAGGAGGACGAGGTCGCGGGCATCGACTTCGCGCTGCACGCCGAGACGGCCTATGCCGAGGGTGTGCACGGTCATGCGCCGCGCGGCATCTTCGGACATCAGCACGGCAAGGGCGAGCGCGACGCGCTGTAACGGGGATCACCTTCGCGGGGGCGCTCTCCCTCTTGCGGACCCACGAGGTAACGGCGTTACGCTAACATCGTTACCTTATGGCCGCCGCGCAGCCGAGGCAGAAACGAGGAGCGCCCCATGCTGACCCGAATCGCTCGGATCACCACTCGCTACCCCAAACAGATACTGCTGGCGGCGCTCGCGCTCGCCCTGCTGTGCGGCGCGTTCGGCGCGACCGTCACCGATAAGCTCAAAGGCGGCGGCTTCACCTCCGACGGAGCCGAGTCCTCGCAGGTCACCAGGCTGATGGCGGACCATTTCGGCGGCGCCGAACCCAACCTGGTACTGCTGATCCGATCCGATCACGGCGTCGACGCGGGCGATGCGCGCACGATGGCCACCGAGATCACCGAGCGGCTGCAGTCGCGCGGCGACACCGTCGGCGTCCGGTCGTACTGGACCAGCCCACCGCAGGTCGCCTCGACGCTGCGCAGCACGGACGGCAAGAGCGCGCTCGTGCTCGCCTACCTCACCGGCGGCGACGATCGGGCGCAGAAGACGGCGGGCGAGATCGTCGAGGGAATCGGCGACACCCCGCCCGGCGTCACAGTGCAGGCGGGCGGCCTGTCGGCGCTGTACCAGGAGGTGAACAGCCAGGTCACCAAGGACCTCGCGATGGCCGAGGGCGTGGCGGTGCCGCTGACGGCGATCGTGCTGATGCTGGTGTTCGGCAGCGTGGTCGCGGCCGCGCTGCCGCTGCTCATCGGCGCCTTCGCGATCCTGGGCACGCTGGCGATCCTGCAGGCGCTCACCGCGGTCAGCGACGTATCGATCTACGCGCTGAACATGACCACGGCGCTCGGCCTGGCGCTGGCCATCGACTACAGCCTGTTCATCGTCAGCCGGTACCGCGAGGAACTGGAAAGCGGCCTCGCGCACCGCGATGCGGCGATCCGCGCGGTGCAGACCGCCGGGCGCACGGTGCTGTATTCGACGCTCACGGTGGTGCTGGCGCTCGCGGCGCTGGCGGTCTTCGATCTCTACTTCCTGCGGTCGGTCGCCTTCGCGGGCGTCGCCGTCGTGGCGGCCGCGGCCGCCGCCTCGATCGTGATCCTGCCCGCCGTACTGGTGCTGCTGGGCGATCGGGTGAACGCCTGGAATCTGCGCGTTCCGCTGCGGCGGCTGCTGCGCCGCCCGGAGCCGGTGGCGCGGCCCATCGAGCAGTCCGCGTGGTATCGCACCGTGTCGTGGGTGATGCGCCGCGCCGCGCCGGTGGCGGTGGTGCTCATCGCGCTGCTGCTGGCGATCGGATCACCGTTCCTCGGCGTGAAATTCGGCTATCCGGACGATCGGGTGCTGCCGGTCGGCGCGGAGAGCCGGGCCGTGGGCGACGTGCTGCGCAGCGATTTCCCGGGGGTCAACGCCGGTACCGCCACCACGGTGGTGCTGGACGGATATCGCGGGGACGCGGGCGGCTACGCGGGCGCGCTGTCGCGGGTGAACGGCGTCTCCGCGGTGCTGTCGAGTTCGGGCGTGTACGTCTCGGGCGCCCGGGTCGCGCCCACGCCGCCGGGGATGGCCAACGACAACGGCCAATACCTCACGGTCACATCGAAATTCATGCCGTACACCGCGGACGGGCAGAACCAGCTCGAGCAGCTGCGGTCCGTGCCCGCACCCGCACCGGCGCTGTTCGGCGGGGCCGCGGCCATCAACGCCGACACCCTGCACGCGCTGGGGGCGCGGCTGCCGCTCGCGATCGGGCTCATCGTGTTGTCCACCTTCATCGTGCTGTTCCTGTTCACCGGCAGCGTCGTGCTTCCGCTGAAAGCCCTGGTACTCAACACACTGTCGCTCAGCGCGATGTTCGGGATGATGGTGTGGATCTTCCAGGAGGGGCATCTGTCCGGCCTGCTCGACTTCACCGCGACCGGCTACCTGGTGGCGACGATGCCCATCCTGATGTTCTGCCTGGCCTTCGGGATGTCGATGGACTACGAGGTGTTCCTGCTGTCGCGAATCCGGGAGGCGTGGCTGGCCTCCGGGCGCACGTCCGCCGACAACGTCCGGTCGGTGGCGCTCGGGGTCGCCCGCACCGGGCGGATCATCACCGCGGCGGCCGTGCTGATGGCTATCGTGTTGGGCGCCATGGTCACATCGAAGGTGTCGTTCATGCAGATGTTCGGCCTCGGGCTCACCCTCACCGTGCTCGCCGATGCCACCGTCATCCGCGGGCTGCTGGTTCCGGCGCTGATGAAGTTGATGGGCCGGGCCAACTGGTGGGCGCCCGCCCCGCTGGCGCGGTTGCACGAGCGGATCGGACTGTCGGAGGAGGCCCCGGCGCCGCGCGGCACGGCCGCCGAACCCGAACCGGCGGGCCGCGCGTGATGTGCCCGCGGCGTCCCAGGTCGGCCCGCGGCACCGGCGCCCAGCTGCGCGAGGAGATCCTCGCGGCCACCCGGGACCTGTTGGCGCGCAGCGGGAATGCCGATTCGGTGTCGATCCGCGACGTGGGCAGGATCGTCGGGGTGAGCGCCCCGTCGATCTACCGGCACTTCGCCGACAAGGAGGCGCTCATCGATGCGGCGACGGCGCAGGTGTTCGAGGATCTCGACGTCGCCATCGCCGCCGCCACCGATCCCGCCCTGTCGCCGATCACCCGGATGCGCGATCAGGGTCTGGCGTATGTGCGCTTCGCCCTGGAGCATCCGGGCCAGTACCGGGCCGCGATCGGTCCCCCGTCCGACCATGGGCCGAGCGCGGTCGACCT
This sequence comes from Nocardia wallacei, assembly GCF_029869545.1. GTDB lineage: Bacteria > Actinomycetota > Actinomycetes > Mycobacteriales > Mycobacteriaceae > Nocardia > Nocardia wallacei_A. Next base: position 37,269 of record NZ_JARWQD010000109.1, on the reverse strand, counting down.
GGTCATGAGCAGCGGTGCGTTCCAACGCTTCTCGCAGACCGTGCAGGAGGCCATGGACGCCGGGACGATCACCGCGGGCGATCCGCTGCCCGTGGTGCTGGAGCTGTGGGCGGCCGCGCACGGCATCGCCTCGCTGCTGATCTCCAAGCCCCATCTGCCGTGGGGCGACGCCGAGGCCGTCGCGAACCGGGTGCTGGGCGCGGCCTGCATCGGGCACGCGGTGCTCGACATCATGGGCGGTGAGCCGTTCGAACCCGACGAGACGGCGCGGTGGCTGGAGGAGCTGCGGCGCCGGAATTGACTGCGGTGCAAGACGTTCCGGCGACCGTTTCTCAGGAGACGTCCCCCGGCGAGGCTACCCACGTATTGCACTTCTGGGTGCGGTTGTTGAAATACCCGTGCTCGTACCAGGATCCGTAGTTCTGCTTGGTGCCGTGGTCTCGGGTGTCCCCTGGGCCGTCGCCGCGGGTGTAGTTGTCGCGGATGGTGCGGCCCGCCTGGTCGTCGCTGATCGTGCCGACGTGATTGGAGGAACCGATGAACATGCCACCGAAACACTGCGCCTGCAGCTCGAGCCGCCGCGAAAGTTCCAGCCCCCGTGCGGAAGTCGGCCCCGCCTCGTATCGCTCCCTGTGCGACTTCTGGGAGACGCCGCTGATTGCCTCGACGTGATGGCCGTATTCGTGCGCGAAGACCATCAGGTAGATCACCGAATCGTCGCCGTAGTCCTCGACCTGGATGGTGTCCAGCGGCATGTAGATGGTGTGGTTGGTCGAGCAGTAGAACGCGGCGAAGCTGCCGCCGGAGCTGGTGCACGGTGAGGTCGCGCTCGACGCGCGGGCGGGGACCGAGACGGTCGGACTGGAGAACGGCAGGTTGGCGGCCTGCAGCACCGGCTTCCACATGTTGTCCAGGCAGGTCTTGGCCGCGTCGAAGAATGCCTGCGCGGCCGCGACGGTGGCGCCCCAGCGCGGGTAGCCGCACTCGATATTGATCAGTCCCGATTCGGGATCGCGGAACAGCGGATTGTCGCCGGTCGCCAGGACCGGCTGCGGCCCAGCGGGTTTCGTCGAGGTCGCGGCGCGGCTGGTCGAGGCGGACCGCGAGGTCGTCGCGCGTTCGGACGTGGTGGGCGAACTCGCCGACGTCGTGGTGTAGCTCGGCGGCGCGTAGGTGTGGCTGGGCGTGTCGTAGGAGTATTTCGACGGGTCGCTGCTGGTGGCGCCAACGGTGGCGAACACGACCAGGGCGCCGACCACGCCGAAGACCAGTAGCACCGCGAACACCACGCCGACGGCGCCGCCGCCACCGGACCGCGGCGGCGGATAGGGACGCCCGTAGTACCCGGGCGGCGGCAGCGGCGGACCGTACGGCGGCCGCGGCATGCCGGGCGGCGGACCGTACGGCGGTCGCGGGCCCGCGCCGTAGCCGGGCGGGGCGCCGTATCCGGGTGGCGGGCCGTAGCCCGGCGGTGGTCCGTAGCCGGGGGGCGGACCGTAGCCGGGCGGACCCGGCCGCGGGCCGTGCGGCGGCGGAAAGCCGTGCGGTGGTGGGTTTCCCGGGGGCTGGTTCATGGGGATCAACTCACCTGACTCGCTGGGGCCTTGAACGTATTGCACTGCGCGGACCGGTTCTGGTCGAAGCCGACGCTGAACCAGTCGCCCATATGCTGTGCGGAGCCATGATCGCGCATATCGCCCTGGGCGTCACCGCGACCGTAGGCGTCCTTCTTGGTGTTGCCGGTCTGGGTCGGCGTCAGCGAGCCGCCGCCCGCCGTGGCCGCCACGAACATTCCGTCGAAACAGTTGGCCTGCAGCTCGACTCGCCGCGACAGTTCCAGCCCGCGCGGGCTGCTGGTGCCGGATTCGCGGCGCTGCTTGTTGGCCTCCAGCAGGATTCCGGACTGGGCCTGGATGTGGTGGCCGTACTCGTGGGCGAACACCGACAGGTAGATCTCCCAGCGATCCTTGAACATCTCGGTCTGCAGCTGGCTGATCGGCATGTAGATGGTCTGGTTCGCGCCGCAGTAGAAGGCCGCGAAATTGCTGCTGCTGCCGGTGCAGGGCGTGCTGATCCCGGCGGTGGTCGCGGTGACGCTCAGGTTCGGGGGCGTGAACGACAGCTTCGCGGCCGACATCACCGGGCGCCACGCCTGCTCGAGGCAGGTCGCCGCGCTCTCGAAGAACTTTCGCGCCGCATCGACCTGGGTGCTCCAGGGCGCATAGTTGCAGCGGGCGGGACTCAACGGCGAACCCGGGTCGGCCAGTAGCGGATTGGCGTCGGTCGCCGCGACGCCCGCGGTCCCCGTCGACCTGCCGGTGGTCGGCGCATAGGTATAACTCGGCTGATCACCCGAGCGGGTGGCCGCATGCACACCGGTCCGGATCGCGGTCCGCACCAGCCCACTCGTCACCAGCAGAATGACCACGATCAAAACCACGGCCAGCCCACCACCCCCACGCTTACGCCGCGGCCCCCTCCCCGGCGGCCCATACGGCACCGGCGGCGGCATCGGCGGCCGATACCCCGGCGCCATCCCATAACCCGGAGCCCCGGGCGCAAACCCCGGCGGCGGCGCATATCCCGGCGGCCCGGCCGAATGCGCGGGCGGCGGACCGTAACCCGGCCGTGGCTGCGGCGACGCTTGCCCGGGAAGCACAGGTGGCGCATGCCCAGGCGGCGGCGCACCGTAGCTCGGCGGAGCCGATCGCGGAGGCGGCCCACCGTAGCCCGATGGCGGCACCGAATGCGCAGGCGGCGCACCATAACCAGGCGGCGATTGAGCATGTCCTGGTTGTGGTGCCGCGTGCCCAGGCGGCGCAGAATGACCCGGTGGCGGTGCTGCATGCCCGGACGGCGGCATATGCCCCGGCTGTGATGCGCCATGGCCCGGGGAGTGTGGAGCCGAATGCGCGGGCGGCGCACTGTAACCCGGTGGTGGTTGGCCATGCCCTGGTTGTGGTGCCGCATCGCCCGGTGCCGCAGCGGGCCCGGGCGGCGGGTTGTACTGCGGCGCACAGTGGTGGGGCGGGGGGCCGGAGGGAGGCGGGACCGGCCGACCGGCAGGCGAATTCGGACCATGCCCGTAGGGTGGTTGACTCACTCCCCCGCGCCCCCAGTTCTTCCAGGTCTCCAAACAGCCGCTGACGCAGGATAGCAAGCCGTCTAAGCTACGGCCCCATGCTGATCTTTCGGGGGGGCGCCCTGGGCGCTCTGTTGGTTGTACTGGCGGGACTGTTCGGAGGGTTGCCCGCGGCCCAGGCACAGGGACCGGTCGGTGGGGTCACGATCAATGCGGATATCAAGCTGAGTGAGCAGGGGCTGCTCGAGGTTGCGGAGACGGTGCAGGTGCCGCCGGGGGGCGAGTTCCATATGGCGGTGCCGCTGCGGGTGGCGTTGAAGGACAAGGGGGAACGCCGTTTCAGCGTCACCGATATCTCCTCGACCGGTCCCGGCACGGCGAAGGTGGAGGGCGACCGGTTCAGCATCGACGCGCAGCCCGGCGAGTCGTCGTACCGCTACACGGTGCACAACGTGGTCAACGATGCGCCCGGCACCCAGATCTTCCGGTGGAGCGGCGTGCTCAACACCGACGTCGACTCGATCACCGCGTCGGTGATCAGCCCCAGCTATCAGATGGGCATCGTCGACTGCAAGATCGGCCCGGTGGGCACCTCGCAGCCGTGCGCCGATGTGCGGGTGGAGCCCGACGGCGTGCTGACGCTGTACAAGGAGGGCCTGCGCAAGGGCGACATGATCGATCTCACGCTGCAGATGCCGCCCGGCACCGTGCCCGCCAACGCCGACATCACCGGCGACGAGCCGAGCGCCTTCGCGATCACCACGCCGGTGCTCGTCGCCTTCGGCGCACTGCTGCTGGGACTGGCCGCGGCCGCCGGATACGTGGCGTGGGCACGGCGGCAGGAGGCGGCGGCGCTGACGGCGCAGGACACGCTGGATCCGGTGCAGCACAACGGAAATCAGGCGCAGTTCGCCTCGCCCGGCGGCGTGCTGCCCGGCGAGGCGGGACTGCTGCTGGACGGCTCCGCCGACGCCAGCGACCTGGCCGCCACGGTCGTGGATCTCGCGGTGCGCCGCTATCTCTGGGTCACCCCGGTCAGCGATTCGGACTGGCGGATCAGCCGCGTCAACCCGCCCGACGATCAGCTGCGCGGCTACGAGCAGGCCGTGTACCGGGCGCTGCTGCCCGACGGCACCGAATCGGTCCTGGTCTCGGAGCTGCGCGCGGCGGGCCGGGTGAGCGGCGAACCGGTGCGTGCGGCACTGCGCGAGGATGCCTTCACGCGGGGCACGCTGATCGATCGGACCCGGCGCGGCCCGGCGTTCTGGCTGGGCGCGGCGCTGGTGGTGGCCGGGGTCGCGGTGACGGTCGCGCTGGCGATCACCGGCGGCCATGCGCTGGTCGGTGTCGCGATCGCGCTCGGCGGGGTGGCGGCGCTGCTGCTGCCGCGCTACCTGCCGACCCGCACGGCCGCCGGGCGCCAGTTGGCCGGGCAGGTGCGAGCGCTGCAGCGCGGGCTGGATGCCCTTGCCCCCGACCGGATTCCGCCCGCCGACCGCGAGGTGATCTTCTCCCGGGCGCTGCCGTTCACCATCGTCGGCGGACGCACGGACAACTGGATCCGCACCTTCCGGGAGCTGAATCCCGCGGCCGATCGGCAGGCGGGCCTGTACTGGTTCGGCGGATTCGACCGCGACCCGAACCTGCACCGGTTCGCCGGGCACTTCCCGTTCTTCATCACCGCGCTGGACGGGCTGTTCGGCACGAGCAGCCGCTGGTGAGCGCTACCGGGCGGGCGGTTGGAGCGCCTTGGTGAGGTAGGCCGCGGCATCGGCGATCATGGCGTACGGCGGCGCGGCGTCGAATCCGGCGCGGTCGGTCATGATCGCCAGGACCAGCGGCGCGCCGTCGGGCGGCCAGACGATGGCGACATCGTTGGCGCGGCCGAAATCACCGTGGCCGGTCTTGTTGGCGACGGTCCACCCGGCGGGGACACCGGCTCGGATGGTCTGGGCGCCGGTGGTGCTGCGCTGCAGCCAATCCCGCAGCAGCGCTTGCTTTTCCGCGGGGAGCGCCCCGCGGAGCACGATCTGCTGATAGTCGGCGGCGAGCGCGCGCGGGGTGATGGTGTCGCGCGGATCGCCGGGCGGATCGCTGTTCAGCTCGGGTTCGTACTGGTCCATGCGGCCGACGGTGTCGCCCAGACTGCGCAGGTAGGCGGTGAGCTGTTCCGGTCCGCCGATATCGCGCATCAGCAGATTACCGGCGGTGCCGTCGCTGAATCGTATTGCGGCGTCGCATAATTCGCGGATCGTCAGCCCCGTCTCGATATGATCCTGGGCCACGGGCGAGATCGAGTTCACATCCTCCCTCGTGTACCGGACGAGGGTGTCGAGATAGGACATCGGATGCCGCTGCAGGACGGCGGCGGCCGCGAGGGTCTTGAAGGTGGAGCAGAAGGCGAAGCGGTCGTCGGCGCGGTAGGCCAGCGACACCGCGGTGCGGGTGGATACGGCGTAGACGCCCAGGCGCGCATCGTATGCGCGCTCCAGCGACGCGAAGTGCTCCTCGGCCGCCGCCGGGTCGACCAGGGTGCCCGAGACCGGGCCCGCGGCGGGCGGCGCCGAGGTCCGCGCGTCGGTGTCCGCACAGGCGGATACGGTCAGCCCCAGGGCACCGAGCAGCAGATTCCGGCGGCCGAAGGCCGTTCGCCCGAACACATTCCGTTCGTGGGTCACCCCCGCACACTACCCAGCGCGCAGGCCGTCGAGCACGATGTCCATCGTGCGCCGCACCGCCCGCTCGTACGACTCGTCGGGTCGCACGAAGATCTGCAGGGTCATCAGCCGCGCCATGTCCTGGGCGTCCACATCGGTGCGCAGCTCGCCGTCGACCTGGGCCTGCGCGGTCATCCGGGCGACCTGCTCGGCGATGGTGCCGCGAAGGTCGGCCAGGCTCGGGTCGGCCTGGACGTCGGCGTGCAGGGCCGGTTCGATCGCGGAGGCCGTGGCACCCAGGCCCGATTCGGCGCATTCGCGCAGGAAGCGCCGCAGCGCGGGCCAGGCACCGTCCTCCTCGAGGGCGGCGGTGGCGGCGAGGTCGGACAGTGCCTGCAGATAGGCCCGGGCGGTGGCGGTGATCAGGGTGCCGCGGTCGGGAAACCGCCGGTACAGGGTGCCGACGCCTACCCCGGCCCGATCGGCGATCTCCTTCATCGGCACGTCGACGCCCTGCTCTCGGAACACGGTCTGCGCCGCCGCGAGGATGTGGTCCCGGTTGCTGCGCGCGTCCGCCCGCAGTTGGTCGGCCATCGCCACCACCTCCGAAAGAAATGGACGAATTTCTTCCGCTTAGTGTAGCGTGGCGGTCCGGCGGCCCTCAGCGGGCGGTGCGGATGCTGCGGCGCATGGCCGAGAGCGGATCGGCGTAGAAGACGCTCAGGGCGGTGACGGCCGCGGCGTGTTCCTGGACGCGTCCGCCGAACCTGCTGATGCGCAGATCCGCGGGCGGCAGGGTGGTGCCCTGCGCGAAAGCCTTGACCACACGGTCGATTCCGGGGCGGTAGCCGGTGAATGCCTGGCCGCCCAGGACGACTCGGTCCGGGTTGAACATGTCCCGCACCAGAGCCGCTGTGTGGCCGAGGATTTCGGCCCGCTCCACCAGTAGTTCGCGCGCCGGTTCCGAGCCGCCCTCGGCGGCGCGGTACAGGTCGGCGATCACCGGGCGGCGCGGGGCCTCGCGCTTGGGCACGATGCCCGCCCGCACGGCCCGGTGCAGCAGCGCCGCCTCGCCGATGGTGGCCTCCAGGCAGCCGCGGCGGCCGCACGAGCATTCCACGTCGGAACCGGTCGGCAGGTGCGCGATGGATCCGGGACCGTTGGTCGGGGTGTGCACGCGATCGTGCAGGGTGACCGCGATGCCCGCGGTCTCACGGGCGTAGATGTACAGGCTCGAGCCGGGCCGCGGCTCGCCCGACCCGTCGTGGGTGAGCAGCAGTTCGGCGGCGGCCATCGCCTCGACGTGTGCCGACACCGAGACGGGCAGGTCGAGCACGGCACCGAAGGCCGCGGCCACCGGTGCGGTCCGCCAGCCCAGCCGCGGATGGTCGACCACCCCGGCCGTCGGGTCGACTCGGCCCGCCAGCGCGACGCCGGTCCACAGCGGGCGGCGACGCGGCAGCCGGTCGAGGAACGCCTTCGCGCTGCGGGCGATGATCGTGAGTGCGGCGTCGGCCCCGGCCTGCGGGGTCGCGATCTCCAGTCCGCCGAGGATGCGGCCGGACAGGTCGGCGGCGATGATGCGGGTCACCGTGGCGCCGATGTGCACGCCCAGGGTGGCGTAGGTGTCGGTATCGACCTCGAAGGGCACCCGCGGACGCCCGACGGCGCCGGATGCGGTGAGATCGGCGCGTTCTCGCAGCAGTCCGGCCGAAAGTAGCGCGGACACTTGGCGATTCACCGTCGCGATGCTCAAACCCGTGGTCTGCGCGGCGGTGTCGCGGAAGATCGGGCCGCGGGCGGCGGCCCGCAGGACGGCGGCCGCGGGGTTGTCGGCGATGCGTAATTCGGGCGGCACCGCGGGGCGCGGGGCCACGGCCCGGGTGGTGAGGGTCTGCGAGGACGATCGCTCGAGGGTGGGGCTCGTCATGTGCGTAATCCTTGTTGTGGTCCGCGGGTACACCGCGGACGAATCGATCCGAAACAGCAACAAGGCAGCGAGAAGGGCCCGAACTCGGGGAGGCGAGGAGCGGTTCTCAGCTGCGCGGCCGGGAGCAACACAGCTCCCGCTGCCGCGGCAGCCGCACACCGAGCGCGACGGTCATGTACGTGACCCGCGTGGCATTCGGTCGGCTGGAGGACATGCCATAAAAGCTAACATCCCATGTCTTCGGGACGCCAGACCGCCCGGTACGCATCATTTGGAATCACCGTGATTCCAAACAACGTTGCGGTCGAGCATACGTTATTCTCCGCAAAATACGCAGAGAATAACGCTACAATAGCCGCATGGCGAGAAGGCGGCAGTACATCTGGGAGATCCCTGGTTGGCCTGCGCTCTCTTACGATGCCGACCGCCTGGCCGGGCCGCTCGCCGAGGCGTCTCGCCTGCAGGGAAGGCTCATCGGCCGGCTCGCCGATTCGGACGACAGGATCGCCGACCAGGTGTGCATGACCACTCTGACCTCCGATGTGGTCAAGACGAGCGAGATCGAGGGCGAGTTGCTCGACGCCGAATCCGTCCGCTCCTCCATCGCGCGGCACCTGGGTGTCGATATCGGCGCCCTCGCACCGGCCGATCGGCATGTCGACGGAGTGGTCGAGATGGTGCTCGACGCGACGATCCACCACGATCGCCCGATGACCACGGACCGGCTTTTCGGTTGGCATGCAGGGTTGTTCCCTACCGGTTACTCGGGTATCTCGAGGCTGCGCGTGGGCGCGTGGCGCGACGATACCGGTGGCCCCATGCGGGTGGTCTCGGGTCCCTACGGCAGACAGCAGGTGCATTTCGAGGCGCCACCGGCCGACCGCCTGGACGCCGAGATGCTGCAGTTCCTGGACTGGTTCAACCTGGAAACCTCGCAACCCGCGATCGTGAAGGCAGGTCTGGCGCACCTGTGGTTCGTCACCGTGCACCCGTTCGACGACGGAAACGGACGCATCGCACGCGCGCTCGGTGACCTCTGGCTTGCCCGCGCGGACGGGAGTTCCCGGCGGTTCTACAGCCTGTCCGCCCAGATCCAGCGCGACCGCGCAGGCTATTACCGCATTCTGGAACGCACCCAGCACGGCACGCTCGACACGACCGAGTGGCTGCTCTGGTTTCTCGGGGCCCTGCAACGCGCGACCGTCCGCGCGGACGAGACCGTCGACGCTGCCCTGGCCAAGGCCGGATACTGGCGCCGCTGGGGACAATTCGCGCTGAACACTCGGCAGATCATGATGCTGAATCGCCTGCTGGACGGCTTCAACGGCAATCTCACCACACGTAAATGGGCAATCATCGCCAAGTGCTCGCCGGACACCGCACTGCGTGACATCAACCAGCTGATCGAACTGGGCGTGCTGCGTCGATCGAAATCCGGTGGGCGCAGTACCGCGTACGAATTGGCCGCGTAGTTCACGAGTTCAGCCACCGCTCTACTTGCTCGAGAGTTGGTGCGGTGTAAATGGTTTCGCCGTCCTCGGTGTCGAGTAGGCGCCATTCGTAGGGGGCGTGCAGGGTGCGGGTCAGGTGGTAGCCCGCTCTGGCGGCGCGGGTCGCGAGGTGGAGGAAGCGGGCGGGTCGGTCGTCGAGTGGCGGCCGATTCGGTTCGGTGTCAGTCGATTCCACGGCGGTACCTCCGAAGTCGTCGGCGTTTCGAGTCGGGCGTGATTCGGGCGGTTGTTCGGAGGGCCAGACGCATCCGACGGCGAGCGAGGCGAAACCGCACGCGGTGAGGGTCGCCACGATGCTCGACACCACATACCAAATGCTCACGGTCAGTTCACCTCCCAAGGGCGAGGCGCCTGACACGGAATGTCGGCGGGATTAGAATTGCGGGCGTCCCACAGTTCGGCGTTCATCGGTACCTCGGTTCGTCGTCGGTCTGGGCGCCCGGCCCCAAGGAGTAGGGGGGTTCGGGAATCCGAATTTCGTGGAGCAGCTCCCTCCGGGCGCGCAGTCAGCTCAGCTCAGAGGCGGTCGCAACGGTTGGCAATACGGGGAATCCACTCGAATCGCGGCAATTCGCGAGAGTGGTGTCCGAGGACATCGGAACAAAAAACCAAAGGTTCCCCAGGGCGATATCCAAAATCTGAGCTCTTCGCATCCAGAGCAGGAGGATCGATGTCCGAAACCAGCTCCACCACGCCCGGCTCCACGGTTCCCCGACGACAACTCGGCCGGTATCTGCGGGACCTTCGGCAGCAGGCAGGCATGACGATCGTCGAGATAGCGAGGTTGATCGAACGAGGCGCGTCCACGGTGCAGCGCCTGGAGACCGGGACAGCCGACCGCATTCGACTGCGGGATGTGGAGGCGATCTGCCGGGTCGTGGGTGCGGATCCGACGATCACCGAGGCACTCAAAGGTTTGGCGCAGCAGGGGAATACGAAGAGTTGGTATCACCAGTACGGCGATCTGATTCCCGTCAGCTTCGATGTCTACATGGGGTTGGAGTCGGCCGCCTCGGCACTGGCTTCATATCAGGAGCTGGTGCCCGGCCTGCTGCAGATTCCCAGCTACGCCCGAATGTTGTACCGCATCGGTCACTTGGACGAATCCGACAGCGAAATTGCTCGGCGGGTGGAAATGCGCATTCGCCGCCAGATCCTGATTTCCCGCAAGACTCGGCCCGCCACCGTCGACGTGATCCTCGACGAGTCGGCACTTCGTCGTGTGGTCGGCGACCGGCGGATCATGGCTGCCCAGTTGCGGCACCTCGCCGACATGAGCACTCGCCCCAACATCACGATCCGAGTCCTGCCCCACGCGGCAGGTATTCCCCTGGGCGAGTTGACAGGACCATTCACGGTCTTGGACTTCGCAACGGGTCCGGGTGGAAAACCGATCGAGCCAGCGGTGGTCTACGTCGAGGGCTACCGAGGCGCGATGTACTTCGAAGAAGCGGTCGACGTCCACGCTTATCGCGCCACTTTCGAAGCGCTGGGGCGTGTAGCGTTGTCACCAGAGGCAAGTAGGGACATGCTCAGGAAAATGGCAAGGGAGTACGCCGCGTGAACGTCGATCTATCTTGTGCACGCTGGTTCAAGAGCAGCCACAGCGGCGCGAACCAGGACTGCGTCGAGGTCGCCTTCCTGGACACCGGCCACGTAGGCATCCGCGACTCCAAGAACCCAACCGGCCCAGCACTGGTTTTCGCACCCACCGAGTGGGATGCCCTGGTCACCGGAGTGATGAGCGGGGATCTCCACCCCACCCTCTGACTCGAAATAAACAGCGACACTGGGCGGCCCCGCCCCACCGTGAGTGGAGCGGGGCCGTCCTCATGCCGAGGAAGGAACACCACCGTGACTACCGGCCCGGCCCCCATCCACTACCCCAGCGACAAGGCCATTCGCGAACTCACCCATTGGATGCTCGATCAGCATCAGGGCTGGGATTCGCCCCCGATGTTCTTCGGGCTCGCCGCGGATACCTCCGGCGAGCTCGCCGTCGACGGGGGGCCGCTGCACAACGACGAAACCGCGGCCTCCTCCATGGATCCGGTGCACTATCGCGCCGCGCAGATGAAGCATTCGGGAATTCCGCTGTGGGGCTTCGGACTTCTCTTCGAAGGCTATTGCGAGGAGTTCACCCCCGAGGAAACCGCGTCGGGTGAGATGCGCCGGATCATGCTCGAGGGCCGCCTCCCCGACCGCCCCACCGCCGAGGAAATGTGCAACGCGGTCATCTACGACGCCCGGGGCAACGAATGGGTCGCCCTCACCTACCGCTACCTCCCCGAACGCGGCATCTCCGAATTGTTCACGCCCACAACGGCTATAACGAAACCCCCACTGGGCATGTCCGGCTACCTGTGGTCCGCAGCCCTCCTCCTCGACCCCGCCAACCGCCCCCGCGTCCTGGAAATGGTCGCCGCCACCGAGGACGAGTGACCCTCGCCGTCTCCCCGCCCGGCTAGTCGTCCGGGGAGACGCGGCGGTTGCGTTTGGTGACGCCGCGCCGCTTCTTCGCGGAGAGGCGACGTTCCTCGGCTCCGCGCGAGGGCTTGGTGGCGCGGCGAACAGGTGGCGGTGCGGCAGCGGCGTCACGGAGTAACGAGGCCAGGCGTTCGCGGGCGACCGCGCGATTCTGCAACTGTGCGCGGTGCTCCGACGCGGCGATCGTGAGCACGCCGCCGACCAGGCGGGTGGCCAGGTGGTCGAGCATCCGGGTGCGCAGCCACTGCGGCACCGAGGGCGAGTTGGCGAGGTCGAACGACAGCTCTACCCGGCTGTCGGTGGTGTTGACGTGCTGCCCTCCCGGACCCGACGACCGCGAGAACCGCTCGCGCAACTCCGCCGCGGGTATCACCAGATCCCGCGTCACGGTCAGGTCTGCTGCCATGGTCCGACACCGTGCTTCCCGATTCGCGAGCCGACTCGGCCTAGGTCGGCTTCACGATAGCGATGCCCGTGCCGACGCCGCATCAATCCCGGACCAGGGTGAGGTAGCCGAGGCCCATACCGAGCAGCAGGGGCGGGCCGTGGTTGTCGTGCAGCAGCGTGCCGACCACGGCCAGCGCCGGGACCACGTACAGCACCGGACGGGCGGGGCGGCGGGGGCCGAAGCGGTCCGGGGCGAGTAGGGCCACGGTGGTCAGACCGCCGACGAGTCCGGCGACGCACATCGAGTTGCCCGCGCCGGTCGAGTCCAGCCACCAGAAGCTGACGGCCTGGCCGAACAGTCCACAGCCGAAGTACAGGACCAGCCAGCGCCAGCGACCCAGCACACGTTCCGCGATGATCCCGAAGACGGCCAGGATCACCAGGTTGAACACCAGCCCGGCGGCCCGACCGTCCTGGACGAACATGGCCGTCCCCAGCCGCCACCACGCGCCGAGGCGGATCTCCGCGGGATCGCGGCACAGCCGGTCGTACAGCGACGAATCGACCAGCTGGGCGATCCCGACCGCGGCGGTCACCACGGCGATCGCGGCGGTGAGCCACGGCCGAGGCGGCCGGGTGAGCCAGTCGAGCACCTCGTCGACGCGCGACGGTGCGGGCGGGGGTGTGGTCATCACCGCAGGCTATCCGGGCAGGCCGCCGCGCCCGCCGCCCGGACCGCGACGACGCACGTCAGGCGGCGCGTACGTGCGACAACCCCCATTCCCGTGCCAGCAGGCGGTGGGACTCGAGGCGATCGTCGTGGCGATGGGTCACCGAGGTGACGACCAGCTCGTCGGCACCGGTCAATTGCTGCAGGGCCGTGAGGCGTTGGGCGACGCTGGCCGGGGTGCCGACGAATTGGGTTGTGACGCGGTCGCGTACGAGGCGCTGCTGCTGTTCGGTGAGCGGGGACGCGGTGTCCGGGTCCTGGTATCGCGCCGCGCCCGCGCCGCTGCGGATGCTGTACACCCAGTGACCGTACGTGGACGCCAGATGCTTGGCGGTGGCCTCGTCCTCGGCGACCACCACATCCGCCGACACCACCAGGTACGGCGTCGGGTAACGCTCCGAGGGACGGAACGAATCCCGGTACGCGGCAACAGTTTCCAGGATGCTTCCCGGCGAAACATGATAGTTGGCGGCGAACGGCAGGCCCAGCCGTCCCGCCAGCTGCGCGCTCTCCCCACCGCTGGAGCCGAACAGCCACAGGTCCAGCTCGGCCCCCTCACCCGGCACCGCGTGCAGCGCAATGCCTTCCGCGGTCCGATAACGGCCCTCGAGCAGCGCGCGAATCTCCTCCACCTGCTCGGTGTAGTCGATCGATTCCGCACCCGGCAGCAACAGCGCCTCGAAAGACGCTGCCAGCCGCGAGGTGTCGAGCTGCTGCCCCGGCGTGAACGGCGGCGGGAGCACCACACCGTCGCGCACCTCGGTCGGACGCTCCGGCGCGGGTACCGGCGGCACCCCCGCCGAGCGCAGCTGCGCGGCCCGATGCGCCGACCGGCCGAGCCCCAGATCGAGGCGGCCGGGATGCAGCGCGTCGATGGTGCCGAACGATTCCACCACCGACGCCGACGTGTGGTGGCCGAGCTGTACGGCGGCCGAGCCCACCCGGATCGTCTTGGTGGCGGCGGCGACCAGCGCGATCAGCGTCGTGGTCGCGGAGCTCGCCACCTGCACGAAATGGTGTTCGGCCAGCCAGTAGCGCCGGTATCCCCAGGCTTCGGCGTGCCGGGCGAGATCGATGCTGTTGCGCAGGGCCTGCTGCGCGGTCGAGCCCGCACTGATCGGGGACAGGTCCAGAACCGACAGGGGAATGCTCATCTCGCCCCCTCCGGCCGCGGGTTCTTCTCCCCCGCCTCGATCGCCACGGTGAGCCGGTTCTCCGCGGGCGCGACCGGGCAGGTCGCATAGTCGGTGAAGGCGCACGGCAGGTTCTGCGCGCGGTTGAAGTCGAGCACGACACCGCCGTCGGCGGCCGGGACGCCCAGCTGCAGCGTCCGCGCGCCCGCATAGGTGGTGACGCCGCTGGTCCCGTCCGTGAACAGCAGGCGCAGACCGGTTTCCGCATCCCCGAAGGCGATGAGACGATGCTCGGACCCACCGAGCCGGAAGATGACCGTGCCCGCCGCCGGGTGATGGTGCTCCAGCCCCGCCACCACCGCGCCGGTGGTCACCGTGCGGGCCGCGTCGTACGGCTCGAAGATCCCGGTCACGACCCAGCGCGAATCGGGTTGATACACAGGAATTTCCCTGAAGTCCGCGAGCGTCGGCGCGGCCGGATCGTGAATGCGCAGGGCGAATTGCCCGGTGCGCCGGATCACTTCGATGCTGCGCTCCCCGACTCGAACCGTCAGCCCCGGCGCGCCCTCGCCCGGCGTGAGCTCGGCCCGCCCGACGACCGGTTCGCCGTTCAGGACGAGCCCGTCCGCGGATTCGGCTGTGACAACGACGTTCTCGCCGTCGACCCGCCACCTCCCCGGCAGGCCCGCGATGGTCTCCTCCTGCTCGCCGAGCCAATGCAGGCCGGTCAGGCTCAGCCAGCCCAGTGGCTCGCGCGCCCATGCCTCGCGCTCGGCATGCCAAGCGTTCCACTGGTTTTCGAACTCCGCGACGGAGTCCGACCTGTTTCCACCCGCCGTGGTGACCGCGCTCATGATGCCCGTACTCCTTCGCTGCTCTCGTGGGGATGGCGCAGACCCAGGTGCTCCCGCAGGGTCGTGCCGGTGTATTCGGTCCGGAAACTGCCGCGCTCCTGGAGTTCCGGGACCACCTTCTCGACGAATTCGTCCAGCCCGCCGGGGGTCAGGTGCGGCACGAGGATGAAGCCGTCGGCGGCATCGTTCTGCACATAGCGGTCGATCTCGGCGGCCACCTCGCGCGGCGAACCGACGAACTGCTGCCGCGCGGTGACCTCGATGATGAGCTCGCGGATGCTGAGGCCCTCCGCCTCCGCCTTGGCGCGCCACGCCTCGGCGACGGCGCGCGGATCCTTGGCGTGCCGCACCCGGCCCCGGGTGATGTCGACGTTGTCGGCGGGTTCCACATCCGGCAGCGGCCCGTCCGGGTCGTAGCCGGAAAGGTCACGGCCCCAGACCTGTTCGAGGAAGGCGATCGCCGTCTGCGGCCCGACCTGCTGCAGCCGGATGTGCCGGGCCCGCTCCTCGGCGTCGTCGCGGCTGTCGCCGAGCACGAAGGCCGCCGCGGGCAGGATCTTCAGATCGTCGCGGGCGCGGCCGTACTTGGCGAGGCGCCCCTTCACATCGGCGTAGAACTGCTGCCCGTCCTCGAGTTCGCCGTGCCGGCTGAAGATCGCGTCGGCCTTGGCCGCGCCGAATTCGCGGCCCTCGTCGGAATCGCCCGCCTGCAACTGCACGGGGTAACCCTGCGGGCTGCGGGGCAGCACGAACGGTCCCTCGATGTCGAACTGGTCGCTGTCGATGCGCACGGTGGGCGCCGGGTGCGCGAAGATTCCGCGCTCGCGGTCCACCAGCAGCGCCCGCTCGGGCCAGCTGTCCCACAGCGCCCGGGTGGCGTCGACGACCTCGGCGGCACGGATATATCGCTCGGCATGCTCGAGATAGCCGCCGCGGCGGAAGTTCTCACCGGTGAACGCGTCGGAGGAGGTGACGGCATTCCACGCGGCGCGACCGCCGGAGAGGTGGTCCAGCGTCGCGAATTGCTTTGCCAGCTCGAAGGGTTCGTTGAACGTGGTGTTGATCGTCCCGGCCAGTCCGAGATGGGTTGTCACCCCGGCCAGCGCCTCCAGCACGGTGAAGGTGTCCGGCCGACCGACCACGTCCAGGTCGAAGATGCGGCCGCGGTGCTCGCGCAGCCGCAGCCCCTCGGCGAGGAAGAAGAAGTCGAACAGGCCGCGCTCGGCCGTGCGGGCCAGATGCACGAACGAGTCGAAGTCGATCTGGCTGTGCGAGTCCGGATCGCTCCAGACGGTGGTGTTGTTGACGCCGGGGAAGTGGGCGGCGAGGTGAATCTGCTTGCGTACCTTGTTGTTCGACATCTCGTCCTCAGGCGGTGGTCGCGTAGCGGTTGGCGGGACGCGGCAGGCCGAGCCGGTCGCGCAGGGTCGGGGTGAGGCGGGGCAGGTGGTCGGTGAAGGCGGCCAGCGCCAGCGGGCGCAGCACGACACCGTCGCCCGCGCATTCGCGGCGGACCTCCGCCAACAGCTCGCGCAGGGTCCGCGCAGTTCCGATGTGGCGCAGCGCGTTCGGTGCCTGCGTCGGTGACCAGGCCTCGAGCTGGGCGACGTCCGACGCGGCGCGCTCCGCGGTGGTCGCCACGTGCACATCGATATCGACCAGCACCCGAACGAGATTCGGATCGCGTCCCGCCGCCGCGGCAGCCGACCGCAGTTCGCTGCGCAGGTGCGCGGCCCCCGTGAGGTCGGCGGCCGAGATCCTGATCAGGTCGGCGCGGTGCACCGCCACCCGGGTGCTGCGTGGATCCGCGGCGCGAACGGCGACCAGCGGCTGTCCCTGCGGCGGGCGCGGCGTGATCGACGGGCCCTTCACCGAGAAGTTGTCGCCCGCGAAGTCGATGTAGTGCAGCCGATCCCGGTCGATGAACCGGCCCGTCGCCCGATCGCGGATCTCGGCATCATCCTCCCAGCTGTCCCACAGCCGGGTCACGACCTCGATGGCCTCGTCCGCCTCGTGCCACAGCGACGTCTCGTCCTGTTCGCCCTTGCGCCCGAACAGCTTCGACTGCCCGTGGGAGACCGTGACCTCCCACCCGGCGCGGCCGTAGGTCGCGAAGTCCAGGCTGGCAACGGCTTTGGAGATGTGGAACGGCTCGGTGTGCGTCACGGGGGCCTGCGGGATCACACCGATCCGGTGCGTCGCGGACGCGGCGCGCGCGGCGATACCCACGGCCTCGAGCCGTCCGATCGCACCTTCCGGCTGCAGCGCGAAGGAATCGGGCAGAAAGGCGAAATCGACGCCCGCGGTGTCCGCTGCGGTAAGGGCATCGAGCCAGTATCCGGCGGTGAACAGGTCCTCCGCGCGGGAGTCGGCACGCCGCCACGACGCGGGGTGGGCACCGGTGCCGGACAGTTCGAGGCCGAGGAGAAGCGGATTCGGCAGGGTCATTCAGGCCGTCCTTTCGATCGGGATGGGCCGGGTGTCGGCGCCCGGAATGGCAGCCAGCAGCTCGCGGGTGTACTCGTGCCGTGGTGCGGCGAACAGTGCTGCGGTAGTGGCGGTTTCGACGATCTCGCCCGCACGCATGACCGCCACCCGGTCGGCGATGCGCCGCACCACGGCCAGGTCGTGGGTGATGAACAGGTAGCTCAGCTCGAGGTCGCGCTGCAGCTGTTCCAGCAGTTCGAGGATCTGCGCCTGCACCGAGACGTCGAGCGCCGACACCGGTTCGTCGAGTACCACCAGGTCGGGGCGCAGGGCCAGGGCGCGGGCGATCGCGACCCGCTGCCGCTGCCCACCGGACAGCGAGTCCGGGCGCCGGTCGCGGTAGTCGGCGGGCAGGGCGACCTGCTCGAGCAGCTCGGCGACCCGCTCGCCGCGATCGCCGACACCGAAGGCGCGCAAGGGTTCCGCGATGATCTCGGCGACGGTCAGTTTGGGATTCAAAGCGGCATAGGGGTTCTGGTAGACCACCTGAATCCGCCGCCGCAGCTCGCGCAGCCGCGAGCGCCGCAGGGCACCGAGGTCCTGGCCGTCGAATGTCACCGCGCCCGCGTCGGGGGCCTCGAGCCGCGCCAGGATCCGGGCCGTGGTGGTCTTTCCGGAGCCCGATTCGCCGACCACCGCCAGGGTTTCGCCGCGGTCGACGTGCAGGGATACTCCGCCGACCGCCGTGAGCCGCGCGCCGGGCCCGATCCGGAAGGTCTTGCGCAGACCGGAGGCGGCCAGCAGCGGGGTCGCCGCGGCCGGGCGTTCCGGGCGGATCTCCGTATCCAGGCTGGGCGCGGCCGCCAGGAGCCGCCGGGTGTACTCGTGCCGCGGGTGCTCGAGAACCTCTGCCGTGGAGCCGATTTCGACGATCTCGCCGCGCCGCATCACCGCGATTCGATCGGCACGATCCGCCGCCACCGCGAGGTCGTGGGTGATCAGCAGGACCGCGGTGCCCGAGCGGGCGGTGCGGTCGGCCAGGTGGTCGAGGATGTGCCGCTGCACGGTGACGTCCAGGGCGCTGGTCGGTTCGTCGGCGATGACGAGATCGGGGTCGCAGGCCAGCGCGGTGCCGATCAGTACCCGCTGACGCTGCCCGCCCGACAGATCCTGAGGGTATTGGCGTGCGCGCAACTCCGGCCGGTCCAGTCCCGCCTCCGCGAGGATCCGCACGGCCTGCGCCCGTGCGGTTTTCCGGGTGGCGCGGCCGTGGATGCGCAGCGCCTCGGCCACCTGATCGCCGACGCGCAGCACCGGATTCAGCGAGGTGCCCGGGTCCTGCGGCACCAGACCGATTCGCGCGCCGCGCAATTGGCGTAACCGGCGCCGCGGTGCGTCATCGATGCGCTCACCGCCGAAGTGGATGCGCCCGCCGGTGATGATCCCGCCGTTCAGCAGTCCGATCACCGCGTGGGCGAGAGTAGATTTGCCGGAACCGGATTCGCCGACCAGCGCCACGGTCTCGCCCGGCAAAACCGTCAGCGACGCCCCCGCGACGGCTGTGGTCGGCGCCGTGGTGCCACGGTAGGCCACCTGCAGATCATCGATGCGCAGCAGCGGTTCGGGGAGTCGTTCCACGCTCATCGCGCACCGTCCCGTGCGATAATGCGGCCGAGGTGCTGCGCGGCGAGCACGACCGCGACGATGACCAGCCCGGGCAGTGTCGTCATCCACCACGACGTGGCGAGGTAGTTGCGGCCCTCGGAGATCAGCGAACCCCATTCCGGCGTGGGCGGGGCGGCGCCGTAGCCGAGAAAACTCAGCGAGGACACGGCCAGCACCGCCACGCCGAATTCGACGGCGGCCAGCGCGGCCACGGGCGCGTAGGCATTGCGCAGCACGTGCCGCACCAGCACAACCGGCCACCGCACGCCCGCGGCGAGGGCGGCCTCCACATACTGGGCGCGCCGCACGCGCAGCACCTCGGTGCGCATCACCCGCGCGAAGCGGGCCACCAGCGCCACACCGACCGCGATCGCGACATTGCGGGTGCCGAAGCCGAGCACGGTCACCAGGGCCAGCGAGATCAGCAGTTCCGGAATCGACAGCAGCACGTCGACGACCCGCATCGTCGCCGAGTCGACGGCGCCGCCGATCGCGCCCGACACCAGTCCGATCAGCGAACCGGCGACCAATCCGATGAGAACCGCGAATACCGTTGCCGTCAAGGACAACTCGGCCGCATGGACGACTCGGGTGTAGATATCGCGGCCCAGATTGTCGGTGCCGAACCAGTGGTTCGCGCTCGGCCCACGGAGCTTCTCGGCCGGTACCCCGACCAGCGGATCACGCCCGGTGAACAGCCCCGGAACGACCGCCCAGCCCAGCACGGACAACAGCACCAGCGCCGACAGCACCGCAAACGGCCTGGCACGCAGTGGTTTCAGCGCCGCAGCCAATCGCGGTACCGAAACGCGCAGAGGACCGAGCCGCTCCGCCGACCCCACCACTGATCCGTCACGCATGCACCGGCTCCTTCACTCGAACCGCTTGCGCCACACGGGGGTCCAGCATCGGGTACACCAGGTCGACGGCCAGATTCACCAGCACGAAGGCGACGGCGGTGAGCAGGACGATGCCCTGCACCACCGGGATGTCCTGGTTCAGCACGGCGGTCTGGGTCAGGCGGCCCACCCCGGCGCGCGAGAACACCGTTTCGACGATGACCGATCCGGCGAGCACCGTGCCCACCCAGACGCCCGCGACCGTCAGCGCCGGTGCCACGGCCGGGCGCAGCACGTGCCGCAGCTGCACCCACCAGCGCGAGGCGCCCTTGGCGAAGGCCACGTCGACGAACGGCTGGCGCCAGGTCTGGGCGAGGCTGCTGTAGAGCACCTGCGCGATCACCGCGCCCACCGGAATCGCCAGCGTCACCGCGGGCAGCACGGTGCCCTGCAGCCCGGTGCCGCCGAAGGCCGGAACGACCCGCAGCCGAAACGACAACAGCTGCAGCAACAGCAGTCCCACCCAGAAGGTCGGTGCCGAGGCGCCGATCGGCGGCAGTGCCGTCAACAGCCCACGCAGCCAGCGGCGTTCGGTATAGGTCGCGGCCGATGCCAGCGCGGTCCCGAACACGACCGCCAAGGCCAGGGCGAACGAAGCCAGGGCCAGGGTGGAGGGCAGCGCGTCGGCCAGCGCACCGGTCACCGCCTGCCCCGTGCTCAACGACCGCCCGAGATCGCCCTGCACGGCATGCGTCAATGCGGTCCAATACTGTTGCCACACAGGCTGGTCCAGCCCGTAGCGGGCCCGCATCTCGGCAATGGCCGCGGGATCGACCGGCGTGCCCGGTGTCGCACCGGCGGCCAGTTCGACCGGGTCGCCAGGCAGTAGATAGAGCACCGCGAACGACACGGTGAACGCCGCCCACAGCACCCCGACCGCCTGTAACACACGGAGGCTCACATACTTGGTCACCGCTCCACCGCCCCGGCGGTGTCGGAGTGCGGCGCGACGATCTCATCCGGCGGCACAGCGGCAGCGTCAGCGTGCTGCCCCGTGCCGCCACCCGCCGCCGAGGCAGGGCCGGACACGGCGGCACCATCGCGCAGCGCACCGAGGGCTCGGCTCGGAATACCCTGGCGCAGAATCGGCGCCACCTCCTCCTGGAACAGCTCGAGGCTCTCGCGGTGCTGTTTGTCGGTGAGGCCGTCGCCGTCGGCGGACAGGTGGATGACCTCGTGGCCGAATCGGTCGTGGTAGCGGTGGACCTTGTCGAGCACCTGCTGCGGGCTCCCGATCAGGGCGGAGCTGCGCTCGGCGAGATCCTCGACGGTGTCGAAAACGACGGGGACGCCGTGGTTTCGGGCCACCGCCCGGCGTGCCTCGAAGATCGGCCGGTACGCCCGCAGCGCGTCCTGTGAGTCGCGCGTCACGTAGAAGCCCGCGGTCCCGGCGCCGACCAGCGCCTCGGCGGGGTCGTGGCCGTAGGCGGCCCAGCGTTCCCGATAATGTTCCACCAGTTCGGCATACGGCTCGATGGAGTAGGTGACGTTGGCCGAGAACAGCGGATCCCCGTATCGCGCCGCCAGATCCACCGACTCGCGGCTGGTGGCGCTGCCGTGCCAAATGCGCAGCCGCGGTTGCAGCGGCCGCGGCAGCGCCTTGGCCGCGGTCAGGGCGGGGCGGAAGCGCCCGCTCCAGGTGACGCTGTCGCTGTCCCACAGCAACCGGAACAGTTCGTAGCCTTCGCGATTGCGGTCCCACTGGTCCTCGGCGGTGACGTGGAACAGCTCGGCCTGCGCCGCGCCGTTGCCCTTGCCGATGATCAGTTCCAGCCGCCCGCCCGACAGATTGTCCAGCGTCGAATAGTCCTCGAACGCGCGCACCGGATCGAGCAGGCTCAGCGTCGTGACGCCGGTGAACAGGGCGATCCGCGAGGTCACCGCCGCGATGTGGCTGAGCACCACCGGCGGCGCGGAGGAGATGAACGGATCCTCGTGCCGCTCACCGACGGCGAACCCGTCGTAGCCGAGCTCCTCGGCGAGCCGGGCGCTGTCGACCACGCGCCGCAACCGCTGCGCCGGGGATTCGGTCGCGCCGGTCACGGGGTCCGGTTGATGCGTGATCAGGGTCAGGAGCAGGAATTTCATGCGATCTCCTCGGTAACCCGCTGTGGCCGTGGGTAGTCGCGCATTCGCTCAGAGCACATGTGCGAGAAACGCCTTGGTGCGTGGATGATCCGGACTGTCGAAAACCCGGCCGGGCGGACCCTGCTCGACGATCTGCCCGGAGTCCATCAGCACCACGGTGTCGGCGATCTCGCGGGCGAAACCGATCTCGTGCGTGACGATGACCAGGGTCGCGCCGTCGCGGGCCAGGTCCCGGATCACCTCCAGCACCTCGCCGACCAGCTCGGGATCCAATGCGGAGGTGGGTTCGTCGAACAGCACCACCGCGGGACGCAGGGCCAGCGCCCGTGCGATCGCCACGCGCTGCTGCTGTCCGCCGGACAGGCGGCGCGGATACTCGCCGGACTTGTCCGCGAGACCGACCCGCTCCAGCAGTTCCGCCGCCTCGGCCTCCACCTCGGCGCGCGGCCGTCCCTGCGCGGAAACCGGTGCCAGCGAGACGTTTTGGAGCACGGTCAGGTGCGGGAAGAGATTGAAGTTCTGGAACACGAATCCGATGCGCGACCGCTGCCGCAGGATCTCGCGCTCGCTCAGCTCGTGCAGCTTGGCGCCCTTGCGGCGGTAGCCGACCAGCTCGCCGCTCACCCGCACGGATCCGGCGTCGACCTTCTCCAGGTGGTTGATGGTGCGCAGCAGCGTCGACTTGCCCGAGCCGGACGGGCCGAGGATCACCGTGACCTCGCCCGGCCGCACGGCCAGATCGATACCGCGCAGCACCTCGTCGGCACCGAAATGCTTTCGGACTCCGCGTAATTCGACGGCGTATTCCGCTTCGGCCGCACTCATCGGCGCTCCCCCGTGATCTCGGCGATCTTGCCGCGCACGCGCTGCCACGGCGTCGGCGGCAGCTCCCGCTGGCTGCCCTTGGCGAAGTGCCGTTCGATGTAGTACTGGACGACGGTCAGCACCGTGGTGAGCACGATGTACCAGACCGTGGCCACCATCAGCAGCGGCACCACCCGGCCGTTGCGGCCGAAGATCACCTGCACCTGATAGAACAGCTCGGCGATGGCCATCACCGATACGATCGAGGTGCCCTTGAACAGGCTGATCACCTCGTTGGCCGCATTGGGCAGGATGCCGCGCATCGCCTGCGGCGCGATGATGGTGAAGAACTGACGGCGCCACGGGAGTCCCAGCGATTTCGCCGCCTCCAGCTGACCCGGATCCACCGAGATGATCCCGGCGCGAATGATTTCCGCCGAATAGGCCGCCTGATGCAGCGCCAGCCCGATCACCGCCGCGGTGAATCCGCTGATCACGCCGTTGACGTCGAAGGTGAGAAATGCGGGGCCGAAAGGGATTCCGATCGACAACCGCTGATACAGGTAGGCGATATTGAACCAGAACAGCAGCTGCACGATGAGCGGGATGGAGCGGAACGCCCACACGTAGACCCACGCGATCACCTGCAGCACAGGGATTTTCGACAACCGCGCCACCGCCAGCCAGATGCCGAGCAGGAATCCGGCGAGGGTGCCCCAGAAGGTCAGCTCGACGGTGACCTTCAACGCCTCGAGCACCGAACGGGCGGTGAAGTAGCGCGCGAACGTCGGCCAGTCCCAGCCGGGATTGGTGATCAGGCCGTGCGCGAACTGGGCCACCAGCACCAGCGCGATCGCCGCGGCCAGCCAGCGCCACGGGTGCCGGGTCCGCGCGACGGGCAGCGTATCCTCATCGTCCGCCGACACCGCGCGGATGTCGGCCGAGTCGGCGGCCAGTGTGCTCATGGAATCGCGATCCTCCATCGGTCCTGGCGGTAGCGCTGCGCCAGTCCCCCGTTCGAGCCAGGTCTCTCAACCGCTCTGGATGGGTAGTCACGAAGGTAAAGGAGTCTCGACCCGGTGTCTGCACTCCCGATCAGCGTGAATCCAACTGTTGGCAAACGGTTTTCCCCGGCGGAGGCGGGAAATCCACCATTGACCGATGCCCTGTGTACACAGTTGTTCGCAATACTCTATTGTGAACACCGTTGTTCTCAGATCCGCTAGGAGATCCGCACATGAAAGACCTGACCGGCCGGAAATGCCTGATCACCGGCGCGGCCAGCGGCATCGGCCGAGCGACCGCACTGGCCGCGGCGCGCGAGGGAGCGCACCTGGTCCTGACCGATATCGCCGAGGCGGGCCTGCACGAGACGGTGCGATCGGTCGAGTCCGCGGGCGGCCGGGTGCTGACCGCGCAGGCGCTCGACGTGTCCGACTACGAGGCCGTCACGGCGTGGGCCGACCGCGTGCACGCCGAACACGGCAGCCTCGACGTGGTCATGAACATCGCGGGCATCGCCACCTGGGGCACCGTGGAAAACCTCGAGCACCGGCATTGGCGCTCGATCATCGATGTGAACCTGATGGGACCCATCCACATCATCGAGAACTTCCTGCCGCCGATGGTGCGCGCCGGTCGCGGCGGACACCTGGTCAACGTGTCCTCGGCGGCGGGCCTGCTCGCGCTGCCGTGGCATGCCGCCTACAGCGCCAGCAAGTTCGGGCTGCGGGGCATCTCGGAGGTGCTGCGGTTCGATCTGGAGCGGCACCGCATCGGCGTGAGCCTGGTGGTGCCGGGTGCGGTGCGCACACCGCTGGTGGGCACGGTGCAGATCATCGGCGTGGATCGCGACGACCCCCGGGTGCGCAAATTCACCGGCCTGTTCGAGGGGCACGCGGTGACGCCGGAGAAGGTCGCCGACCGGATCATCGCGGGCATCAAGCGCAACCGCTACCTCGTGCACACCTCCTTCGACATCCGCGTCGCCTACTGGTTCGCGCGCAAGTTCGCGCTGCCCTACGAGATCGTCATGCGGATCGCGAACCGCCAGTTCAGCAAGTTGCTCGAGGCGCCGGAGCGGACGTCGGCGACGCCGTAGCCCCGGCTTTGCTTGCGCAACTGTGACATTCGTGGCTCAATCCGAATGGATGTGCAGTTGTACCGAGCGGGGACCGCCGATGATCACTCGGAATTCGCATCGCTGGGTACCGACCGGCGAGGCGGACATGGTGGAGCTGCGTGACCCGGTGTCGGGGCGCGCGGTGCAGATCGTGCGGCCCGCCTCCGACGAGCTGTCGGGCGAATCGCTCGTCGAGACCGAGGATCTGATATTTCGCTGGGCGAATCTGGCCACCCAGGCCGAGGCCGAGACCGAACTCGGCCGCCGCGAGGCGACGGCCGTGCTACGGACGCTGAGCTGGCTGTTCGCCCTGTGGGCGGTGGTCTGCGAGACCCGGCTGGGCAAATCGGCCGACAGTATCATTCGCGACCTGGACTATCGTGGCGGCTGGCGGCAGATCCGCAACGCCGACGAGGCCCGGCTGTGGGACGGCCTCACCCAGCGGGTGCGATTGGGCGCCCTGGCCGCGCTGACCGAGGACCCGCGGGCCGTCGAGGCCTACCGGCGCGCGTGCACCGAGCCGCCCGAGGTCGGCCCGATCCTGGTGCGGCACACGCTCATTCATCTCGACGCCTTCAGCCAGGACATGCAACTGCACGAACTACACGCGCAGGGCCTCGTGGCGGCGCTGGTGGCGCACACCGACCCGCTCCCCGCCCCACGCCGCCGCCTCTGCTTCCGCCCGGCCCACTCCTACTGACGCGAGATATCCCGCCCCTCACAGGCTTTCGAGATATCACGCGGTCCCGGCCAAAAGCGCGCCGGGAAAAGCAAGCGACTGAGCGCGCCGGGAAACCAGCGACCGAGCGCGGCGGGAGGGGCGATGGCCGTGGTCTTACAGCGGCGCGGTGCCGAGCACTGCTCCTATCCAGTGCGGGTTCACCCATGCCCAGCGTTGCCGCACCGAATCGCCCTCCGGCACGGACGATCGGTGCGGCAGCGCCCGCAGGAAACGCGGCAGTTCGGGCAGGGTGAAGGTGGACTCGTCAGCCGACCCCATTGCGGGCCTCCTCGGGATGCAGGCGGCGGAATCGGCTGCCGTGGAAGACCAGTGGGTCGACCTCGGCGCGCGTCGCCAGGCGCCGCACCCGCAGGATGACCACGTGATGATCGCCCGCGGGCACCTGCGTTTCGATCACGCCCTCCAGCCACGCCGACGCGCCGTCGACGAATACGGCATGCCCCGCCCCGTGATACAGCTCCAGATCGCGGAAGCGGTCACCGTTTCGCGAGCTGAGTGAGCGGGCGGCCCCGTGCTGATCGGTCCCCAGCAGGCTCAGGCCGAGGTAGCTGGCCGCGGACAGGCGAGGCCACGTGGTGGAACTGTTCTGCACACAGAACGACACCAGCGGGGGATCCAGCGACACGGGAACGAAGGTGCTCACCGCCAAACCGTGTGGCGTACCGGCGATTTCGGCACACACCGCGACCACCCCACTGGGGAATGCCGCGAAGGCGCGCCGCAGACCGGCGCCGTCGGCAGGAATCTCGTGCAGTTCAGCCATGCTTCACCAGCTCGGTCTCGGAAACGTCGGGCGCGGCTCCGCTCCTGTGCAGTATGCGCCTCGGGTGCGCGCCGAGCACGGCAACCAGCACCCGGCGCACCACCACTACAACATCATCACGCCCACCCCCGCGAGGGTTTCGATCGCCGCGATCCCATCGCGCCCCGCCCAACGGCCGTTCGATGCCACCCGCACGCAACTGGTCAGACGAAATCCACGTCGACGCCGATGGTTTCGTTCGGTACCGGGTCCCGCTCGAACGAATACGGAATTCCGAGTGAGTCAAGGGCATCGAAGAGTTCCGATGAGTACTCCGATCGGTTCGACAAGAAGGTGACACGGTCGATGGAATCCACCCCCAAGGGTGACGACTCCGTACCGGACGGTGTGGAGATAAGTCGATGGATCTGAGCCTCGATGTAGGGCTCGACACTCTCGGGAGTCTGATACGCGAACGGATCCTCGTTACGACGGAACAGGTTTGAAGTCGGGTTCGTAAGCGGTTCGGCCATCGACATGCCCGCCTTCATCTCGTCATTGTGGGTTGCGACGATCAACGAGTCATTGAGCGTAATCGTCGTCCGCTCGGCAATCTGTGGCTTGAAAACCACTGCGACCGAACCATAGCCAGCCAAACGACCGCCGTTGAGATCGCGGCCGAGCGGATCGCGTGTGATATATCCGTATATCGGCCGACCTTCCGGAACCAGGTCGGCACCGTGCCCGAAGAGCGCCTTCTGCGACGGAATGTAGTCCTCCAACTGGTCGTCGCGGATACTGGATTTCCCCGCGTCGAAGAATGACTTGACTTCCCCGCTTCGGATCACGTCGAAAAGAGTGGAACCAGTGACCCGGGTACAGACGTAACTATCGCGGACGAGGTCCGCGGCGTGCTCGTCGGCTTGCGTGATGAACTCGTCCACGGTGAGGCCGCGGTCCGCAGCGAGGCGCGACCAGTGGCGCGCCCGGTGCGTTTCGTAATCCGCAAGACACTCGGAAGACGGCCTCACATGCGCCAGCGGAGCGACCTGCCCATCGCTCCGGTCGAATTTGGCCACGAACTCGCCGGGCGGCCGGACTTGCTCGCCGGTGGAACCCTCGAAGGCGGAACCCACAGCGTGAGCGCCATTCTGATCGCCCTCCAGCCGTCGACGTATACCCAGCCGGAGAGTATCCGGAAACTTGCCTATGCCTTTGTCCGCCGCTTCCGATCCGCGGGCGAACGCCCGAGCCATGCGCTCCGCGGCCTCGGTCATCACCTTGACCAACGCCGGATCGATCAAGGCCACCCCCAGCACGGCAAACTCAACGGTAACTCACAAAGTACCCATACGTAAGTTGACGAGGTTAGACCATGGGCCGCCTCGTCAGCCCAAACCGCCCCCATGGCAGAGAATGGGTCCGTGAGCCTGTCCCCGGCACGCTCGGCCGGGTCTTCGCCACCTACTTCGCCGGGGCCGGGTTGAACGGCTGGTTGATGGTGGTGAAGTACTGGGCTGCGGCCAGGATCGCCACGGGGGCGGTGACCAGGAGCTGGCCCGCCAGGGTGCCCAGGGCGCCGATGGCGACGATGCCGCCGAGGCAGCCGACCACCGCGGCGGGCACGAAGGGGCCGAACATGCCGACGATCGTGGCCGCGGCGACGGTCGCCCCCGCGATGCCGCCGAGCACGCAGCCGACGGCGCCGCCGGTGATCCCGCCGACCAGGGTGCCGATGGTCGCGCCCGCACTGATGGTGCTGGTCAGGCGATTCCACGCGGCGAGTTCGCGGTCGTAGGGCGTCTTGAACGGCGCCAGGTCCTCGTAGGGCAGCGCGACCGGCTTGTAGACGGCGTGCCCGAGGTCGAACTGCGGGGTCAGGGTTGCCGTGCGGTCGTGGATCTCCGCGGCGATCGGGAATACGAAATCATCCACACGGAACGATAATTCGGTGCCCGCGACGGTCGTCCCATCGGCCGCCTTGATCCTGAATACACCGTTGTCCACATCCAGTGATCCGGCATCGGTCGAGATCACGGTGGACTTATCGGTGGTCGTCACCTTGTAGTCGACGACCCCCGGTGCACCGGGCGGAGCCGCACCGGCGGTACCGGCGGCTATCCCCAGGGCGGTGGTCACCGGGGCGGCGATCACCGCGAATTTCCTCATCTTCACAAGCGTGTCCCTCATCGTCAGGCTGCGGCGCATCCGCTGCAGTGCGTGCGTCGGTCGGTGGCGGATTCGCCGGAACTGCCGCTGCGGCACGGGCCGGGCAGCGACTGGCCGCAAGTCTCGGGGAACTCCCAGCGAGCTGTCAGGTGTAAGAACCAGGCAGATTTCAACCGGTGACCCGACGCCGCGGCGCGGGCACCATCGGATCCTGGGCTGCCGACCGCTCGGCACCGCCGACACAGTCCACCCACCACTGCACGAGGTTTTCGCTTGTCTTCACTCGCCCTGCGGTCGACACCCGTCCGGCTACCGCGACTGCTCCACGCGCGCTGGGTGCGCCTGGTCAGCCCGGTGCTGCTCATCGCGCTCTGGCAGCTGGCCAGCGCCACCGGCGTGCTGCCGGAACGGCTGCTGGCCGCGCCGACCACCGTGGTGGACACCGCGATCGAACTCGTCCGCGACGGCACGCTGCCCGACGCGATCGCGGTGTCGCTGCAGCGGGCGGCGATCGGATTCGCCATCGGCGCGGCGATCGGCATCGGGCTGGCCGTGCTCGCCGGACTGAGCCTGCTCGGCGAGTACGTCGTCGATCCGCCGATGCAGATGCTGCGGACGCTGCCGTTCTACGGCCTGATCCCGCTGTTCATCCTGTGGTTCGGCATCGGCGAGCTACCCAAGATCGTGCTGGTGGCCTTCGGCGTCGCCATACCGCTGTACCTCAACACCTTCGCCGGAATCCGCGGTGTGGACGGCAAACTCGCCGAGGTCGCGCGGGTGCAGCAGCTGTCCAGGCTCGCGACGATCGGCCATATCGTGCTACCCGGCGCGCTCCCGCAGACCCTGGTCGGGCTGCGGCAGTCGCTCGGCGTGGCCTGGCTCGCGCTGATCGTCGCCGAACAGGTCAATGCCGATGCGGGCCTGGGCTTTCTGATCAACAACGCGCGCGAGTTCCTGCAAACCGACGTCATCGTGGTGGGCCTGCTCGTCTACAGCGTGCTGGGCCTGCTCACCGATGCCGTCGTGCGGCTGATCGAAAGAAAGGCGCTGTCATGGCGACGCGGATTCTTGGGGAACTGACGACCGATGGTGACACCGAGGCGGACCTGCGCGAGGAGGACCGGCGCCCCGATGTCGGCAACCCGGGCAGCCCGGCGGCGGATGCGCAAACCGACGGCACCGTGGCCCGAATTCGCAAGCTGACCAAGGCTTTCGGCGACCGCACCGTCCTCGACGGCATCGAACTCGACATCACCCGCGGCGAATTCGTCGCCCTGCTCGGCCGCAGCGGCAGCGGCAAATCGACACTGCTGCGCGCCCTCGCCGGACTGGATCGCGACCACAGCGGCGAGCTGACCGTCTCCGGCGATGTCGCCGTCGCCTTTCAGGAGCCCCGCCTCGTCCCGTGGAAGCGTGTGCACGCCAACATCACCCTCGGCCTGCGCCACCGAGACCCGAAGGCCGCCGCCCGCGCGGCGCTCGCCGAGGTCGGACTCGACGAGCGCGCCGACGCCTGGCCCCTGACCCTGTCCGGCGGCGAGGCCCAGCGCGCCTCGCTCGCCCGGGCCCTCGTGCGCGATCCGGACCTGCTGCTGCTCGACGAGCCGTTCAGCGCACTGGACGCCCTGACCCGCATCACGATTCACCGCCTCGTCCTGCAGCTGTGGGCGCGGCACCGGCCCGGTGTGCTGCTGGTGACCCATGACGTCGATGAGGCGCTGCTGCTGGCCGACCGCGCACTGGTGCTGTCCGACGGGCACATCGCCCGGGAGATCCGCGTCGACCTGCCGCGGCCGCGCCGCCGCGAACAAGCCGGGTTCGCCGCGCTGCGGCGCGACCTGCTGACCGAACTCGGTGTCGCCGACGACGGTGCCGCCGAGGAAGAACCCGAAGGAATCGCATGATCAGCCGCCGCCACTTCGCCGCTCTCGCCCTGACCGCACTGGTAGCGACCGCCTGCGGCACCGACGACGGCCAGGACGCCGCGGTGCGCCCGGACGGCACCGTCGACCTGTCGCAGGTCACGCTGCGGCTCGGCGATCAGAAGGGCACCGCGCTGCAGGCACTGCTGGAGTCCTCCGGCGAGCTGCGGTCGGTGCCGTACAAGATCGAATGGTCGCAGTACACCGCAGGCGTGCCGATGCTCGAGGCAATCAATTCCGGCGCAGTCGATTTCGGAGGCGTGGGCAATTCGCCGCCGGTGTTCTCGGCCGCCGCGAAGTCCTCGATCAAGATCGTCACCGGCTATTACGCGGGCGTCGCGGGGCAGGCGGTGGTGGTGCCGAAGGATTCGCCGCTGCGCAGCCCCGGCGACCTGCGCGGCAAGAAGATCGCGGTGACCAAGGGCAGCTCGGCACACCATCACCTGCTGACCGTGCTGACCCGGAACGGCTTGTCGTTCAACGATATTCAACCGCAGTACCTCCAGCCCGCCGACGCCCTCGCCGCGCTCAGCACCGGACGCGTGGATGCCTGGGCGATCTGGGACCCGTACACCGCCCAGGCCCAGCAGCAGGCGAACGCGCGAATCCTGGTGGACGGCGAGGGATACATCAACGGCGACTCGTTCTACGTCGCCAATTCCAAGGCGCTGGACAGCAAGTCGAAATCGGCGGCGCTGCGCGACCTGATCGCCCGGATCCAGCGGGCCCACACCTGGGTGAACGAACATCCCGACCCCTGGTCGCAGGTCTTCGCTCAACAGACCGGTCTGCCGCCCGACGTGACCCTGCTCTCGGTGACCCGCAACCAGTACCGCGATCACCCGCTCGACGACGCCACCATCGACGGCGAACAGCAGGTGGCCGACGCCTTCGCCGAGGCCGGGCTGATCCCGCACAAGGTGCGGATCCGCGACTTCGTCGACACCCGCTACAACGACATCTTCGCCCCACCCTCCTGAAGGGAGCACTTCGAATGACCCTGTCCTTCCACTGGTTTCTGCCGACCTACGGCGATTCCCGCAACCTGGTCGCGGGCGGGCACGGCACCTCCATGTCCGGAGACCGGCCCGCCTCGCTGCGGTATCTGAACCAGATCTCCGGTGCCGCAGAGGAAAACGGATTCGAGGCCGTGCTCACCCCCACCGGGCTGTGGTGCGAGGACGCCTGGCTGACCACGGCCATGCTCGCGGAAACCACCGAGACGCTGAAGTTCCTGGTGGCGTTCCGGCCGGGCCTGATCAGCCCGACGCTGGCCGCGCAGATGGCGGGCACGTTCCAGCGGCACTCGCGCGGACGGCTGCTGCTGAACGTGGTGACCGGCGGCGAACCCCACGAACAGCAGGCCTTCGGCGACTTCCTGGACAAGGACGAACGCTACCGGCGCACCGGGGAATTTCTGCATGTGGTGCGCGAACTGTGGCGGTCCTACGAGCCGATCACCTTCGAGGGCAAGCACATTCACGTCCGGGACGCGCTGCTGAACAATCGGCCCGACCCGCTCCCCCCGATCTTCTTCGGCGGTTCCTCACAGGCGGCGGGGCCGGTGGCGGCGCAGTATGCCGATACCTATCTCACCTGGGGCGAGCCGCTGTTCGCGGTGAGCAAGAAGCTGGAATGGATTCGCCGCCTGGCCGTCGACCAGGGCCGCAAGCTGAGCTACGGCCTGCGCATCCACGTCATCTCCCGCGACACCTCCGAGCAGGCGTGGGCCGAGGCGGACCGGCTGCTGGAGGCCGTGGACCCGGCCGATATCGAACGCGTGCAGCAGAGTCTGGCCCGCAGCGAGTCCGAGGGGCAACGGCGCATGCTCGAGCTGCACGGCGGCTCCACCGAGCGCCTGGAGATCGCGCCGAATCTGTGGGCGGGCGTGGGCCTGGTCCGGGGCGGGGCGGGCACGGCGCTGGTCGGCTCGCACGAAGAGGTCGCCGAGCGGCTGATCGAGTACTCGCGCCTGGGCATCGACCACTTCATCCTCTCCGGCTACCCGCACGTGGAGGAGGCGTACTGGTTCGGCGAGGGCGTCCTCCCGATCCTGCGCCGCAAGGGGCTGTGGAAACATCCCCTGCAACGCGAAACTACGCCCGTGGCAACACCTTTCGCCTCAGCAGCAAGCAGCAGCTAGCCTCACCCCTTCTTGGCCGCCGCCTTCGCCTGCTTCTTGAATTCCCGGACCTGGGCGAGGGATTCGGCGTCGGTGACGTCGGCGACCGAGCGGTGTGAGCCCTCGTCGCCGTAGGCGCCGGCGGCCTCGCGCCAGCCCGCGAGCTGCACGCCGCGCTGCTTCCCCAGCAGCGCCAGGAAGATCCGGGCCTTCTGGTCGCCGAAGCCGGGCAGGGCCTTGAGGCGCTTCAGCACCTCCTTGCCGTCGGGGTCGCCGTCGGTCCACAGGTTCTCGACCTTGCCGTCGTAGTTCTCGACGACATAGCGGGCGAGGTCCTGGACCCGGCGGGCCATCGAGCGCCCGTAGCGGTGGATGGCGGGCGGCGTGGCGCCCAGCTCCTCGAACTCCTCCGGGTCGGCCTCGGCGATGCGGCGGATGTCGAATCCGCCCATCCGGTCGGCGAGCTTCTGCGGCCCGCGGAACGCGTGCTCCATCGGGAACTGCTGGTCCAGCAGCATCCCCGTCAGCAGCGCGAAGTTGTCGGTCGACAGCAGCTTGTCCGCCTCCGGGTCCTGCGCGAGGCACAGCTTTCGGCTCACCATGGACCGATCATCCCATCCGGGTCCGACACGGCGATCCGTGGCCTATCTCACATGCGTACCGACCCGTAGCTTTCCAGCGCGCATAGAGTGTCCGCATGCCTGACACTCTGGTTACACCCACAGTGGCAACGGTGCCGACAGACAGAACGGCAACACACATGGCGCCTTCACACAGCACCTCCGGACTGCGTCCGGACCGTTTCGACCGAGACGGCCGGGACCAGCTCATCGACGTCCGCGATCTGCGGGCCGCACTGCCCGGAATCCGCCGGCTGCGGCACTGGGCCCACCAGGCCCTGGCGGTCCGGCCCGGCGAGAGCGCGGTCGACATCGGATCCGGCAGCGGGTCCGAGGTTCTGACCTTCGCCGACGCGGTCGGTGCGGACGGAACGGCCGTCGGTGTGGAACCCGATCCCGATCTGCTCGCCGCCGCCGAACGGCGCGCCCACCAGGCCGGATCGGCCGCGCGATTCCTGCCCGGCGATGCCTACAACCTGCCGCTGAGCAACGACAGCTTCGACGTCGCCCTGTGCGAGCGCGTCTTCCAGCATCTGACCGCACCGCAGCGCGCGGTCGGCGAGATCGCGCGCGTACTACGCCCCGGCGGGCGGGTCGTGGTGATGGACAGCGATTGGGGCACGGCGATCGTGCACCCGGGCGACCGGCACGTGGTGCGGCAGGTGATCGAGACCCTGATCAGCGGCACCACCGACCCGTTCGCGGGCCGCCGCCTGCCCGGGCTGCTCACGCAGGCCGGTCTGGTGATCGACGATGTCGGTTCGCACGCGCTGGTCCAGGAACACAGCGTGGGCGCCGGTGCGCTGGTCGCGCGGGTCTCCGCGATGGCGGTGGCGCGCGGGTCGATCACCGAACAGCAGCGCGAACAGTTGCTCGCCGATCTGGAGGCCGGTGCCCGCACCGGGGATATCCATCTCTCGGTGACGATCTTCGCGGTGCTCGCGCACAAGCCGGAGTAGACGAGCACGCGGTCGCCGCCGTTGTCATACAACGGCGGCGACGTGCGCGCCCTACCTGTCCAGATACTTCTCCGTGGCCGCCAACAGCACGCACGTCGCCAGCCCGTTCATCGCGGCCTCCAGATCCGCCAGCGACGGGAAGCTGGGGGCGATGCGAATGTTCTTGTCCTCCGGGTCCTTTCGGTACGGGAACGCCGAACCCGCCGGGGTGAGCGCGATTCCGGCCTCCTTGGCCAGCGACACCACCCGGGCCGCGGTGCCCTCCAGCACGTCCAGGCTGATGAAGTAGCCGCCCTTGGGCTCGGTCCAGGAGGCGACCTTGGAGGCGCCCAGCCGCTCCTCCAGAATCCGCAGCACCAGTTGGAATTTCGGCTCCAGCAGGGCGCGGTGCTTCTGCATGTGCGCGCGCACGCCCTCGGCATCTCCGAAGAACCGCAGATGCCGCAGCTGGTTCACCTTGTCCGGGCCGATGCTCTTCTTCGACAGGTGCTTCAGGTACCAATCCAGGTTGGCCGTTGATCCCCCGAGGAAACTGACCCCCGAACCGGCGAAGGTGATCTTCGACGTCGAGGCGAAAACGAAGGGGCGGTTGGGGTTACCGGCGGCCGCCGCCATCCCGAGCACGTCCAGCACCGGCTCGGCGGTATCGGTCAGCGGGTGCACGGCGTAGGCGTTGTCCCAGAACAGCCGGAAATCGGGGGCCGCGGCGGGCATCGAAACCAGTTCGCGGACAACCTCTTCGGAGAAGGTGACGCCGGTGGGGTTGGAGTAGTTGGGCACCGCCCACATGCCCTTGATCTGCGGATCGGCGGCCACCAGCTCGGCGATCGCGTGCACGTCCGGGCCGTCGTGGTTCATCGCGACCGGGATCATCTCGATCCCGAGCGATTCGGTGATGGCGAAGTGCCGGTCGTAACCGGGTGCGGGGCACAGGAACTTGATCGGCTCGTCGGCCCAGCGGCGCGGCGAGTCGGCGGTGCCGTGCAGCATCGCGAAGACGATGACGTCGTGCATCAGCTCCAGGCTGGCGTTGTTGCCCGCCAGCAGGTTCTCCACGGGGATGCCGAGCAGTTCGCCGAAGATGGCCCGCAGTTCCGGAAGTCCGTGCAGCCCACCGTAATTGCGGCAGTCGGTGCCGGAACCGTCGCGGAAGTCGTCGGCGCCGGGGAGGGCGAGCAGCCCGGTGGACAGGTCGAGCTGTTCCGGGGACGGCTTGCCGCGCGTGATATCCAGCGTGAGCTTCTCGGTCTTCAACTTGCCGTAATCCGCGGTCCGGGTCTCGTGTTCGGACACGAGTTCCGCGTGGCTCACCAAACCGATCTGCGTTTGCCGGGGCATCCTGAGCAGCCTTTCAAGCAGCGAGGTACAGGGTTTGCGGACCGGGTGCTTCTGGCGCCGGTCCAGCCGACCACGTTACCCGCCGGGCAAGCCGGGCGGCATGCGAGTTTCGGATCTCGCCGGTGACCACCCCGCGGCGAAAAATTAGGGGACCCCGCGCACCCGGCAGAGCCCGTTGACCCTTGCTGCCTTCCGGCCCTGGGGGAGTTCACAGGATGCACGCCGCGCGGGATCCATGGGCCAGTGTAGCGACCGGGCCCGAATTTGCCGCATCCGCCCCTGATAGCCCGCCTGACCACAGCAAATGCCACGCGGCGCCGGGTTCCCATCGCTGACCTCGCGGCGTACGCGCCCGAATAGCTACGATCTGTGCGACATTTCGAGGGGGCTTCCGCGCCACGACCGGAGGAATTGAGCAGTGACTGGACCCAACCCACCGCACGACCGGGAGCAGCCGGACCAAGGCGGGCAACCCAACGAAACCGTGCAGTGGTGGTCGACACCGCCCGCGCATACGAGCCCCGAGACCCCGGTCACGGGCACCGAGCCCACCGTGCTCGGCGGCGGTCGGCAGGGCCCGGTGACCGGCACCGATCCGACCGTGCTGGGCGCCGGATTCGACAGCTATCTCGGCAACGCCCAACCGCCGAGCCAGCCGTACGGGCAGCAGAGCCAGCCGCAGTATCCGCAGCAGAGCGCACCGCAGTATCAGCAGCAGGCGCAGGGTGGCTATCCGCCTCCGCCGCCCTACGGCAACCAGCCCTACGGTCAGCAGCCGTATCCGGGCCGACCGTATCCGCCGCCGAAGAAGGGCAGCGCGGCCCCGTGGATCATCGGCGGCGTCGTCGGCCTCGTGGTGATCATCGCCGCGGTGGTCGGCGTCGTGGCGCTGGCGAGCCGGGACAGCGGCGGTGGCGGCGGCAGCCTGACGGGGACGGACAGCAAGGTGGACGGCAACTACGCGATGACCAATGTCACCGACGCCTGCACGCTCGTCGACACCACCGTGCTGCGCAAGTGGGCGCCGACCCCCGACGGCACCCCCGAACACACCGAACGCCAGCCCGACAGCACCCTCGGCGGCGGCTCGCTGGAGTGCCGGGCCTCCTACACCGGCGCCGGAAAGTACGGCGACGACGGCTCCGACCTGGACTTCGAGGCCGACTTCCAGTCCGAATACGGCACCCCCGACTTCAACAACTGGAAGGACTACGACACCCAGACTACCGGCAGCGGCCGCTCCTCGGGCATCATCACCGGCCTCGGCCAGGACGCCTACTACGCCATCTACGAGCAGAGCTACTCGAGCTTCGTCACCCTCGACTACACCTGCGCCGTCCTGGACTCCAACCTCTCGGCCAAGGTCAAGCTCTCCATAGACACCCCCACCGCCACCAACAAGGACGAGGTAGGCACGGCCTGCAAGGACCAACTCAAAAAGGCCCTGACCGCCCTCCACAAGTAGCCGCCCCGCCGCCCTCCGGGGCGGCACTGAACAGGTTGCAGCCGTAGGCAAACCGACGGCCGAGCACTGCCCCACCAACGCGAATCCGACAGAGCTGGGAACATAAGGCCCGCCACTGCCACTCCGGAGTTGCCACACACACACGACAACCCCGGCCGCCGCGACTCCACAGATGCCGCACACACGACAACCCGCCCATCGCAACTCCAGAGACGCCGCGCGCACGACAAACCCGCCCATCGCAACTCCAGAGACCCCCCGCACAACAAACCCGCCCATCGCAACTCCAGAGACGCCGCGCACACAACAAACCCGCCCATCGCAACACCAGAGCACCCGCGCCCCAAAACACCCCCCCGCGCAGCGCCCCAGACACCCCCCCCCCCAAGCCCCCCCAGCCCCGGAGAGGCGGAG
>NZ_JARWQD010000108.1 GCF_029869545.1 Nocardia wallacei | reverse complement strand
CTTTGCCCCCCGCTCCCACCCCGGGCCCCGGCCGGGGGGGCCCCCCCCCCCCCCCCCCCGGGCGCCCCCCCCGCCCCGGGGCCCCGCGGGGGGCCCCCCCCCCCGGCCGCACGGCGCACCCACGGCGACACCTGCCGCGATCCCAATTCCCGCAAATGCGAGACGGATTCCCTTACGCATAACCTGCCTTTCAAAGCATCTACCGTCTGCAGCAAGATAGATTAGGGCATTCCCGGCAGTGAAAGTTCGGGGTCAGCGGAGCCGGTCGGCGAGGTCTTCGGCGAGTAGGACGAAGACGTCGGTGGTGTGGTCGATGAGGTCCGCGCGGGACATGGGCAGGTCGCCCTGCAGCCAGCTGGTCAGGGTCTGGACGAGGCCGCCGACCAGGTAGGTGGCGCGGAAGCCGATCACGGGGTCGGGGTCGGGGGTGGTGAGCCCGTAGAAGTCGATGCCTTGGGTGGCAACGAGATTCGCGAACGAGCGAATGGTCTCCAGTGTGCGCGAGCGCAGTTCCGGCGTGGCCGCGCTGACGATCGCCGCCACCCGGGCCTTGCGCGGGTCGTCGGTCAGCACGTGGATCCCGGCGGCGATCGCCGCGTGCGCCATGCCCCGGGTGTCGCCGGGCGCGGTCTGCAGCGCCACCACGATCGCCCCGGCCAACTCCTCGGCGATGCCGTCGAACAGCGCGATCAGCACGGCATCGCGGCTGTCGAACTGCTCGTAGTAGTAGCGCTCGTTGAGCCCCGCCTGCGCGCACAACCCCGCGACGGTGAGCTTCTCCAGCCCCTGGTTGCCGATGATCTCCAGCGCGGCCTCGAGCAGCGCGCCCCGCCGCTGGGCCCGGCGCTCCTCCGCCGAGACCCCGCCGTACGTCCGTTGCGCCGCCACGGTCCGATTGTGTCACGGCGACCGCAACGGCAATTCTGGCACGGCCTCTTGCCAGATACCCAATTCTGGTGGATTCTATTGCCAGATGTTGTGGACGAGGAGGCAACGATGCCCGATCCCGGTTACTTCGCCGACGATTCGATGATTCGGCGGGTCATGCGCAAGCGGGCGGTGGGGCTCACCTATGGGCAGCGCGCGCTGGTGATCGGCGCGGTCCATCCGCTGCTGTACGTCGGCACCGCCGAGAACACCGAGCACCGGACCACGCCCTACACCCGGCTCGCGCTGACCGGACGCCTGTTCGAGGCGGTCTTCCTGGGCAGCCGGGAGGAGGCCGACCGGGCGCTGGCGTTCACGCGCAAAAAGCATGTGCGAGTGCAGGGTTCGCTGCCCGAGGACGCGGGTGCGCGCTATCCCGCCGGTAGCGGATACTCCGCCATGGACCCGCATCTGATGTTCATGACGATGGCCTTCACCTTCGATTCGGCCGAGGTGATGTACGACCTGCTGGTCCGCAAGCTGACCGCGGGCGAGCGTGAGGACCTCTACCAGGACTACGTGCGCTGGGGGGAGCTGTTCGGCATGCCGCGCGCGGCCGCCCCCGCGAGCTACCCGGCCTTCCGCCGCTACTTCGACGACTACCTGGCCTCCGACGAACCGCACCTCACCGACGAGGCCCGCCTGGTCGGCGCCTACCTGGCGGGCAAACAGGTGCCCTATCCCATGCCGATGCCCCTGCACCAGGTCACCTCGAGCGTCTTCCTGCTGATCCAGGGCAGCCTGCCGCCCCGCATCCGCGCCATGTACGGAATCGACTGGGGCGCAAGGGAAGAACTGGCCTACCGCACCGTCGCCCGCGGCGTCCGCACGGCACACATCACCTTCCCGCTCTCCCCGCGCCCGCTACGCACCACCCTCGCGGGCCCCAGCGCCCCGGTCTACCGCCTGCTCACCAAGCGCGAACATGCCCTGGTGAAATCGGGCCGCCCCAGCATGCCGGGAGTGGACCCGCTCAACCACGCCCAACGCCACGCGGGTTAGGCATCAATCGCCGCTGACGCCCGGTCTGCCGTCCTCCACCCGCCCCGTGATGCGGCGGCGGAAATCGGGGTCGCGGGGGGCCGTGACTTCCACGTCGTACCAGCCGTTTCGGGTGGGCCAGGGGAGGGTCAGGGTGCCGTTGGCGATGAGGTCGATGCGCTGGTGGGTGCCGTCGTAGCGTAGCGGGGTGGCGACCAGCGCCACCGCGCGTTTGCCGTGGTTGGTCAGCGTCAGCTTCAGGTCCGAACCCGATGGGGCCGTGGAGAATTCGACGCCGGAGGCGGCACCGGAGACCGTTCCGCGCAGCTCGAACCAGAATCGGTTGGGGCCCTGGACGGCGAGGTCGTAGCCGCCGTCCACGTCGAACCTCTCGATCAGTTCCTCGGTGACGTCGTAGTGCAGGGGAGCGGTGGCCTCACCGCTGAACGGGTATACCGCGAAATGTGCCGACGCCGCACCGGAATTGGCCAGCGTGACCCGCAGCGTCGATCTGGTCAGCACAGCGGAGACCGCGGGCTGATACGGCAGCGGACGCGCGGGCCGCGAGCCGGGCTCCTGCTCCGGTAGCGACTGCGTGGTCGGCGGTGCGGGCTTCCATCGTTCGATCGGCGGCGGAACCTCCTCGGGCTCAGCGAGTTTCGGCGGCGTCCCCACGGTCGAGAAATCGAAGACCGAACTCAGATCCCCGCACACGGTCCGCCGCCACTCGCTGATATTCGGCTCCCGCACCCCGGTCCACAACTCCAGGAACCGCAGCACCGACGTGTGATCGAAAACCTCGGAATCGACGAATCCGCCGATGGTCCACGGCGAGACCACCGTCATCGGCACCCGCGGCCCGAGCCCGATGGCCTTGCCGTCGTACCAGTCCTCGCCCGGCCCCGGCGGCACCGGCGACGCCACATGGTCGAAGTAGCCGTCGTTCTCGTCGAAACTGATGAAAATGGCTGTCTTGGACCAGGTTTCGGGATCGGAGGCGACGATATCGAGCAGCCGGTAGATCAGGGTGGCGCTGCCCAGCGGCGTCGATCCCGACGGATGCTCGCTGTCCTTCTCCGGCGGCACCAGCCAGCTGACCCTCGGCAGCCGCCGCTCCCGAATGTCCGCGGCAACCCGTCGCAGCAGCGTGCCCGGCTCACTGCGATACATCGCCCGGTCGAACAGGCTGCGCTCGCCCGCGCTCAGCTTCTCCCGCGCCGCCGCCAGCTGACCCAGCAGCCGCCGCTGCTCGTCGGCGGGCTTGTCCACCAGCGCCTCGTAGAACTTCTCCGTCGTCGCAAAACCCCCGTCGACCTCGGCGAGCAGCTTGGCCCCGATCCGTTTGAACGGCACGAAGTACTCCACAGAATTGTCGGTGAAGTTGTCCCACTCCTGATAGATCTGCCACGAGACACCCGCGGCCTCGAGCCGTTCGGGATAGGTGGTCCAGTCGTAGCCCGGATGGTCCGCGCCGTAGGCGTCGTTGTCGACCGCGCGCCGGTCGGTGCCCGGCTCGTATCCGGTGGTCCCGGTGAAGAAGTAGTTGCGATTCGGGTTGGTGCCGCCGAACAGCGAGCAGTGATAGGCATCGCACAGGGTGAAGGTGTCGGCCAGCTCGTACTGCAGCGGCAGGTCCCGGCGCTCGTAATAGGTCATGGTCGCCGCGGTCTTCGCCGGAATCCAGCCGTCCCACCAGCCGCGTGCCCACGCCGCGGTGCTGCCGTTCCATTCGTGGTCGAGGCTGTCGAGGTACTGGATATCGCTGTCGGGCCGCCCCGCCCGCAGCGCCGCCTCATGCAGCGAGAACGGCAGCACCGCCGCGCCCGGCACCGAGGTCGGCTGGTGAAAGACCGAGGCGCCGTTGCGTAGTCGCAGCGGCACGGCGTCGGAGAAGCCGCGCACACCCCGCAGCGATCCGTAGTAGTGATCGAAGGAGCGGTTCTCCTGCATCAGCAGGATCACGTGCTCGATGGCGCCCAGCCCGCCCGGCGGCATGGGCGCGGCCATGGCGCGATGCAGCGACGGCGGCAGCAGCGACATCGTGGCCGACCCGGCGGCGAGCGTG
Organism: Nocardia wallacei; assembly: GCF_029869545.1. Classification (GTDB taxonomy): domain Bacteria; phylum Actinomycetota; class Actinomycetes; order Mycobacteriales; family Mycobacteriaceae; genus Nocardia; species Nocardia wallacei_A. The sequence goes on along the minus strand of NZ_JARWQD010000108.1, from coordinate 21,596 downwards.
AGGGCGGAGCCGAGCACATGTCGTCGCGAGAGGCCGGGCACGCGCGGCAGTGCACCAGCGACACGCGGACGCCCGGTAATCGCGGCACGATCGGAAGGTGAACTCGACATTGCTATCTCTGGACGCCTGACCATGTTTCTAGCCGTTTGCTGAACCTTAGCGGATGCCGGTCAGGTGGTGCCGACGATCCGCCGTTCCCGGCATGCGAAGATCTGAGCATGTCGAGTCCTGTCACGTCCGGTGAACGCAAGCAGCGGGTCCTGTCCGGGATCCAGCCGACCAGCGATTCCTTCCACCTCGGCAACTACCTTGGCGCGCTGCAGTATTGGGTGCGGCTGCAGGACGACTACGACGCCCTGTACTTCATCCCCGACATGCACGCGATCACCGTCCCGCAGGACCCGAAGCAACTGCGCAACCGTACCAAGCGGGCGGCCGCGCAGCTGCTGGCGCTGGGCATCGACCCCAAGCGCTCGACGCTGTTCGTGCAGAGCCAGGTCCCCGAGCACGCCGAGCTGACCTGGGTGCTCAACTGCATCACCGGCTTCGGCGAGGCCAGTCGGATGACCCAGTTCAAGGACAAATCGCTCAAGCAGGGCGCCGAGAACGCGACCGTCGGCCTGTTCACCTATCCGGTCCTGATGGCCGCCGACATCCTGCTGTACCGGGCGCATCAGGTCCCCGTCGGCGAGGATCAGCGCCAGCACCTGGAGCTGACCCGGAACCTGGCGCAGCGGTTCAACACCCGGTTCAAGAAGACCTTCGTGGTCCCCGAGGCGCACATCGTCACCGGTACCGCGAAGATCTACGACCTGCAGGATCCGACCTCGAAGATGAGCAAGTCGGCGGCCACCGACGCGGGCCTGCTGAACCTGCTCGACGACCCGAAGGTCTCGGCGAAGAAGATCCGGTCCGCGGTCACCGATACCGAGCGCGAGATCCGCTACGACCCCGAGCAGAAGCCGGGTGTGAGCAATCTCCTGGTAATCCTCTCCTCGCTCACGGATACGCCGGTCGTCACCCTCGAGCAGGACTATGCGGGTAAGGGCTACGGCGACCTCAAGGGCGATGTGGCCGACGCACTGGTCGAATTTGTCACGCCGCTGCAGGCGAAGGTGCAAGAGTATCTGGACGACCAGGGCGAGCTCGACCGCATCCTCGGCACCGGTGCCGAGCGCGCTCGGGAAATCGCTGGCAACACCCTCGCGCAGGTGTACGAGCGGGTGGGCTTCCTGCCCCGCTGACCGTCCGCCGCGCGGGGGACGGGTTCCGGGAGGACGGGTGTTCGGCAAGGTCAAGACGCGCATCGAGCGCGAGGTCCAGGCGCGGCCGTGGCTGGACCATGCCATCCGCGCGGGTGGGCGATATCAGCGCCAGCGCGGCGACTACTTCGCCGCCGGGATCACGTATTTCACTGTGCTGTCGCTGTTTCCGCTGCTGATGGTGGGTTTCGCGGCGGCCGGTTTCGTGCTGTCCCGCAACCCGGACCTGCTGCGGGAGGCGCAGGAGAAGATCGTCTCGAACATCCCGGGCTCCTTCGGCGGCCAGCTGACCGACCTCATGGATCAGGCGATCCGATCGCGCACGGGCGTCGGCGTGATCGGCCTGGCCGGGGCGCTGTACGCCGGGCTCGGCTGGATGGCCAATCTGCGCGCGGCACTCACCGAACAGTGGGAACAGAAAGTGCCGGAAGGCAATTGGGTCGGCACCAAGGTGTCGGACCTGCTCGCGCTGCTGGGCCTGGGGCTGGCGATGGTGGCGTCGCTGGGCCTGTCGGCGCTGGCGAGCAGCGGCCTGGGCAAGGACCTGCTGGCCCTGGTCAACCTCGAAAACGCCCCCGGCGTAGGCGTTCTGCTCACCATCTTGTCGCTGGTGCTGGCGGTCCTGGCCACGTGGGCGGTGTTCGCCTGGATGATCGCCCGCCTGCCCCGGCAGCCGGTGACGCTGATGAGCGCGGCGAAGGCGGCCCTGCTCGCCGCGCTGGCCTTCGAGATCTGGAAGCAGATCGCGAGCCTCTACCTGAAGTCGGTGCTGTCCAGCCCCGCCGGTGTCGCCTTCGGTCCGATCATCGGCCTGATGGTCTTCGCCTACTTCACCGCCCGCATCATCCTGTTCGCGACAGCCTGGGCGGCGACGGCCCGCGAGAACGAGCCCGAGCCCGAAACCCCTGCTCCCGCCCCGGCGGTCATCGCGCCGCGGGTGACGGCCGGAATGTCGGCGCGCACGGGTGCGGCGCTGTTCGGGGCGGGGGCGGTGCTGGGGGCATTGGTGGGAATTCGCCGAAAGGGTTGAGCCGCAAGCCCTCCCTCTGATTCCGCGCCGAACGCCGGTCAGTCGGGCTGATGCCGATCCTGCTGTGCCATGCGGGCCAGCTCGCGGCGGATGGTCTGCTGGGAGCAGGGCTCGATGTGAAAGTCGTTGTGCTGCTGGCGGTGCACGTAGCGGCCGTCGCCCTCGACGTCGAACCAGCTGAGGTACTGCGGCGGCTGCGGGCGCGCGGTCTGCAGGCCGCGCAGCACCTCGATGTGGCCCGAGCCGATGCGCGGCGCCCGGAGCAGGCGGCGCATGCGATCGGTGGTGGTTTCCTTTGTGCCGGTCCAGGATTCGAGGCTGGTGCGGATCTTGTCGAAGCTCTCCACCATGGCCGGATGCCGCCCCGGCGGAACATCGCCGAGGACGGCCGCGAACACCTTGGGCACGATCGCCGGGGAGCCGACCTCGACCACGACATTGCCGCCGAAGTCGTCGGTGAGCCCCGGCCGCTGCACCATGGTGACGCCGACCGTGGTGTCGATCGCGCCGTAGGCGCGCACCGGCCGCCTGCGCTTGCCCACGATCACCAGCGACACGGCCGGATTCGCCGCCACCCGCAGCACGGCCGACAGGTCCGGATCGCCGCCCAGCGGCAGCCGCTCCCGCAGATCCTGTGCCAGCCGCGAGAATTCGCTCTGCCAGCGCACCGACGAGATCAACTTCAGCGGGAACGGATACCGGTCCTTACCGGTCTCGTTCCACAGATGCATGAACTCGTCCGGGGTGAACTCCCACTTCACCCCCGGCGGCCCTCACCGCTGTCCGGATAAGACTGCGCCGCAGGGATATCCGCGCCGATCGCCTGCGGGACCGTGCGTTCGCGTGGGCCCAGCAGCTCCTCCTCGCGGTCGGTGACGAGGTAGTCCGGGGTCTTGCGCTCGGATTCGGAGTCCTCGTTCTTCCGCGCGCCCGCGCCCGCCCCCATCGGCATGCCGCCCATTCCCGGGGTACCGGGCTTGCCCATGCCTGGGGCGGAAGCCGCTGCGGCAGCGGGATTTCCGGCGCCGGGGACGCCGGTGGTGCTGCGTCCCGGGCCGCCGCTGCCGGAACCGCCCGCTCCGCCCGCGCCGCCGCCGAAACCGCCCCGGCCACCGCCACCACCACCGAAACCTCCGCCGCCGATGCCCGCGGCAGTCGACGGGTTGGCGCTGGCCGCAGTCGTGCTGGTGCCCTGCTGGCCTTGGGAAGTGCCTTGATTGCCTTGCCCGCCACCAGAATTCGTGGAATCGCCCGCCGAGGCCGTGCTCGCGGCATCCGTGGGCGACTGCTGCTCGCCGGTCCCGGCCTGCTCCCCGCCGGTCCCCTCGGGATTGCTCCCCGCACCACCCGCCCCGCTCCCGGAGCCACCGGTCCCGTTGTCACCGTTACCTCCGGTGCCGGGATTCCAGCCGCCGGTATCAGGGCCGCTGCCGCCGGGAGACTCTACCGGGACGAAGGTAGGGACGCCCTGGCCTGCGGGGCGGTATGTCGGTTCGTAGTTAGCCTGCATCACGCGGATGGCCTCACGATAGAGGTCTTCCTCGGAGCGGCCGCTCGTCATGGCGGCCGCGGGTGATTCGGCACCGATCTGCGCCAGTACCGCGGGAATTCCGGGCGGGGCCGACGCGGCCGATCCCCCATCTGCTTTGGGCGGCGGGACGGACCGCTTGACGGCCTCGGCGCCGAATGCGGCCGTCTCGATCCGAAGCCCGACGGCTTTGATTACCTCCTGCACATCCGTTCCCTGCTGGACGAACTTCTTTGCGGCGTCCAAAGCAGCGTCGCCGAGCTTTCCCTGGAATCCGTCGGAGAGCGCCTTCTGAATGGAGAGGTTGAGGCCGAAGAGCGCGCCGCCCAAGCCAGCGGAGATTTCGCCCCACTTCTTGCCAGCCGTGCGCATCGCGTCGGGCACCATCTTCTGAGAGTCGTCGTAGATCTTCTGGTGCGGGATATGAGTCCACTGCTCGAGATCTGGGATGTAATCGGGATCGGTACTGGTGAAGCCGAGCTGACTCTGCATATGCTGCGAGCCGCGCTGGGTCTGTTGGGACTGCTGGATGGCACGGGCAGCCGCGGGGTCGATCCCGGTTAGCGCGCCCAACAACGCCTGCCCGGGGTCCAGAGGTTGATTGTCGCCGGTCATGATCAGTTGTCCTTGCCGATTGTCGGCTCGATGGCTGTGGCGATGTCGAGCAGGCCGTCGCAGGGCTTCATGTCTTGACCCAAGCCATTGATGGTCAGTGTCGACAGGATGCTGACTATGCCGGACTTGGTGCGTAGGTCGATGGCGCAACCGTCTGCGAGGCCGGGGTCGCGCACCCATATTGCTTCTCTGCCGTTGACGACCAGTGGCTCGCTCCAGTCGCTGTTCTTCTTGAGGTCTTCATCCCACGTTGCGTTCCCAGACAGAACCGACAAGTTGCGTGTTTTCGATTTGAAGCGGCAGTTCAAGAAGGTGATCTCGGCGATCTGGTCGCCGGGTCGGTTTCGGCTGCTGGCGTCGAAACCCGCTCGGGCGATCACGTCGTCCGGTATCCATGTGCAGGGGTCGTATACGACCTCTGGGCGGCCGTACTGCTTCTGAGGTGGCGGCTGAAGTGCTGACGCAGTCAACGTCGGCTGCGGGGCGCGCGGTCCTGAGCCCGGGCTGATCGACGGGGTCGCGCTCGCGTTTTGGGAAGTGCTATCTGTCGAGTTGCCATTGTTCGAGGTGCACCCGACGGCAACAGCAGTGATGGCAGCCAGCACCGTGATGCACAGTCCACGTCGCTTGTGTGTCACTTTCGCAGTCCCGCTTCCGCCGCCTTGATCGCCAGCTTGTTCATGTTCTCCGCTTCCTCGATGCGCCCGCCCGCGTGCAGATACGCCGCAGCCATCCGCAAGGCGGCCTCCCGCAAACCTCTGAGCGCCTCCGTCAGCTTCACGCCTTTGTCTTGGAATCCGCGCTGCAGGTGCAAGGCGGAATCGAAACCACCGAACCCGCTTAGAACATGCAGCATGGCCGTGTCAGCGACCAAGTCATCCATAGACTCCGCGAAGCGCTGAAAGATCTCTGCGCAGCGCTGCGCAGCCCCCTCCTCCATCTGGAACGTCCCCGCCACAGCCTGTTGGTAAAGCCCGTTCGCCGTCGACTGCCCCACATCCATCGACAGGCCCTCCCTTCGTGCTCGGTCGCCTACCTTACTGGACGCACTGTCAGGGCGATTGGTTCCCCCAACTTGCGGATTTGACGTCCGATCGGGGCCGAAAATGCAATGCTTCCTGGTGTTATGCGGGGATTGAATGGAGATCCTCGGTGATGCGGGAGTACGGGGGTTGCAGCGTGGTGAGCTGGCTCGACCTATAAGAAACCTGAGGGAGGCGGGGATGTCCGAGACCGGTTCGACGCTGGCACGTCGGCAGCTGGGCAAGTACTTGCGGGAGGGGAGGGAAGAGTGCGGCCTGACATTGCAGCAGGCCGCCGCACTGATCGAACGCAGCGCCAGCACGCTGCAGCGGATCGAGAAGGGTGCGGTGGCACATCTTCGTGACGTGGACCTCGAGGCGCTGTGCAGGATCTATGGGTTCGACGAGGACCGCACGGCTGCAATGAAGGCCCTTGCGGCACAAGGTAACGAAGACAGTTGGTGGTGCGAGTACGGCGATCTGATGCCGCCGAAATTCGACTTCTATGTCGGCTTGGAGGCGGCCGCACGGCGTCTGACGACCTATGAACCTGAGCTTGTACCTGGACTCCTCCAGACGCCGGGCTACGCAAGCACGCTGATTCGGTCGGTCTACCCTGAAGACGGTCCTGAGGAGCATGCTCGGCGAGTGCAACTGCGCATGCGCCGCCAGCTCAGGATCACGAGGAAGTATCAACCGGCAACGCTCGAGGTCATTCTGCGGGAGTCGGTGCTTCGCTCCACGGTTGGAGGAGCGAAGGTCATGTTCGCTCAGCTCAAGCATCTGGCAGACATCGGGACTCTTGCCAACGTCACACTGCAGGTTCTGCCGTACAGCGCTGGCTTCCCGCTGGGAGTCGCAGTTGGCCCCTTCGTGCTTCTCGACTTCGGCGTGGACAGCCGCGGACGGCTGATCGAGCCGCCGGTCGCCTATGCGGAATGTTTCACTGGGGACCTCTATCTCGCTAAATCAAGCGCTATTCAGCGCTACCATCAGGCTTACGAAAGCCTCAGGCGAAGTGCGATGGATGTGACCGCCAGCCGTGCGTTGCTGAGGCAGATGGCGAAGGAGTACGGATCCTGATGGCTGATTTGTCGGATGCAAAGTGGTTCAAGAGTAGCCGCAGCGGAGGGGATAAGAACTGCGTCGAAGCCGCCTTCCTCCCCAACGACCTTGTCGGCGTTCGCGACTCGAAGAACCCCTCCGGCCCCGCGCTGATCTTCACCGCAGCCGAGTGGTCCAGCTTCACCACCGCCCTCGACAGCGGCCGTTTCGACCTCTGACCCGACCGCTGGCACGCCGGTCCTGTCGGTGCTCGGCCGTCGTCCTGCGCCACGGGCACCAACCAGCAGCCTTGTCGCAGATTCACGCTGGCCGGAGCTGCGGGTACTGGCCGGGAACAGGGGTCAATGTGGCATCCGGTGTCAGCGCACTTCCCTTGGTAAGAGCGAAGACCTGGTCGAAGTTGTAGCTCCAGTCGATTGTCTGGAGGGGTTGGTTTCCCTTCAGGAACAAGTAGTACCCGCGCTGCGGTCCGTCCCCGTCGGAGCTACGTGGTTTCGGTGCATTCTTCCAGCAGATCCCCGAAGTGCCTGCGAGAGCGTTGATTTGGTCGGCCTTGGTGTTCTGGGGAATGTCGACCATGCGGTCCCAGCCGTCGTTCCAGCCCGCCGCGCGCGCGATGTCGCCGAGCGTCGTGGGCGCGGGCGCCTCCGCAGCCTGTTTTGCCCTCTCCTTGAAGCTGACCCGCGATCCGAGGTTCTCCTTGGCAGGTGACAGGTCGAAGGTCGACGTACACCCGTCGCCGGATTCGGTGCCGCCCGAGCGGTCGAGGAGGCCGCACCCCGCACTGGCCAACAGGGCGCCGACTGCGAAGGCGGCGATCGTATTCTTCATCGTTGTCACGTTGCGCTCACTTCTTCCCGGGCAGCGGAACACCGACGCCGGGCGGTGGGCCGGTCTGCGCTTCGCCGACCCGATTGCTCCAGGTGATCTGCGCCGGTTTCGGTTGCCCATCAGGGGTCTTGTTCTCGATGACGGTCAGGTTTCCGTTCGACAGTTCGGTCTTGATCAGCTGTTGCAGCTCTTCGGGAGACGCATCCGGGTTGGCGAGCGCGACATTGCGGCCGACCTGGTTGTTGTAGAGGTCCATCGCTTCGCGCTGCGGGGTGTTGCCGCCGGTCTTCTCGTGTGCGGTGGTGAAGGTTTCGGTCCAGTCCTCACCGTACTTCTGGGTCATCAACGCATTCCAGTACGCGTGCCGGAACGCGTCGCCTTGGCCGTCGGCGGTGGACGCCGGGAACTGTTCCTCGGCCGCGTTCTTGGCGTCTTCGGTGAGCTGGTATTGCTGCCAGACACCCCATGCTCCGTGGTCGCGCATCAGCGTCTTCATCGCGTCGATTTCCTCCTCCGTCATCAGCGAAGGCTCGAAGTCGGATTTGAACACGCGGATGGCATCGAGCTCCCAGCCCGTCGGCCACAGTTGAGGTTCTTCGGTCGACGCGTCGGTCTGGAAGTCGCGCAGAATCGCGGCCAGCTTCGGGTCGTCGGGCGTGACGACCAATCCTTCTTTCACCGAGTCGGACAGCTTTTCGAGCAGTCGGACGAACTTCTCCGCGCCCTCCTGATCGGCTACCTGGATATTGTCGAGTGCCCCTTGGATGGCGCTGGTCAGCTGATGGGTCGTCAGCTCCTTCGCAGCGACCGCGGCGCTGCCGAACGGGAAGTATTCCTTGGAGGTCTCCCAGTTCGACTTGTGCGACAAGACCTCACCGTCGTCGGCGACGAACAGGTCCCACCGCGATTCCTCCGCCTCGGCCTTCTTGTCCCGGATGGTGTCGATGTTGTCAGCTATGTCCTCCGCCAGCGAGAGGCACATCTTTCCCATCTCTTCCAGCACGTCGGCCGTGGTGAAGGTGGTGTCGCGGTCGGTGATCGCGCGGGTGCGCGCGGCATCGCCGGCTTCGCCTTCGAAATAGTCGCGGGAGCGATCGACCTTGTCCGCTGCGCCCTTGGCCTCTTGGTCGACAGCCTGGCTCACCGTCGAAATTGTGGTGGCCGTTGCCTTGGCGGGGCTCAGGTCCCAGCTCAGAACCGTCGGAACGGTCAATGACTCCACGCTCATCGTGGACCCTCCACCTGGCGAAGCTCACCCGCGCTGTTCTGCTCGCTGGCCTCGAACGCAGCTGCCGACTTGTCGAGATCGTCACAGAACCCGCGCATCCGGCGGACGTGGTAGTCGAGCACCGTGTCCATCGCCTGCAGCGACTCCTCGACCTTGACCGCGAAATTGGAGTCCAGCATCTTCACTCGAGCCTCGTCACGACTGGCCTTCGCGATCGGTGCCTTGCCTGCCAACGTATCCGCGTTCGTGCGTACGTCCTTGGCCAGCTCGCGTATCTTGCCAGCGTCGATGTTGACCATCAGCGATCCCGATCCCACTCGAACCGACCATGTTGCGGCGCTTCGTAATACGAGTCGGATCGACCGAACCGAGTTGGCGGGCTGTCGTTCTCCCGGTTGTCGAACACTCGGGTGGCTTCCGACTCGGCCTCGGCCAATGCCGCGCGATGACGATCGACGATCAGTGACGCCAGACGGTCCGGGCCATTCTCCATCGCATAATCCGCGAGGTACAGACTGGTGATCCGGCCGCCCACATCTGTCTCGATCGCCACGCTGCCATCGGTCGACCGCGCCGAACCACGGATCCCGGCTAGCCTCTCGTTGATCCGCTGGATCTCGAATGCCCGATCACTGCTGGTCATGACTGTTGTTTCCCCTCCCTGACGAACCGGCGATAAGACTACAGGCACGTTCGGGGCAAAGTGATACCGGCGATGTCACTTCACCGGGTCCAGTTTGCTGCACAGCCACCGGTCGCCGACTTTCTCCATCGTCAGCACCACCGAGATCTGCTTGGAGGTCTCGCTCTGGCCGTTCGCCTCGCTGGAGGCGACTTGGTCGAGTACTACGGCGACCTCTGCGCGGTCGGGGTCCGCGTTCTTCAGGAAGCACTGAGCGGACTTCACATGCTGTCGCCCGCGGGTTCTGATCATGTTGTCCCGGAGGGCTGGGTAACTCGAGTCCCAACTGGATTTGAAGCTGCCCGTAGCGCCTTCGGCGACATTCGATTCCAGGGTGGAGGGATCGGTGTAATCATAGGTCGCGACCTTGGTGGCGAAGTCACATGCTGCTTGCCGCGCGGCTTCGCCGGCGTCTTCCACGCGGCTGGTGCTCCACTGGCTATAGGCGAGATAGCCTCCGGCTGCGGTGCCGCCACCCAGGACGAGGGCGCCTGCGGCGACGGCGGCCATCTTGCCCCACCGCCGGTTGGGCGACGGGTCGGCAATCGGTGCCGCCGAACTGCCACCGGCCAGCGCATGATGTGCGGCAGCCGCCAACTCGCCACAGCTCGAGAACCTCTCGTCGCGATTCTTTGCGAGCGCGCGAGCGATGACGGTATCGAAACCGGCTGGTAGCCAGGGGTTCTGCTGGCTCGGTTGGGGCACGGGAAGGTTCAGGTGACCGTGAATGAGCTGCCCGGTGGTTGTCCCAGGGAAGGGGATGACACCGGTAATCATGTGGAAGAGTGTGCAGCCGAGCGCGTAAACGTCTGCGCGGTGGTCGATTCTGGTTACGCCGTCGAACTGCTCCGGTGCCGCATACTGGAAGCTGGCGTACAGCTCTCCGGTACGTGTGAGGTTGTTCGTCTGGTCGAGTGCTTTCGCAATCCCGAAATCGGCCAGAAAGACCTGTTCGGGGGATGTGTTCGCCAGCAGGACATTGGCGGGCTTCACATCACGATGCAGGACCCCCGAATGATGGGCGAAATCAAGTGCCTTCGCCGTTTCGCGGACGATATGGACGGCATGCTCGGGGTGCAGTGGACCGTTGCGTAGCAACGCGGCGACATCGGTCCCGTCGATGTACTGCATAGCCATCCACAGCCGGTCGTGCTCCTGGCCGCGGGCGTAGACGGTCACGATGTTCGGGTGGGCCAGGCGCGCGGCAGTATCCGCTTCACGAAGGAATCTGGCGTGGGCGTCGTCATCACCGGCCACCGTATGGTTTAGCACCTTCAGCGCGGTGAATCGAGGAAGGTCGCGGTCGTGAGCCAGATAGACCTCGCCCATGCCGCCCGCTCCGAGCAACCGCTCGATTCGGTAGCCAGCGAAAACCTGTCCCTGCCCGAGTGTTTGGCTCACCTGCCGATACCTCCCGCCCACATGTTCGCGATCACCCTACTGCACCGCGGGGGGACGGCAGCAGCACAGCATCCGGGATGGGCTGTCGGCATCGGTACCATGCGATCGTTCGCGGTGTAGGGTCGCCGCACAGTGCTGCTGTCGAATTCGTACGGGGGTATCCGGTGCTCAGTACTGGTGATATCTGCGCAGGCTACGTCATCGAGCGCGTGCTGGGACGAGGCGGCATGGGCTCGGTGTACTTGGCTCGCCATCCTCGTCTCCCGCGGTATGTGGCATTGAAGCTGCTGAATCGCGAGATGTTCTCGGACAACGAAATACGTGCACGCTTCGAACGTGAAGCCGATGTTGTCGCCAAACTGGACCATCCGGGCATCGTCGCGGTCCACGATCGTGGAGTCGAGGGTGAACAGCCGTGGATCGCGATGCAGTACATCGACGGCAGCGATGCCGGTGCGCTCGACCCGGCGGCGCTTCCGCCCGAACATGCGATAGAGATCATCGATCAGATCGCCGCAGCACTCGATTACGCACATGGCCTCGGCGTACTGCACCGGGATGTCAAACCGGCGAATATCCTTCTGGCGCAAGGTGTCAGCGGTAGTCGGGTCTTTCTCACGGACTTCGGAATCGCCCGTATCCGTGGCGAAACCGGCCACTTGACGCGGACCGGCGCTGTCAACGCGACACTCGCCTACGCGTCACCAGAACAACTGACCGGAATCGCGCTGGACCATCGCACGGACCAATACTCGTTGGCCTGCACCCTATTCTGGCTGTTGACGGGGCAGACGCCATTTCAGTCGTTGAACCCCGCGGCCGTTATCAAAGGCCATCTTCAGGAGCGCCCACCCGCGTTGAGTACGCTCCGGCCGGGTATACCGGCAGCTCTGGATGCCGTATTCGCTCGTGCGTTGGCTAAGCGGGCGGACGCGCGTTTCGCCTCTTGTACGGAGTTCGTCGCGGAGGTTCGGCGTGCTTTGCTGTTTCCCGCAACGGCGCCGCCGACCGTTTCCTATTCGCTCGAGCCTCCGATCAGTGCGCCGCCGGTGCTTCCGGTGCCCGCAGCACCGGCGGCCGGATTGCGTCCGCCGATCGTCGAACGTTCTACGCGTTCGAGGCGGATGGCGGTTCTTGTCGGTGGAGCTGTGGCGCTCGTGATCGCAATCGGGGTTGCGGTGGGTCTCGCGGCCGGTCTTCTGGATGATTCCTCGAATCGGCGGAACTCCGAAGCTTCCAGCGGGGCAGCGGCTTCGGCGAGCACGGTCAATACCGACGAGCAGCGGAACGCTGCGGAGTCCGAGTCTGCCCTGCAGTCGCTGAGCAGTAAGTTTCCGAGCATGGTGCCAGCCGTCACGACTGCGAGCGGCCAACGGAAGGGTTATCAAGACACCGAATGTATGGCAGACGCAAGGTACTGGCATCCCAACCGCCGGGAGGAACCAGAACTCGGTAACTGGGTCGCGGCCTGGAACTGTGTCGGAGGGAATGGAGATGCGGCCTTCAAGCTGATCTCCTATCGCTCATCGCAGGATGTGCAGGTGATGGTCGATGCTCTTCCGCCTCATGACCAATCCAGTGATGCGAGTGGCGGCCGGGTATCCACCCGTCACAGCTATCTTCGATCTGGTACGACCGGAACCCAGACGGCAACCCTCATCGTCACGTTCCTCGATGATCCAGACCGTGGCAACACGGTCCTGTATCCGATTCCGAAATGGTCAGGGCCGCAGCAGATGGACAAGCTGAACGGCTGGTTGCAGTCTGCGCCGTTGAATTAACGACATCGCTTCACCGCCGCCCTCGGCTGCGGCCGCTTCGATCGTTGAGGTGAATCGACTCGCCTCGTCCCTCCGCCTATCGCCCGGTGAGTTCCGCGACGACCGGAGCGAACTGGTCGGCGAAGGCGGCTCCGAAGACGAAGTACGAGAAGCCGAACTCCTCTCGGCGCCGCTGGATTTCCTCGATGGCGGCCGCCGGATCCTCCGGAAGGGTTGTGAGGGCATCGGCGGCGTGCACTGCGGCGGTGTCGGCGTCGGGAGGTCCCATATGTGCCGCGATCGCGTCACCGATGACCGGCACCGCGAGCGCGAGTTCGATCTCGGGGTTGGCCCGGAAATCCTCTGTGAGCCGGGCGACTTCGGCCCGGGGCTGATACAGCAGCGGGAAGGTGACCGTATCCGCGACCTCGGCCGCCAATGCCCGGCCCTTCGGGCCGTATACCGCCATCGCCACGGGCGTATGGCGGTCGGGGCCGTCGAAATCTCTTAGGGCCCTGACGGTTTCACGTATCCGCTCCAGCCGCTCGTCCGGCGGTACCGCGGGCATACCCTTGTCGCGGAGTTCGTCGTCGATGTCCGGCCTTCCGGTGCCGATGCCCATCTCGAAACGTCCCTCGGTCAGCAGCGACAGCGAATGCGCCTCCCACGCCGTCAGCCAGGCCGGGCGAAACGGAGAGGCGTACACCCACGAACCCACCCGCAGGTCGGTCTCGGCCGCGACGGTGGCCAGCATGGGGCCGGGCGCGGGCTGCGTGAGCGGGAAGTCGGGCACCAGTAGCGTCGAGTAGCCGCTGTCGGCGATGCGGTGCACGCGGTCCCGCCACGTCTTCAGGTCGGTCATGAGCGGGGCGACGACCCCGAATCGGATTGGTCTGGTCATGGCTACTTCCTCTTTCGTGATTCATCCGTGCGGCCCGTGGGGGTGCGCGAGATCGTAAGCGCGGGAAAGCTTCTTGGGGACGACCATGCGCCAGGCGTCGACGACGAGTTCGCGGGCCTCGGCCGGGTCCAGGGCCGCGAGGTCGCAGCGGATCCAGTTGAAGCGCATATCCGACTCCGACGGCAGCTGAAACTTGTGCGGCTCGCTCGCGACGAGCGCGGCCCGCTCCTCCTTGGGGTAGGCGAACTCCATCACCGTCTCGTCGAGGGAGAACGCCACGTACACGATCTGCTTGACGCGGAACTTCAACCTGCCCCGGACATAGACCCGGTACGAGCGCTCCAACTCGGCGCCCAGCGGGCTGACGTCCTCGATCACGGCCATGGTCGGAATCCTGTCTTTCGGTTCATCCGGAGATATCGACGGGGGGAGCCGCCGGAACTCATCGGTGCAGGGCCGCAGCCGCCTGAAATCTAGCAGCGCTAGACAACGTAGCGAGCGGGTGCTACCGTTGCTCCTGCATCTAGCGACGCTAGATTCCAGTGATCCACGAGGAGTGACCGACATGATCTTCACCGCCAACGAACAGCAGTTCCTCGCCGAGGCCGGGCTCGGTCGGCTGGCCACGGTGTCGCCCGACGGTGTTGTCCAGAACAACCCGACCGTCTACCGGGTGAACGCCGACGGCACGATCGACATCGGGGGCATGCGCATGCGGGGCAGCCGGAAGTATCGCAATGTCGAGGCGGGCAGCCGGGTGTCGTTCGTCATCGACGAGCAGGTTTCCTTGGAGCCCTACGTGATTCGCGGCATCGAGGTGCGTGGCACGGCCGAGGCGCTCGAGGACGAGGAGCCGCCGTTTCCGCCGCAGGAGCGCGCGGTCATCCGAATCCGGCCCGAACGGATCATCTCCTGGGGTATCGACGGCGGGTCCTTCGACTTCACCAGTCGCAGCGGCCTCGAAAACTGACGTGCGCGACTCGCGCTGTGTGAATTCGATCCAGGCGTTTCCCGCTGATCTTCCTCGAGTGGTGGGGGAGTGCCGGTGGGGCCGTTAGCGTTCGCTGAATGCGGAGGAGAATGCTCGCGGTGGTCGCGCTGGTGTGCGCGGGAATTAGTACAGTCTCGTGTTCGTCGGGCTCGCCCGGGCCGGTGGAGGGTGACGCCTCGCCGACTTCTCTTGCCCGGCAGCCGTATCCGGCGTTTCTCGACAGCGAGGCCAGGGCGGCCGTGGCGTACCGCGATACGCTTCGGCCCCTGGACCCCTGTGGATTCCTCGATGAGGGTGCGGTGCGGAGCATCGGGGCGCCGGACTATTTCGGTGCCGACGGCGGGTTCGATCAATGCTCGGTGAAGTTCCGGAATCCGGTGGGCGCCAAGAGCATCGTGGGGGTCGGTGTGGCGATGGGACCGGGTGGACCCGCCACCTACGGCACACCGGTGCCGGTCGGCGGAACCACTGTGCGCGTGCACGATTCGGGTGACTTCTGTACGGCCTATCTGCGTTTCGACGACAGGGTGACGCTGCGGTTCTCGGTGACGACGAAAGGTGATTTCCTGGGCCGGGCGCCGCGGGTGGATCTGTGTCCCGAGGCCGCATCCATTGCGGCAGCGGCGGTTCCGCATCTCGCCGAGCGGCCGCTGCGCTCCGAATCCACGCGCGCACACATGAACACGAAACTGGCACGTCTCGATCCGTGCGCCGTGGTGGACGTGATCGCGCGCGATCATCCCCACCCGTGGGTGAACCCCTTGCCGACCCCTTGGAGCTGCAACCTGCAGCTCGACTACGGCGTCGACTCGACCAGCCGCCACATCGACTTCGCCTACGTCTCCGACGCGAGCCTCACCCGCAGCCCCGGCTCCAACGAAATAGCCTCGCGCATAATGGATCTCCCCTCGCTCGAGGAACCGGGCAGCCGAGGCACCCGATGGTCCGACACCTGCCAACTCCACGTAGGCACCGACCCAACCTGGACCCCGACCAAGGGCACCCACACCCGCAAAACCGAAGTGATCAGCGTGAGTACCCCCGCCGGTGGCTGCGACGCCGCCAGGGCCGTAGCCACCGAAGTAGTCCGCCTGTACAAACAACTACCCAACTGAAGCCCGGCCCGTGGCGACCTGGAATCCATGCGCCACCTCGTCGAATGCCCCGAAGCGCCAGGAGTTGCGCCATCGCGCGGTCGCGGCAATGGCCTCGGCGGGCAACGACATTGTCATGGACCACGTCCTCAGCGAGCCTTGGCGCCTTCGAGACTGCCTCGCCTTCCCGCCGACTGAGGTACGACGGTTGACCCGCGCCGTCGGTGCTCGAAAACCAATGGCGCATGGCCGCTTTGCGCCATTACCGTGCCGTCGAGACCAATCGACCCCAGGAATTGCCGTTGTACACCCAGTGAGTTCCCCCAGGCACTGATCGATCGCGCGCGTCGCAGTTGTGCGTCGCGTCGCTGATCGCTGCGGATTTCTCACTGAATCGGGTGTACTTCTATGCTCATACATTGGGTGGTCGTGCCTACCTGCCTTCCGCAGGTTCGCCGCCGATGCCACACGTGCGTGTCCGAACGCTTCCGGGCACACGGGAAGTTTCGCGTCAACGCACACCACAAGCTCATCGACGCGTGGATCCTCGCGATCTGCACCGGGTGCGGGGCCACCGCCAAGCTCACGGTCCTGGATCGGGTGAATGTGCACTCCATTCGACCGGAATTGCTGGACCGGCTGCATCGTAACGATCCCGACCTGACAGCCGAGTTGCTCCGAGATCCGTTCGTGCAGCGCCGAAATCGCATCGCCCTCGACTGGGACAACGCCTGGCGCCTCGACACCGGCGGAGTCGATCACCTCCCTCCGGGAGCGATCAATGTCTCGGTCCGCTTTGCGGCGCGAATCCCGCTCCGGCCGGTGCGGCTGATCGCCGACGGTTTCGGCCTCTCACGAGCCGAGGTCGAGAGGTTGATCGCCGAGGGCAGTCTCTCTTCGGCAATCCGGTTGCGGGGCATGATTTCCGGCGACTTCACATTCACGCTCGAGTGTGCATTCGGGACAACGTTCGGAAAGGAGCGCTAGCCTGAGCCGCGGCCTGGTACGGCAACGCCGGATTCGTAGGCGAGCACGACCAATTGGGCGCGGTCGCGGGCGGACAGTTTGGTGAGCAGATGGCGGGGCTGGATCCGAACTTCACGGTCGATGCCTGGGGTGGGCCGGGGTATCTGGGCGCCATGGCCTGCCACTACCTCGACGGCGCCCTGCTGATGGCCGCGGCGGCCGGTCTGCTCCATGTACTGCTGTTGCCGGTCGAGGATCGGCACCGGCGGATTGCCGACCGTTGATTCGGGCGGCCGACCGTCCGATTTGCGGCACCGGCACCGTTACGGCACCAGCACCACCTTCCCTCGCACCGTCCCGCTCTCGCCGAGTTCGTGGGCCTTGGCGGCATCGGTGAGCGGTAGCGTCCGATCCACCGAGGGGCGCAATCCGTCGCGGTCCACTGCCGCGGCGAGGGCGGTGAGGTCGGCGGGGGTGGGGGCGAGGTTGTGCTCTACGAAACGGCGCCCGGTCGCCGCCGCCTGTTCGCTGACGGCCGTGCGGTCGTATCCGATGCCCACCACATCGATCACTGTGCCGCCGGGCCGGAGCGTGGGCAGCGAGCGCAGTCCGACGTCGCCGCTGACGGTGTCCAACACCACGTCGACGTCGCGGAGGCGGGTGAAATCCTCCGTCGTGTGGTCGATCAGCTCGTCGGCGCCGAGCTGCCGCAGGAAGTCGTGCTTGGCCGCGCGAGCGGTCCCGATCACCTGGGCGCCACGGGATTTGGCGATCTGTACGGCGAGATGCCCGACCCCACCGGCCGCGCCGTGCACGAGGACGCGCTGCCCCTGCCGCACATCGGCCACCTGCACCAGGGCCTGCCAGGCGGTCAGCCCCGCGATGGGCAGGGCGGCGGCGTGCACATGATCGATGCTGGAGGGCTTGGTGGCGAGCGAATCCTCCGGCACGACAACGTAATCGGCGTAGGCGCCGTGCGGTGGTGTCACCCAGCCGTACACCTCGTCGCCGGGCCGGAAGGTTCCGTTCGACTCGGCGACCTCGCCGCTGAACTCGTGTCCCAGAGTGAACGGCGGATCACCGAACAGCCGCACGAACCCCGACCGCACCTTGCGGTCCGCCGGATTGACACCGACGGCCCGCACCCGCACCAGGACCTCACCCGGCCCGGGCACCGGCCGCTCGGCCTCGACAACCTCGAGCACCTCGGGCCCGCCGAGCGTGCGCTGACTGATCTTCCGCATAGCCATGCTGAATCGAACCGCGCCGACCGGATTTTGTTCCCACGGCCCGGGGCGCATGCCACACGACCTGGCCCGTCGCGTCGCGCCCGGCCCAGCTGTCCCATCCGTGTCCGCATATCGTTGCCGCGGTACCGAGCAATACCCGGAAGGACCGAGAATGGACAACGCCCTCTACGACTACAGCCCGATCGTCGACAGGGAACCGATCCGCTGGCCGGGCGATGCCCGCGTGGCGTTCTACGTCGGCCTGAATATCGAGCACTTCCACATCGATGCCCCCTCCACCAGCCTCAACGAGGCCACCGCGGGGCTGGTACCCGACCCGCTGAACTACGGCTGGCGCGACTACGGTCCGCGCGTGGGCATCTGGCGGATCGCCGAAATCCTCGACAGGCACGGCATTCGCGCCAGCGCCCTGCTCAATTCCGCTGTGTGCCAACGGTATCCGCAGATCATCAGCGCGGGCCGGGAGCGCGGCTGGGCGTGGCTGGCGCACGGCCGCGACAACTCCACCCTGCAGTCGGCCGTCGCCGACGAGGAGCGGGCCTACCTCACCGACGTGGTCGAGACCATCGAGAAGGCGACCGGGCAGCGGCCGCGCGGCTGGCTGGGACCCGCGCTCAGCGAAACCTTCGACACCCCGGCCCTGCTCGCCGAACTCGGGCTCACCTACATCCTCGACTGGACCGCCGACGACCAGCCTTTCCGGCTGAATGTGCCTGGGCTGCTGAGTGTTCCGTACTCGGTGGAACTCAACGACCTCGGCCTGTTCACGATGAAGAGCTTCACCGGGCCGGACTTCGTGCAGATCGTCAAGGACCAATTCGATCAGCTGTACGCCGATTCCGCCGACAGCGGCCGGGTGATGGCGCTCGCGCTGCATCCCTTCGTCAGCGGCCAGGCCTATCGCGCCAAGTACCTGGACCAGGCCCTGGAATACATCGCCGGTCATCCCGGCGTCTGGCTGACCACCAGCGACGAAATCGCCGACCACTTCGCCGCGACCCAGCAGGACTCCCCGGGAACCGCCTGATCTTCGGCCCGTCGGATCCGCTGCGCTGCCAGTGTCCTTACGGCCTCTGAGGTTGGAGCACAACGGAATTCAGTTCGGCGGCCGCCGTCAGCAGGGCCCGGGATCGCGCCTCGATACTCGCGTCCCGGGCCTCGAGCCCCGCGAGGATTCCGCCGCGGTGGGTGCCCCGCAATTCCGGCAGCAGCGCTTGCAGGTGCGCGATGCGATATCCCGCCAGCCGCAGTTGGTGCACGATCCGGGCGTCGCGGACGTCATCCGGTGTGTAACTGCGTGTTCGGTGACCGGCGCGGCCGGGCACGACCAATCCGACGGCGTCCCAGTGCCGCAGCGTGGAGGGGCGGACGCCGAGCGCGTCGGCCAGTTGCGTGATGCTCATCGCGTCCGAGGACCGCACATCGCCGATCGGCTCCGCGGCGATCGACCGGGCGGCCGTCTTGGCGGCGGCGAGGTCGCGGCGCTCCCGGTCCAGCCGCGCATGCGCCGCATCCAGCAGGGCCAGCAGGTCCGCGATCGGGCGCGTGTGTGCGGCGCGCATGATCGTCTTGGCCTCGACGGGCCCGGTGCCTACGGCCAGCGCGCGATACGCCCGCGCCGAGCGCACATGGGACTCGTCGTAGATCCGATAGCCGGTGCGGGTGCGCGCGACCGGCGGCAGCACCCCGTCGCGCTCGAGATTGCGAATCTGCTGCACGGAGTACCCCGCGCGGCGCGCGACCGCCGCGGTCCGCAAATCCGGGGAGTTGCGACTTCCCACTCGACGACCTCCGCGTTACCGACAACAAGCCTCCACAAGCACTTCAATGTAACGCTGGAAGACATGAGTATCGACGAGATCATCGAGTTCATCGAGTCGCTCGGCGGGGTGCTGACGCTGCGGCCCGGACCCGGCGACGGCACCCCCGAGATCGCGTGGGGAGACGCGTTCTTCTACTACGCGCCCGACGGTCAGGTCCCGACCACCGGCCAGCCCTTCGCGACGATCGTGACCAAGGACTACCCCGACGACACCGCCTCCCGCCTGAACCGCCCCGATGCCTTCCGCCTGAACATCAGCGCGGGCAAGGAAGCCTTCATCGAATGGACGGGCCATACCCCTCGCGAAACCCCTGCCGTCGACGCGAGCGCCACCGATACCGTGCTCCCGCACCCGGTCTACGGGAGCGCCGCCTGGCTCGCCATCGTGAACCCCGGCCCCTCCACCGAGGCCCCGGCGCGAGAACTGCTCCGCGCCGCCCATGATCGAGCCCGGTCGCGGTACGAGCGCCGCGCCGAACGGTAGGGCTCGTGCCCAGAAACCTTGGGGAGCAGGGGTTTACACTCCCCAAGGCCCCACATCCGGATCAGCGTCCGGAGTGGCTGTGCTGCCCGCCGCGGGACTTGGCCTCGGTCGGCTGGGCGGCGGCACCCTTCTTGCCTGCTTCCGAAGGGTCGGCGCTGTTGGGCTGGCCGAAGCTGCCGGAGCTCGCCCGGCCACCCTTGTGGGCCTGCTTCGCGGTGTCCGGCCGGTTGCCGAACTGGCCCGGATTCTTCGGGTTCGCCATCAGGTTCTCCTCTGTCCGGTTTTCTGCGTGAGCCTGGCAAGCGGCTCGTTCCGCGAGTGCCCGGACGTGCGCAGGCCAAACGGCGCGCACGAGTTACCGGCGTGGCCTGCCGGACAGCCGCCACCCGGCCACGGCGAGCACCAGCGCGGCCGCCAGACCGCCGATGATCAACACGGTCAGCAGATTCTCGTTGTGCTCCTCGGCCGGTGCCGCGGCGCCGGTGTCGCGCGGCGGCGGAGAGGCAAGGGTCACATTGGTATTCGACGCCGCGCTGTCGTCGGGAAGCGAACCCACCGTCGCGTCGGAGGCGAGTGCGAAGCCGTAGTCCAGCAGCCGCGCCGCCTGCTCGGGCGGGCGGATCGGGCGCACGTCGGCCTGTAGCAGCGTGACGACCAGGCGGTGGCCGTTGCGTTCGGCCGCGTTGACGAAGGTCTGACGGGCGTCGTCGGTGTAGCCGGTCTTGCCGCCGAGCGTGCCCTCGTAGTCGTAGAGCAGGCGGTTGTCGTTGGCGATGGGGAAACCCGGATGATCCTCGTCGCCGGGGATCTGCGGGTTGGCGGGGAAGCCGGGGAAGTCGATCTGTTCGGTGTGGATCAGCTCGGCGAAGGTGGGGATGGTCATGGCCTCGCGGAACAGCGCGGCCAGATCGTAGGCCGAGGTGCTCATCCCCGGGCCGTCCAGCCCGGACGGGGTCGCGGCGCGAGTGTCCAAGGCGTGCAACCGTTCCGCCAGCTCGTTCATCTTGGCGACGGTGGCCTTCTCGCCGCCGAGCTGGGTGGCGATGGCGTGCGCGGCGTCATTGCCCGAGGCCATGATCAGGCCCTGCATCAGCTGCCGGTTGGTGTAGCGGCCGCCCGGGCCGATGCCGACTCGGGTGCCGTCGGCGTTCGCGTCCTCCTGCGTGCCGATCACCACCTTGTCCAGGTCGAGGCTGCGCAGCGCGACGGCGGCCAGCAGCACCTTTATGGTCGACGCGGGGCGGTAGCGACCGTGCGGATCCTTCGCCGCGAGGACGCGGCCGGTGTCGAGATCCGCGATCAGCCACGCGGTGGCCGAGATGTCCGGAGGCACCGGCCCGGCGCCGTCCGGCAGCACCACGCCGCAGGCGCCGAGCCGGTCACCGCCGATCGGCGACGACGGCACGGGCAGCGGCGCCGGCGCGGTCTCGCCCGGCTCGGGCACCTCGGAGCTGTCGATGGCCGGCGGTGGCGCGGTCTTCTGCGGGCACGCGTCGGTGTTCGGCGTGGTGAACGGCGCCGTGGTGGGTGCGGGGGCGGCCGAGGCCGCCGGGGTTACGACGCCGATTCCGGGCAGGGCGGTGGCGCCGATGAGCGCGGTTTCCAGCGCCGCGGCCGCGGACGAGGTGGGGCGGCGGGCTCCTCGTTCCAGGAGGGTGCGGCGG
>NZ_JARWQD010000107.1 GCF_029869545.1 Nocardia wallacei | reverse complement strand
CCCCCCAACCCCCCGCGGGGGGGCCTCCCCCCCCCCCCCCCCCCCCCGGGGCCCGTTGAAAAAACCCCTTGCCGCGCCGCCCCCCCCCCCCGCCGCGCCCGCCGCGGCCCTGCACCGCTTCTACGACACCCGGCTCACCGAGTGGTCACCGTGCATTCACGCCGCCATCGAGCGAGGTGAGCTGCCCGCCGGAACCGACTCTCGCACAGTCCTTTCCGCCGTCTCCGCCCCGCTCTACTATCGGCTCCTGGCCAGCGGCGATCCCATCGACGACGGCGCCGCCACCGCGGCCGCCGACGCCGCCGTTCTCGCGGCCCGCGCCGGGTTGTTCGCGCCCGAGACAGCCGGGCCGTGACCCGCCGATGCCCCCACCGCGGCGGTCATCCGCCCGCCGGACGATCCAGATCTATGCGGATGGTGAGCAGGTCGGTGCCGAGCATGCGGACGTTCCAGCTGTTGAACCTCGGGAGGCTGCGCAGCCGCGCACGCGCATCGTCCTCGGGCAGCGGATGCGCGGTGCCGGAATACCAGCGCGAGCGAATCTGCAGGCGCACACGGGGATTCGCGTCGATATTGCGGACATAATCCGAGGCGCGGCCGTGATCGCTGACCATCCAGAACGAGCCGTCGACAACCCGGCCGCCGACGGGAGTGCGGCGCGCCCGGCCGGTGCGCCTGCCGACGGTTTCCAGCAGGGCCTGGCCGGGCAGATGGCCGACGAGGCGGCGCATCAGGGGGTTGGCGATACGCCGGTGGTACCAGGTCACGCGGCGCCGCTTGGCGATTGTCGAGTTCATAGTGTCACCACTCTTATGGGTACCAATGGTCTCGACAAGTCTTGTAGGTACCGCCAGTTCCGTCAAGAGCTAGTCTGGTCGGATGCCGAACACCCGCGCGCATACCGGCCGCCGCCGCAACGACGCCGCCCGCCGGGCGATCCTGACCGCCGCCACCGAATTGCTGGCCCGCGCGGGCGGCCCCGCGGTGACGATCGCCGAGATCGCGGCCGCGGCCGGTGTCAGCAAGCAGACGATCTATCGGTGGTGGCCGTCGAAGGGGGCGGTCCTGCTGGAGGCGATGACGGACTGGGCGCGCAGCAGCGCCCCCGACCGCGATACCGGCACGCTGCGCGAGGACCTGACGGCCTTCCTGACAGCCACCTTCACCGCGGCGGCCGCGCCACCGGCCGCGGCGCTCCTGCGGGCCGTGCTCGCCGAGGCCCAAACCGATCCGGCGACAACGGAATTGCTCGAGGAGTTCGCCCGCGACCGCCGGGAGGTCTTGCACCGCATCCTGAACCGCGCCCGCGGCCGCGGCGAGCTGCGCACCGAGGCCGACCTCGAGCTGCTGGTCGACCAGGCATACGGCGTCCTCTGGTACCGGCTGGCCGTCGCCCGTACGCCGCTCACCGCGGAAACCGCTGCACGGCTGAAGGATTCACTGCTCACAGCCGCAACACCGATGAACGCCGGGTGAGGACCTGCGCGTGGATTCAGGCGACCCATGATGGATCTCGGCCGGTCAGGCCGAGTACGCGGTCCCAGAGCGGCGAATCGTCGCCCACGGCCACGGTCGGGCCGAACAGGCCGGGGGTTCCGTCGGGTGGCGTATCGCGCAGCCACTCCATAAGCACCGTCAGATCCTTCTCGGCGGGCACGTACGCCTGACCGGTGGCGCGGGCGAGATCCCAGCCGTGGATGACCAGTTCGTCGAGCGCGACCACAGCCATCGCGGCGGCGGGCATTTCCACCCCGCCCGCTTCGGTGTTCCCCTCCCGGGCACCCGGCTCGCGCCATGCGGCCACCAAGGTCTTCAGCTGCGCGGGGATCCGGGTGCGCCAGTCGTCGGGCAGCGATCGATGCGGCCCGGTCTCCGGCGCCACCGAGCGGCCGACCGACTCCTTGGTGGCCGCCTGCCGGAACGCCTCGGTGAGGTCGATCACGTGAACCAGCAGCTCGCGCACAGTGACATCGGACGGCGTCGGAGCGGCCAGCCGATCATCGGCTATACCGGCGACCACCGCCTCCAGTCCCGTCGCGGCCGCCTCCAGATCGAACACCGAATCGGTCATGATCGCCTCCTGCTCGGCATGACATCCCGCTGTGCGGGCACTCGATCGATGAGACGGGGCGCGCCACCGGAATTCATCGCTCCGGTGCCGCGCGGCCTTGCGGCTGCACGCACACCCGCGCGTCGCAACCCACTCGTTAGCTGCGAAAAACGCTGGTAGCGAGGAGAATTGGAGGATGAAGGGCGATCGAGTGGAAATCGTGGTCGATACCGGCAACGGATCGCGTCAGTACGAGGTGACCGCGACCCGGGCCGGGCGCCGCGTCGAGGTCCGCATCGCGCGGGGCGTCGTGGAGGTCAGTGAGATCACACGCTCCGGCACGGCCGTGCGGACCGCGCGGTTCATGGCCGGGCGCACGCTGGCGCTGGTCGAGTATCCGGCCGACGGCGGGCCGCGTCCCGGCGAGTGACCGAGGACAAATGGCCGAAAGGTTGCCAGGTCCGGCCGGTCGGCGCATTCTCGATGGTGCCGACCACACGGCCCGGCATATCGGCCCGCCCAGCGAAAGGAGCATCCGATGACCGATCGCATTATCGATCCCGACGCCATCGACACGGTTCCGGAGGCCGATTACATGGAGCAGACGGTCCCCGCGTACCCGGGTGCCGAGGATGACGACACCGAGACCGAGACGCCGGTCGGCACGGCCGAACGGGAAGCCACCGAGGCCGACGTGATCGACCAGTCCATCCCGGTTCCGATCGACGACGACTACGAGAACGGTGCCGAGGACGCCGCCTACTGACGGCGCCCCGCGTTATCCGTCTATTCCCGCGCGCACCATAGCGTGCAGCTCACGCAGGCTGGAGCGCTCGGTCGCCACCTCGAGCACCCGGATGCCGTGCGCATGGCCGGTGAGCTCGACGGCCAGCTCGTCGGGATTCACCTGCCGATGCGGGATGCGGTAGGCCGCGCACAGCGCCGCGAGATCCATTCCGTGCGGCGTCCCGAACACCCGCTCGAACACCCCCGCATACTGCGGGTCGCCCTGTTCCAGGAGTTCGAAGATGCCGCCGCCGTCGTCGTTGGCGACGACGATGGTCAGATCGGCCGGGCGCGGCTCGCCGGGGCCCAGCAGCAGGCCGGACGCGTCGTGCAGGAAGGTGAGGTCGCCGATCAGTGCCACCGTCCGCCCCGGATGGCTCAGCGCGGCGCCCACCGCGGTGGACACGGTGCCGTCGATACCGGCCACGCCGCGGTTGGACAGCACCTTCACGCCCGGGCGCGGATGCGACACCAGCGCGGCGTCGCGCACCGGATTCGATGCGCCCAGCAGTAGCTGATCGCCGTCCCGCAGCGCGTCCATGACCACGGCCGCGACGTGCAGGCCCGTCGGCTTGGGGTGGTTGGCCAGCTCGGACCGCACCACCTGGCAGGCCTTCGCGTTCATCTCGGCGCAGTATTCGACCCACTCGCGGCGCGGGGCACCGCTGGTGATGGCACGCGTCCCGGTGCCGACCACATTGCCGGAGACGTCGGGCCAGCGCGGGCCGGTGGTCAGCGCGTAGACCGTCACGTCGGGATCGGCGAGCACCTTCGACACCTGCCGGTGCAGGGTGGGCCGCCCGGTGATGATGGCCTGGCGCGGCTTCAGCAGCGACAGCGCCATCGGGTGCAGCGCGGGGCCGTGCATGGGCGCGGTGGGTTCGGCGACCGTCGGCAGCTGCGCCAGCTCGGGCCGATGCCCCGCGCCGTGGCCCGAGACGACCACCGTGTCGGGCGTCAGGTCGATCTCCAGCGGCACGTCCAGCGTCGCGTACTGCGTTGCGGTCCAGGGCTTCCGGTCGGCGCGCCCGCCCGGGAATGCCTCGTCGGGCAGGGCGTCGGGCACCAGCGGCTCCCGCAGCGGGATGTCGAAATGCACCGGCCCCGCATTTCCGGACCGGGTGCCGCGCGCCGCGGCCAGCACCCGGCACACCGCCGCGCGCCACACGCTGTTCTGGCGCCGGTAGTCGTCCTCGGCCTCGGCCAGCCCCAGGCTGATCGCGGCGCGGACCTGGCTGCCGAACAGGCCGAACTGCTCGACGGTCTGGTTGGCGCCGCTGCCCAGCATCTCGTAGGGCCGGTTCGCGCTCAGCACGATCAGCGGCTGGCGGGCGTAGTTGGCCTCCAGCACGGCGGGCCCGAGGTTCGCCACGGCCGTTCCCGAGGTCATCACCACCGGCACCGGGCGGCCGCTGGACACGGCCAGGCCGATCGCCAGGAATCCCGCCGTGCGCTCGTCGATGCGCATGTGCAGCCGCAGCCGACCGGCGGCGTCGGCGGCCTGTAAGGCGAAGGCCAGCGGCGCATTTCGCGAACCGGGACACAGCACGACATCCTGCACACCCCCGCGCGCCAGTTCGTCCACGACGACCTGCGCCTGTGCTGTCGAAGGATTCACACCCCCAGCCTCTCAGACAGTGTGCCGCCGTGGAGAGTCGACCCGCTCACACCTATGCCTTGAAGTTAGGTTTTGCTAACCTAACCAACATGGCCAAGCGCACCAAACACCTCAAGCCCGAGGAACGGGAAATCCTCACCGCCGAGGTCGTCGCGAGCAAGCGGATCAGCCCGAACTTCGTCCGCGTCACCCTGGGCGGCGCGGGCCTGAACGGGTTCGTCCCGATGGGATTCGACCAGTGGTTCCGGCTGTTCCTGCCGAACCGGGACGGCCTGCGCCTGCCGACAGCTTCCAGCAGCCTCTGGTACGCGCAGTATCTGATGATGAGCAAGGAACAGCGTCCGGTGGTGCGCAACTACACCGTGCGCGAGTTCCGCCCGGCCGGACAGGGAGGGTTCGGCGACACCGCCGAGCTGGATATCGACTTCGCCATGCACGGCGAGGACACGCCCGCCTGCGAGTGGGCGAGCAGCGTGGCGGTCGGCGGTCAGGTGGGCCTGCTCGACGAGGGCATCATGTACCAAGCGCCGCAATACAGTTCGTGGTCGCTGCTGGTCGGCGACGAAACGGCGCTACCCGCCATCGCGGGCGTGCTGCGGTCGGCGCCGCGGGATCAGCAGGGGGCGGCGTACCTCGAGATCACCCACCCCGACGACGAGCAGGAACTGGGCGAACCCGAAGGCGTGCAGGTGCATTGGCTGCTGCGCACCGATCCGACCACGGAGATCGGCGGGCCCGCCCTCGCGGCCGTGCGGGCCGCGGAACTGCCCGGCACCGGCGTCTACGCCTTCGTGGCGGGCGAGCAGAAGCTGGCCGCCGGCGTGCGCCGGCACCTGGCCAACGAGCGCGGAGTTCCCAAGGCGGACATCACCTTCACCGGCTACTGGCGCATCGGCAAGGCCGCGGGCGAGATGTAATCCGCGACGCGGTCTGTGGCCGCCCCGCCGTTCGTGCCGAACGACGGGGTCACGAGTCCACAACCCGCCGTGACGAATCGCGGCCGATTATCCGGCGTGACGCTGGACCAGGTCGCCGACTCGCGGAAGTGCCTCGGTCACGTGCTTTTTCGCCGAGGAGCGCACCGCGGAGTACGCCTTCTTCAGGGCCGGGCGCGAGGAGCTCTCGGCCCGGGCGTCGGTCACCGAGAGCAGGGCCTCGGCAACCTCGTCCTGCTTGCTGACCAGCAGGTCGGCGAACCGGCCGTTACCCGAGGCCTGGTAATCGGCCCAGTACGGCTCGAGCTGCTCGACGAACTTCGGCGCGAACGACTCCAGCGCATCCGACACGATGGTCGGGCTGACCTTCTTCGCCGCCGCGTACGCACCCTTCACGGCCAGGCCGGACGCGCCACCCTTGTCCGACACCTCCGCTTCCAGAACCTCCTGGGCATCGGCGATGAAGGCCGGACGCTTGGCGTCATCGAGCAGGGATTCAGACAGTGCTGCAACCACTTTCAGGTTCCTCCGGATAGTTTTTCGATGAGCGAGCGCACGCAACTATACGCATCGGACGAACCTGACACACGGGTCCGACCCGCTACGGCTGCCACGGCAGCAACTGCACCATGAGCCCTTCACAATCGGCCAGCAATGTTTCAGATTCATCCAGCAGCCGGGCGGTGACGAAGGTCTTGCGGCCCTCGATGCGGTCCACGGTGCCCTCGACCTGGAGCGGCGTCTCCAGCGGAGTGACCTTTCGGTAGTTCACATGCAGGAACGCGGTGCGGCTGATCGGGCGCCCGGCGTAGTGCACCAGCGAGCCGAACAGGTCGTCGAACAACAGCGGCAACACGCCGCCGTGCACGGCATTGTTGCCGCCGAGATGGAACCGCCGGAACTGCCCGCGCATCCGGACGCCGGTGGGCCCGGCCTCGATCACCCGCCACGGCGGCATGAGCAGGCTGCCGCGCCCGGGCAGCGTGGTGACCCGCCCGGCCGGGCCCTGCAGTTCCGGCGCCCGGTACGGCTCCAGGAAGTCGATCAGCTGGCGCGCCCGCGCCAGCGCCTGCCCGTACTCCTCGTCGGTGCAGTCGACCGAGACCGCCAGATCCTGCAGCGTGCGCATGGCCTCGACGAACGCCCCGAAATTCGGCCCGGGCTGCGCCTCGGCGATCTTGGGAAAGCCGCCGTGCTTCTCGTAGCGATCATCGTCGACCGCGCTCCGGTCTATAACCGGTTCCACCCGCTCACTCATACCTGCACGGTAACCCGCGTTCTTACACCGTCCAACCGAACTCGCCGGTAGGAGACGCACACCGCACACCCCGCTGCGGGAAACCACCGGGGAACGACCCCTGCCAAGATGGCTCTCGTGACGTTCAATCCGAAGCTGTGGGAGCCCGTCGCCGGGTTCGAAGACCTGACCGATATCACCTACCACCGGCATGTCGAGCAGGGCACCGTGCGCGTGGCGTTCGACCGGCCGGAGGTGCGCAACGCCTTTCGGCCGCACACCGTCGACGAGCTGTACCGCGCGCTCGATCACGCACGGATGACCCCGGACGTCGGCGCGGTGCTGCTCACCGGAAACGGCCCCAGCCCCAAGGACGGCGGCTGGGCCTTCTGCTCCGGCGGGGATCAGCGCATCCGCGGCCGCAGCGGCTACCAGTACGCCAGCGGCGAGACGGCCGACACGGTGGACAAGGCCCGCGCCGGGCGGCTGCACATCCTCGAGGTGCAGCGCCTGATCCGGTTCATGCCGAAGGTGGTCATCGCCCTGGTGAACGGCTGGGCCGCGGGCGGCGGGCACAGCCTGCACGTGGTGTGCGATCTCACGCTGGCCAGCCGCGAGCACGCCCGGTTCAAGCAGACCGATGCCGACGTGGGCAGCTTCGACGCCGGGTACGGCAGTGCGTACCTGGCGAAGATGGTGGGCCAGAAGTTCGCTCGCGAGATCTTCTTCCTCGGGCGTCCCTACACGGCCGAGCAGATGCATCACATGGGCGCGGTCAACGCCGTCGTCGACCACGACCGGCTCGAGGACGAGGCGCTGGAGTGGACCGCCGACATCCTCGGCAAGTCGCCGCAGGCGCAGCGGATGCTGAAGTACGCGTTCAACCTCACCGACGACGGGCTGGTCGGCCAGCAACTGTTCGCGGGCGAGGCCACCCGGCTGGGATACATGACCGACGAGGCGGTCGAGGGGCGCGACGCGTTCCTGGAGAAGCGCAAGCCGGACTGGTCGCCGTATCCGTGGTACTTCTGATTCCGGCAAAAAGCACGCCGGAAACATCGGGCCATCTCGGCGCACGCCGGAACGAGCGTGGTGGCATCTAGGCTCGATCCGTGGATATTCTCAGCAGTCGGGTCATTTTGCGACCGGCGAATTACGAGCGAACACTGGCGTTCTATCGGGACGGGCTGGGGCTGGCGATCGCGCGGGAATACCCGGGCGGCACGGTGTTCTTCGCCGGGCAGTCGCTGATCGAGGTGGCCGCGCACGGCCGCGCCGCCGACGCTCCTACCGGCTTCGCGGGCGCGCTCTGGCTGCAGGTGCGCGACGCGGAGGAGACCGCGGCCGAACTCGCGCGGCGCGACATCGTCATCGATCGCGCGCCGGTGCGGGAGCCGTGGGGTTTGATCGAGATGTGGGTACGCGACCCCGACGACGTGCCGATCGTGCTCGTGGAGGTGCCGCCGGAGCACCCGATCCGCCGCGACACCCGGCCGCCGCGGGACTGATCCGCGCGACAAGCGAATTCCCCGCAACGCGAGCCGCCTTACCATCCGGCAGTAGCAACTCCGACGGCGGCCTGGCAAGCGCATTAACGGATCGATAACGCACACTGGAGGCGTGACCGCCGAACTACTGGTTCTGCTCATCGTCGTCGTCACTGCACTGGCCTTCGACTTCACCAACGGCTTCCACGACACCGCCAACGCGATGGCCACGTCGATCGCCACCGGTGCGCTGCGGCCCCGCACGGCGGTCCTGCTGTCGGGCGGGCTGAATCTCATCGGTGCCTTCCTCAGCGTCGAGGTCGCGGCCACGGTGGCCGAGGGCATCGTCCGGCTGAACGAGGTCGGCGGTCCCGACCTGCTGGAAATAGTCTTCGCCGGGCTGGTCGGCGGCATCCTGTGGAACCTGCTGACCTGGCTTTTCGGCCTGCCGTCGAGTTCCTCGCACGCGCTGTTCGGCGGCCTCATCGGCGCCACCATCGCGGCGCTGGGCTGGAGCGGCGTCATCTGGTCGGCGGGTAAGCAGGGCGTGGTCAGCAAGATCGTGCTGCCCGCGGTGCTGGCCCCGGTGGTGGCTGCGCTGGTCGCGGCGATCGCGACCTGGCTGGTCTACCGCATCACCCGCGGCAGCGACGAGCGGGTGGTCACCCGTGGATTCCGGTGGGGCCAGGTCGGTTCGGCCTCGCTGGTGTCGCTGGCGCACGGCACCAACGACGCGCAGAAGACGATGGGGATCATCTTCCTGGCGCTCATCGCCTACGGCTCGCTCACGCCGTCGGATCCGCTGCCGCTGTGGGTGATCGTGTCGTGCGCGGTGGCCATCGCGGCCGGGACCTCGCTCGGCGGCTGGCGCATCATCCGCACGCTCGGCAAGGGCCTGGTGGACATCACTCCCCCGCAGGGCCTGGCCGCCGAATCCACCAGTGCCGCGATCATTCTCACCTCCGCCCACTTCGGCCTGCCGCTGTCGACGACGCAGACGGTGACCGGCGCGATTCTCGGCACGGGACTCGGGCGGCCGGGCGCCGAGGTGCGCTGGCCGGTGCTCGGGCGGATGGTGGTGGCCTGGGTGTTCACCCTGCCGCTGGCCGGGCTGGCCGGGGCGATCTGCTGGGCGCTGGCGCACGGCATCGGCGGATTGCCCGGTGTGCTGGTCGTTTTCGGGATCCTGGTGGTGCTGGCGGGGGTCATGTGGCTGCGGTCGCGCCGGGCACCGGTGCACGCGGCCAACGTCAACGACGAGTGGTCGCCACCACCCGGCGCGCCCGATGGAGCCGAAGCCACGTCCCCGTCCAGCAGCACGGCACCGGCCGCGCCATCCGACGAGACGACGGCACCCGCACACGGCACGACATCGACCGAACCGCCCGACGGCGGCGCACGGCGGGGTAGCTCGTCCGACGGCCGCGGTGCGCCCGAAGACGCGGCGGCGCAGCGCGAATCGGCGAGGAGGGCGTGATGCAGACGGTGCTGACGGTGGCGGAGGAGCTGTGGCAGGTCACCCTGGCGGCCCTGATCTTCGGCGCGGGCCTGCCCGCGATATTCGCCCTCGGCGTACGATTCCAGTCCCGCAGTACATCCGGCAGCGCCGCCGGTGCCACGCTGTCCGCGACCCGCCGCCGAGCGGCCACGGCCGCCGCCGCGATCTGCTACGCGGTGGTACTGGCCGCGGTCGTCACGGGGGTGCTGTACGTCGCCAAGGCATTCCTCGCCGCCCGTCTCGGCATCCATCTGTTCGGGCAGGGCTGACCGCCGGAAGGACATCCCCGTGACCACTGAACCGCAACCGTCGACCGATCGGACCGAGGCCGAGAGGTCGGTGCTGGGCAAGGTACTCGGCTGGCTGAAGGCCGGGTATCCCCAGGGCATTCCGCAGTCGGACTACGTCGCGCTGCTGGCGGTGCTGCACCGTCGCCTCACCGATTACGAGGTCCACCTCATCGTCGAGGAACTGGTGCGCGAGCGCGCGGGAGACGACGAGATCGCCCGGCACGAGATCGAGGACGCGATCGCCCGAGTTGCCAAGGAGCAGCCGGGCGAGGACGATATCGCTCGTGTGGCCTCCCGGCTGGCAGCCGGTGGCTGGCCGCTGGCGACACCGACGTCGGATTGATTCCCTCCCTACCCCAGCGAAGGAAGCGCGGACCCGTTCGTGGGTCGCCGACCATGACATGACACGATCGCGAACGTGAGCAGCACCCTGCGGACCCTTCCCATGCCCACCGGAGCCGCGGTGGGGGATGTCCTTCCGCATCTGCGAGAAGCCTTGGCGGGCAACGGTCCAGCATGGCTGCCGATACCCGCCGGTGACCGCCGGGAGACGCACCGGCTGTCGAGCGCCCTGCGTCCCGGCGAGCCGATCGAGGACGACGTGGCGCTGGTGGTCACGACCTCCGGAACCACGGGTGTGCCCAAGGGCGCGATGCTCACCGCGGCCGCCCTGCGGGCCAGCGGTGACGCGACGCACGAGCGGCTCGGCGGCCCCGGGCAGTGGTTGCTGGCGCTGCCCACCCATCACATCGCCGGGCTGCAGGTGCTGTTGCGCAGCATCCAGGCCGAGACCGAACCGGTGGTGCTGGACGTCTCCGGCGGTTTCCTGCCGGGCGGGCTGGCGACCGCCATCGCGGGTATGACGGGTGCGCGGCGCTACACCTCGCTGGTGCCGACGCAGCTGATCAAGGCGCTGGACGAACCCGCCGGCGCGGCGGCCCTGGCGTCGCTGGACGCGGTGCTGATCGGCGGCGCGCCGACCCCGAAACCCGTGCTGGACCGTGCTCGTGCGGCCGGGATCACGGTGGTGCGCACCTATGGCATGAGCGAGACCTGCGGCGGATGTGTCTACGAGGGCGTGCCGCTGACCGGCGCCCGGGTCCGCATCGAGGACGGCCGGGTGTTGCTCGGCGGCGCCATGCTGGCCAAGGGTTACCGCGGGCTGCCCGATCATCCCGCCTTCGCCGAGCCCGGCTGGTTCCGCACCGAGGATGCCGGGGTGTACGACGACGGCGTGCTCGCCATTCAGGGCCGCCTCGACGAGGCCATCATGACCGGCGGGCTGCTGGTGATCCCGCAGGTGGTGGAGGCCGTGCTCGCCACCCACCCCGCGGTCGCCGAGGTGGTCGTGCTGGGCCTGCCGGACGAGCGCCTCGGCCAGCGCGTCGCGGCGGCGGTGGTGCCGACCACCGGATCCGTCCCCACCCTCGACGACCTGCGCGACCACGTCGCGGGCGAGCTGGACGCGATCGCCGCCCCCCGCGAACTCGCCGTACTGGACGAACTCCCCATGCGCGGCCCCGGCAAGCCCGACCGAGCCCAACTCCGCGAACATTTACTCTCGGCCTCCCCCCACTGATTCCGGCCAAAAACACGCCGGAAATATGTAAGGCAGCCACACCGCCGAAAATGCCGAGGTGGCAGCCACACCACCAGAAATGCCCAGATGGCAGCCACACCACCAGAAATACCCAGATGGCAGCCACACCACCAGAGCACAGTGGGGCGGGGGCGTGCAACAGCGGTGCAAGGGGCGTGCAAGATCGGGGGGTCACAGTGGGTGGCATGACTTCTTATGCACCTGCTGATGCTCTCGCGATCGAGGCGGAGGGGCTGGTCAAGGTCTTCGAGGAGCAGCGAGCCGTCGACGGCGTGAGCCTGGCGGTGCCGCAGGGCGCCGTCTACGGCGTGCTGGGTCCCAACGGAGCCGGTAAGACCACCACCATCCGCATGCTCGCGACCCTGCTGCGCCCGGACGGGGGCAGCGCCCGAATCTTCGGCCACGACGTGGTGGCCGAGCCGACCGCGGTCCGGTCCCTGATCGGCGTCACCGGCCAGTACGCCTCGGTGGACGAAAAGCTGAGCGCCACCGAGAATCTGGTGATCTTCTCCCGCCTGCTCGGCCTGAGCAGGTCCGAGGCCAAGCGCAAGTCGGCCGAACTGCTCGAGGAATTCGGGCTGACCGAGGCCGCCGACAAGGCACTGGAGAACTTCTCCGGCGGCATGCGGCGCCGGCTCGATCTGGCCGCCAGCCTGATCGCGACCCCGCCGCTGCTGTTCCTCGACGAGCCGACCACCGGCCTGGACCCGCGCACCCGCGCGCAGATGTGGGAAACCATCCGGCGGCTGGTCCGCGAGGGTGCGACCGTACTGCTGACCACCCAGTACCTGGACGAGGCCGACCAGCTGGCCGATCGGATCGCGGTCATCGACCGCGGCAAGGTCATCGCCGACGGCACCTCCGACCAGCTCAAGGCCTCGGTCGGGCTGTCGGCGCTACAGGTCACGCTGGCCGATCCGGAGCTGATCGAGCAGGGACGCACGCTCATCGGCGAATTCCTGTCCAGCGCGGCCGGACGGCTCGTCGAGGCGAGCGTCAGCCCCGAGGCGCGGCGCATCACCGCCCCGCTGGACGATCCCGGCATCACCGCCGACCTGCTGATCCGGTTGCGCGACAACGACATCCGGGTCGACGAGATCACCGTCAGCAAGCCGAGCCTGGACGAGGTGTTCTTCGCGATCACCGGCCACGGCGCCGACGACAACACCGAAAGGAGTGCGGCATGACCACCACTCTGACCGCCCCCACACAGGCTGGGCGACACGCGGCACGTGCCGCGATTCCCCCTGTCAGCAACCACATTTCGTTCCGGCAGACCGTGGCGAACTCGTTCACCATGGCCTACCGCGGCATCCTGAAGATCAAGCACAATCCCGAGCAGCTGTTCGATGTCACGATTCAGCCGATCCTGTTCACGGCGCTGTTCGCCTACATCTTCGGCGGCGCCATCGGCGGCAGCGTGCAGGCCTACCTGCCGGTGCTGATTCCGGGCATCCTGGTGCAGACCGTGGTGCTCACCTCGGTCGTGACCGGCACGCAGCTGCGCGAGGATATGGACAAGGGCGTCTTCGACCGGTTCAAATCCCTTCCCATCGCCCGGGTTTCGGCCCTGGCCGGTGCGCTGATCGCCGATATGGTGCGGTACGGCATCGCCACCACCCTCACCATCGTGGTGGGACTGATCCTGGGCTACCGGCCCGCGGGCGGTGTGCTCGGGGTCGTGGTCGCGGGCCTGGTCGTCGTGGCCTGCTCGTTCGCGAT
The DNA here is from genome assembly GCF_029869545.1 of Nocardia wallacei. Lineage (GTDB taxonomy): Bacteria > Actinomycetota > Actinomycetes > Mycobacteriales > Mycobacteriaceae > Nocardia > Nocardia wallacei_A. The sequence continues at coordinate 21,580 of NZ_JARWQD010000107.1, read as the reverse complement.
CAGCTGGATCTGGGCGCTGGTCGGCGTCACCGGTAAGAGCGCCGCGTCGGTGCAGGGCATCTCGATGATGATCATGTTCCCGCTGACGTTCATGTCCGGGGCCTTCGCCCTGGTCAGCACGATGCCGGGCTGGATGCAGGGATTGAACAAGGTCAACCCCATCTACTACATGGTCAACGCCTGCCGCGAGCTGATGAACGGCAACGTCTACTCGGCCAACCTGGTCTGGTGCCTGGTCGGTTCGGTCGCCGTGATCGCGATCTTCGCACCGCTGGCCATCCGGGCGTACATGCGCCGGGCGTGAGCCCGACCGTACCGCGCGTGCCCCCCTATCGCCAACGCCCCGGGCGTACACGCTCATTCGTCGTGGACGCCGGAGAGCTCGTCCAGCAGCCGCATGACCCGTTCGGCCGCGCGACGACGGTTCAGCCCGGCCACCGACTGCCGCGCGGACGTCATCGCCGCCTCCCCGACCACGCGCCGGTGCAGTTCCACGTGCCGTTCCCAGCGCATGGACGGAAAGTCCTGGCGCCCACCGACTTTCGGGCAGAGCGCCAGCAGGGTCAACCCCGGTTCGGGAGCCGCGGCGGTGGCGACGAGATACGAGCCGACCGCACAGGCGACCGCGCCGATCTGCGGCAGGTCGACGTACTGGGCCAGCCGCGACCGCGCGGCCGCGATCAGCTGTTGCGGCAGCTCGGGAACCAGATCCAACCGTCCGTGGAGCAGATGCGCGTCGAGCACCGCACTGGCCACCATGATGTCGCCCGGACCCGGCGCCGCGGACTGGTTGGGCCAGGAGAACAACTCCAGCGACCGCCGGAACAGCCGCAGGCCGCGCTCGATATCGCCCTCGCTCAGCTCCAGTTCGCCCAGGCCCGCGGCCACCGTGCCGCGGCGCTGGTTGGGCCGCGGCCCCGGGTCGTCGAGGTCGGTACCGTCGTCCACCATGCCCAGCGCCTGCTCCAGTTCGATGCGGGCCTGCTCCGGCATTCCGGAGCCGACCAGCGAAACCGCAAGGTAGCTACGGATTTCCACGCTTTCCTCGTAGCTGTGCAGCAGTTGCAGCTGATCCGCGGCGCGGCGGTAGTAGCCCGCCGAATCCCAATAGTTCGCCGCCTGGGCGGACATCTGGCCCAGATGCTGGCAGGCCATCGCGGTCCCCCACACATCGTGGGATTCGACCAGCTTCAGCACCCGGGTCGCGTCCTGCGTCGAACCGTGGACGTCGCTGTTGTTCTCGCGCATGTTGGCGCGCAGCATGTACGCCATCATCCGCACGCCCTCGTCGGCGTCGCGGGTGCCCGCCGCCAGCTTGCGGGCCAGCGCGGTGACACTGGTTCGCAGGCAGATCAATTCGCCGAGGTATCGGAACATCGGGGTCAGTGGCACCCCCGAGCGCAGCACCCGCCGGGCGCGGGTGCGCAGGATCGCGAAGTCGCGCAACCCGGCATCGATGAACATCAGATGCGCACCGACCAGGACGCAGGTCTGCAGTTGCAGGTCCGCCTCGCTCTGCGTGCGGACCACACCGGGCCGCACCGCGAGGATCCGGGGCGCCCAGTTCGTCAGCTCGAGGTGCGCGCCACGCATCACCCACAGGGTGGCCAGCACCGGGAAGACCGTGTAGGCCGTCACAGGGTCGGCGCGATCGAGCGCGTAGCGGAGCACGGCGAGCAGATTGTCCATCTCCGCCGCTACCGACAGGACCGTCCGGACCTGTTCGTCGCCGTGATACCGCTGCGCGGCATCGAGTGCGAATTCCCTTGCCCAGCAACACATCCGATCCATGACGAGATCGGCCTCACCGGCCGCGACCAGCTGTTCCTCGCCGAATTCGCGCACGGTTTCCAGCATTCGGTAGCGCGTCGGTGTCGCACCGTCGTCGGCGAGGACGGTGAGCAGCGACTGGCTCACCAGGCCCTCGACCGCGCCCGCGGGATCGATCAGGTCGGTCCCACCGGCCACGGATTCCGCTGCGGCCAGGGTGAATCCGGCCGGGAAGCGGCACAGCCGGCGCAGCGCCACCTGCTGTTCGGGGTCGAGCAGATTCCAGCTCCACTCGATCACCGCGTGCAGGGTCCGGTGCCGCTCCGGCGACGTGCGATCGCCGCTGCGCAGCAACGTGAACCGATGTTCGAGCCTGGTCTCGATCTCCTCCACGCTCATGGTGCGCACCCGCGCCGCCGCCAGCTCGATGGCCAGGGGCAGCCCGTCCAGCGTGCGGCACAGCCGCGCCACCGCCTCGGGATTCAGGCGCACCGACGGCCGCACCGCGCGCGCACGCGCGGCGAACAGATCGGTCGCGGGCGAGCCGTGCGCGGCGATGGCCAGCGGCGGCAGGGGATACACGGTCTCGGCGGTGATCGCCAGCGGCGCCCGGCTGGTGGTGAGCACGGTCAGCTGGTCACAGGCACCGACCAGGTCGGCGACGACCTCGGCCACCGCATCGATCAGATGCTCGCAGTTGTCCAGGATCAGCAGCATCGGCCGCCGCGACAGCGCCTCCCGCAGCCGACCGCGTCCGTCGACGATCTGGTTCGGACGCAGCACATTGGTGTCGCGGGAGTATTCGCTGACTCCGAGCGTCGTGCCGATCGCCGCCTCGATCTCGGCGCAGGTCGCGCCCAATCCCTCCGGGGCGGGGCGCTGGGAGGCCAGCTCCACCAGCACCACCCCCTGATCCCTGGCCACCCGGGAGCCCAGTTCGTTGGCCACCCTTGTCTTTCCGGTGCCCCCGGGCCCGAGGATCGTGGTCACCCGCGAGCTGCGCACCAGGCGTTCGAGCGCGTTCAGGTCGGCGTCGCGGCCCAGCAGCGGGTTCGGCGCGGCCCGCAGGCCGATCGCCGAGAGCGCCTGCGGCGCGGCCGATTCCCGGCCGTCCTCCGGTAGTAGCGCGTGCTGCGCGGTCGAAACCTGCTGTGCGGGATTGCGTTCGGACCGCGGCGCCCGCCCGGTCCCGCCTCCGGGCAGCGGATCTCCGCGCAGGATGGCGGTATTCAGCGCCACCAGGGCGGGCCCCGGATCGGTACCGAGTTCGTCGCCCAGCCGCGCCCGCAACGTCGCGAACACATCCAGCGCCTCGGTGGCCCGGCCGTCGAGGGCGAGCAGCCGCATCAGGGTGGTGTGGGCGGGCTCGTCCAGCGGTTCGGCCGCCGCGATCCGCCGGGCCACGCCGACCGCGCCGGACATATCCCCCGCGCTCTCCCGGGCGGCGAGTTCCAGCGCATCGAGGGCCGCCGCAGTGGCCGCCGCCACCTGGGCCAATTCGTCGGCCACCGGCCCCGGCGGCAGGTCCGATCCCGGCTCGCCCCGCCACAGCGCCCGCGCCCGCGCGATCCGGTCGAGACAGCCCTGCGCATCGCCGCCGTCGAACAGTTCCACGGCCTCGCGATGCAGCCGCCGGGCCAGGGTCAGATCGATCCGATCCTCCGGCAGCACCAGCCGGTATCCCGCCGGGCCGATCTCCAGGGCGCCCTCGGGCAGCGCCGAGCGCAATCGCGACACCTGGGTGTGCAGCGCATTCATCGGCGCCCGGGGCGGTCGATCACCCCAGACGTCGTCGATCAGCGCCTGTGCGCTGCGACTGCGGCCGGGATGTACGGCCAGCGCCGCGACCAGCAGCCGCGCTCGCGCGCCGGGAATCGGCGCCAGCTCCCCCTCGCGCCGCACCGCGATCTCGCCCAGCAGTGCCACCTGTACCTGATCGACGGCGGGCAGCCCGGTCTCCCGGCCCGTACCCGGCCGGGTGTGCGCCGACCCGGCGCCTACGGAACCGTTGTGATCAGGAAACATGCCGTCGCAATCGTATGTGACCGGTCGAGGGATTTTCGGGCGCGCGGAATCGACATTGCTCACCTTCATTGTCCCTCACACCCCTCGCCAGATCTTCGATATATCGTCGTAATTCTAACGACGGTAGTTCGGCCGGTCCACCCCACCGGGCGGTCCACAGCGGCACCGCGCGTCCCCACCTGCGGCCGGTTGCCGAGTCCGCCTCGCGCATTAGGCTTCGCACATGGCAAGTGCTGCACAATGGCTCGAAGGCGCCCGTCCGCGCACCCTCCCCAATGCGATCGCGCCGATCCTGGTCGGCACCGGCGCGGCCGCGTCGCTGGACGGGGCGGTGTGGTGGAAGGCGGTGCTGAGCCTGCTGGTGTCGCTGGCGCTGATCGTCGGGGTCAACTACGCCAACGACTACTCCGACGGCATTCGCGGCACCGACGACGAGCGGGTCGGACCGCTGCGGCTGGTCGGTTCGGGGCTGGCGACACCGGCGTCGGTGCGCGCCGCGGCGATCGCGAGCCTCACGGTGGCCGCGGCGATCGGCCTGGTCCTGGTGTTCACCACGGCGTGGTGGCTGCTGCTGGTCGGTGCCGCCTGCCTGGCCGGGGCGTGGTTCTACACCGGCGGCGCCAAGCCGTACGGCTACAGCGGCTTCGGCGAGATCGCGGTGTTCGTGTTCTTCGGCCTGATCGCGGTGCTGGGCACCGAATACGTGCAGGCCCAGCGGCTCGACTGGGCCGGGCTGGTCGGCGCGGTGGCGGTCGGCGCGTTCTCCAGCGCCGTGCTGGTCACCAACAACCTGCGCGATATCCCGACAGATTCGGTGACGGGCAAGACGACGCTGGCCGTGCGCCTCGGCGACACCCGCACCCGCACACTGCATCTGGTCCTGCTGGTGGTCCCGTTCGCGGCCTCGGTGCTGCTGACGATCCGCTCCCCGTGGGCGCTGGCCGGGCTGCTGGCGCTGCCCCTCGCGGTGCGCTCCAACGCCCCCGTGCGTGGCGGGGAGAACGGGCCGGGACTGATTCCGTCGCTGCGCGACACCGGCCTGGCGATGCTGGTGTGGTCGATCCTCACCGCGATCGCCCTGGCACTCCCCTAGTCCCTGTCGGGCACCAGAATCCCGAGGACCCAGTTGACCAGGGTGATGATGATGGCGCCGAGTATCGCGGCCCAGAATCCGTGTACCCGCAGGCCGTAGTCGGTGGTCTCGGTGATCTTGGCCGTGAGCCAGAGCATCAGGGCGTTGATCACCAGCAGAAACAGGCCCAGGGTGACGATCACCAACGGCAGCGACAGCAGCTTCACGATCGGCTTCACCAGGGCGTTGATCAGGCCGAAGATCACCGCCACGACCAGCACCACCACGATCTTGGCACCGGTGCCCTGGTCGTCGGGGCTGACCAGCTCGATGTCGCCGACCCAGGTGGCCGCGAGCCAGATCGCGACCGCGTTGATGATCAGGCGTAGCAAGAGGACCATGGCGACATGCTAATGGCCGCCGCGCCCGGAGGCCGGGCGCAACGACCACGCGGTTGCCCTCGTATGTCGTCAGGCGGCCCGATCGAGCAGGTCGTGCACCGCTCGGCGCAATCCCGCCATCGCGTCCGCGCCGCCCAGCAGCTCCCGGGTCGTCCGATTCGGGGCGCGCAGCACGCCGAGCAGCACGTGCCCGGCCTCGATACGGTCGTCGCCGCGTGAGATCGCCTCGCGCAGGGACAGTTCCAGCACCTTCTTGGCCTCCGAGGTGAAGGGGATGTGCCCGAACTTCATGCTGCCGCCCAGGCGGAACCGGCCGCGGCGCGGTTGCTCCTCGGCCGGGACGGCGCGGTCGAGCGCATCCTCGCCGAAGGTGGCCTGCAGGCTTTCGCGAACGGCATCGAGATCGATGCCGATGGAGCGCAGCGCGGCGGCGTCCTCCTCGCCGAGCGGCGCGTCGGTCACCTTGTCCGCGTCGGATTTCCTGTCGTACAGGGCATCTCGGATGCCCTCGGCGGTCAGGCCGTTGGCGGACAGCACCTTCCGCAGGGCCTCGTCGGGGCTCGCTGCGAGGCCCAGCAGGACGTGCTCGACATCGATACTGGGCGATCGCAACTCGCGCGCCTCCTCCTGGGCGCCGACGACCGCGAACTTGGCTGCCTTGTCGAATCTTTCGAACATCAGCGGATCCCGCCTCTCCGGTTGTACTTCTGGTGGACCGCCTGGCGGCTGACCTCGAGCGCGTCGGCGATGGCCTGCCAGGACCAGCCCTGGGTGCGGGCGTTGGCCACCTGGATCGCCTCCAGTCGCTCGAGCAACCGGCGCAGCGCGAGCACGGCGCGCAGCCCGACCTTGGGATCGGGACTTCCGGCGGCGGCCGCCAGCGTTGTCGCTTCACTCATGCCGTCAATTTACGTTGACATTCGAGGCGCGTCAACAAAAATTGACATCTGGCCAAGAGTGTTCGCTACCAGCGAAGTTGGAGAAGCTGCGTGACAGAACGCTCTCCGCCGTCACACGGCAGGATCACCACACTGCCGGTGCGGCCGCCGCATTCACCGCGGGTCGTCGCCACGCATTCGCGCCCGCAGCTGCGCCTTGTCGGTGCGGCGCTTCTCGTCGACGGCCGCTATGTCCTGGTTCACCCGCGCGCGCAGCCGCTTGAACAGCACCAGCGACAGCGGCATGGCGATGATCAACGCGAACAGCAGCGCCACGATCAGCGGGATATCCACCGCCAGCAAACGCGCCAGCACGACGATGACCGCCGCGATGACCGCGACCAGCAGCAGCCGGGCCAGGGTGTACAGCGCCAGGTTGCGCACCAGCCGCCGGCCCGCCGAGCCCTGTGCGCGATCGGCCGGGGTGGGTTCCGGTCGGGAGGGATCACTCACGCCGACCAGCCTAAGCGACGGCGAGATCGCCGCGCCGCCCCGCCCGCCGTCCGCATCGAGAGGTATAGCGGCATATTCGCTGGATAGTGGCCACGGGCACGCCGCCAAGCCGTACGCATATCCGATTTGTCTATTACTTCCCCTTTACCAACGTTAGATCGTTCGAGTACCTGGGGGTGTCAGTGCAACGATGTCGCTATCTGATGAGGGAACTGTCGATTACGGAAAGGTTTGCGAATGACTGCGATCACCGCGGCGAGCCGCACGTTGGGTTCCGTCAACGGCCAGGAGAGCCTCCTGACCCCCGGCCAGGTAGCGGCACTGTTCCACGTAGATCCGAAGACCGTCACCCGCTGGGCGCACGCCGGGCGACTCGGCTCGCTGCGCACCCCGGGCGGCCACCGTCGTTTCCGTGAGTCCGAGGTGATGCAGCTGTTGAGGTCCCTCACCACCGAGGCGAACCACTCCTAGCTCCTATTTCGCGTGAGTGCGGTGCCGCAGGTACGGACACGGATTACTCTCGATGACAGGAGGTGAGTGACGTGACGTACCTGTTGGCACTCATCGCGGTCGTAGCCGTCGCGGTGCTGTGCTGGAAGGCGTTCGGGCCGGAGCGTTCGCATCGACTCGGTGCCGGTCCCACGCAGCGAAGGGTCATCGGCCCGGACGACGATCCCGAATTTCTCTGGCGCATCGACCATAAGCACCGAGATGGGGAATCCGGCAGCGATCGCTGATCTCCTCTTCACCAGGCGGCCTATCAGATGGTCGCCGCACAGCTGCGATCCAACGCGGCGAGCGCGGCATCGACCGCGGCATCCGTGGCGGGCAGCAGCGGTAACCGGACCGCCGGGCTCGGAATGCGGCCCTGTGCGGCCAGAACACCCTTCATGACAACGGGATTCGGCTCGGCGAACAACGCCTCCGATACCGACGCCAGCAGATTGCCCAGCCACCGGGCCCGATCCATCGGGCCGTGCCGCCAGGCGGCGGTCATCTCGGCATAGGCGGCCGGGACCACATTGGCGCTGGCCAGAATCGCCCCCGAGGCCCCCATCGCCAGCAGCGGCGCGGCGTAGAGATCATCGCCGCCGAGCACACTGACGTCGTCGGGGCATCTGCTCATGAATCCGACGGTGGCGGCGTCGATGCCGCCGACCGCATGCTTGAATCCGATGACTCCGGGCAATTCGGCCAGGCGGCACAGGGTTTCGACGCCGAGCGGGCGGCCGGTGCGATAGGGAATGTTGTAGATCAGCAGCGGCACCGGGCTGGCGGCGCCGAGCCGCCGGAAGTGCTCGACCACGCCCTCCTCGGACGGCCGCGTGTAGTACGGGACCACCACCAGGGCGGCGGTGACGCGCCCGTCCCAGGCGTCGAACGCATGCACCGAGGCGGCGGTGCAATTCGATCCGGTCCCGGCCACCAGCGGCACGTGCCGCTCCCGGGCGACGGTCGCGCACACGTCGACGACGCGACGGCGTTCCTCCTCGGTGAGGGTCGCGGGCTCCCCGGTCGTCCCCAGTGCGACCAGCCCGGCGGCGCCCGCGTCGAGCACCTCGTGCGCGAGTCGTTCCAGGGCCTCGGTCGCCAGCTCACCGGTCGCGGTGAACGGCGTGATCAGCGGGACGAACAGGCCGGAAAGCGTCATGCCTCCAGCGTGGACGATCCTAGGATTCACGTCTATTTCAGGTTACTGCCGCCGAGCGTAAGATGAGCTGATGCTCGAGGTCCGGCGGCTGCGCCTGCTGCGCGAACTGTCCCAGCGCGGCACGATCGCGGCCGTCGCACAGGCCCTCGCCTACACCCCGTCGGCGGTCTCACAGCAGCTGGCGGCGCTCGAACGCGAGGCCGGGGTGCCGCTGCTGGAGCGGACCGGCCGCAGCGTCGCCCTGACGCCCGCCGCGCTGCGCTTGGTCGAACATTCGGAAACGATTCTCGCGGTGCTGGAGCAGGCCTCCGCCGAACTCGCCACGGCCCGAACGGAACTCACCGGAATCCTGCGCATCGGGGCATTCCCGACGGCGGTGCGCACGCTGCTGTCACCGGCGCTCGTGGCGCTGAGCCGCGACCATCCGCGTTTGGAACTGCTCGTCTCCGAATTGGACCCGGCGAACGCACCGGCGGCGCTGCGAGCGGAGTCGCTGGATGTCGCGCTGGTGCAGGAGTACGACTATGTGCCCGCCGCTCCCGAAACCGGCTTGGACACCGAACCTTTCCTGGAGGAGACGGTCTATTTGGCCTCGCTGTCCTCCGAACCGCTTGCGGCACATCGGGATTCGCTGTGGATAGCCAGCACACCGGGAACCCTGTGCCACCTGATGACCGTACGTGCCTGCGAGGCTGCGGGTTTCACTCCGCACATCCGCCATCAGGCCGACGACTTCGGCACTGTGCTCGCGCTGGTGGCCGCCGGGCAGGGAGTCGCATTCGTGCCGGAACTGGGGGCGCTGGAATCGCCCGGCGGCGTCACGCTCACCGCGCTGCCGACGCGCCGCCGCACCCGGCTGGCCTATCGCCGCGGCACCGGCACACATCCGGCCATCGCGGCCGCCCGGGCCGCCCTGCACACCGCCTGCGCGACGATCCCGCAGGCCGCGGCGGTAATTCCGCCGCACCGACCGCTGATCAGCGGATCCGGCGCATACTGAAGCGGTCCCTACGCGACCGGAGGTGACCGATGCACGAGCAAGAGCACATGTCGCAGGATGCCCGCCGCAAGCAGGGTGGCCAGCAGGCCGCGGCCCGCCGGCAGGACCGCCGGGACCGTGACGCCGCGCGGGAGAAGGCCCGAGCGGCCTCGGGCACCGGCCCGGAAACCTCCCCCTACACCGAGCGCATGCAGGGCCGGGTCGACCGCGAGCGCGAGGCGACCCCGCACCGGGACCGCCGCGACGCCAAGGCCGCAGGCGCCGACGCCGTCCGCACGGCCAACACCGAACTCGGCGAACACCCCCTCTGACCGACTCTTCCCGCCCGGAAATCGTGGCTACGGGCGCTGGAAGTGCCAGAGGAGGACGGCGGGGACGCCGGTGTTCGCGGCGTGGGCGGCGGCGGGAACCAGCCCGGCCAGTGACCAGGGCCATGCCTCCCACGGGCCGGGGTCGGCGGCGGGCTCGGACGGGTCGGCCGGTGACGGCATCGATGGTTCCTCGCAGCGGCGCACCTCCAGCCCGGCGGCCAGCGCGGCGCGCAGGTAGTCCCCGGTCCGGTGCTGGTGGACGCGGACCCGGGCGGCCGAGCCGTCCGGGCGCCGCACCGTCGGGACATGGGTGCGGGCGATCTGCTCGGGATGCATGTCGGTGATCAGCACGTGCCCGCCGGGCCGGAGCACGCGGGCGAACTCGCGCAGCACCGGGCCCAGATCGGGGACGTGTGACAACGCGAGCGCGCAGGTCACCACGTCCACGGCGCCGTCGTCGATCGGCAGGCGATCCAGGTCGCCGAGCCGAAAGTCCGCGTCCTCCACACGCTTTCGCGCGTAGTCGAGCATATCGGGCGAGCTGTCCACGCCGATGACGCGATGACCGCACTCGGCGAGCACGGCCGCGACCCGGCCGGTACCGCAGGCCGCGTCCAGCGCCGTACCCGGCGGCAGACTCCCCGCGATCTCGCGCACCATCGGCTCGTCGAATCCGAAGGCCGGATTGGGTCCGTCGTAGGTCTCGGCCCAGATTCCGTAGCCTTCGACGGTGTCCACGTGGTCGACATCGGCGCCGTGAGCGAGCGCAGCGTCGTCGAGCAATCGGCGGATCTCGGCGATCCGCTCCTGCGTGAATTCGTGCCCGTGCTCCCCGCCGAAGGCGCGAAGCAGCGCAACGCCTTCCAGTCCCAGCGCATAAGCGAGCGGCTGTTCGTAGGCCATGGCGGCGACGCTAGCGAGTACGACCGGATCGGTGCCACCGATTTTCAGCGGCCCCGGCATCAGAGGCGAATGTGCTTGACAGCCACCAGCGCTCGGGACAACCGGCCGCGCAGCGCGCCACGGGTATTCGGTGCGAGTTCGAGTCCGGCGCTCGCCGCGATGCGTTCGGCGACGGTGGGGATATCGGCGTCGTCGGTCCACAGGTGCTCGGTGAAATCGGGTCCGCGCAGCCGGTCGAGGCAGCGATCGAGCTTGCCGAGGGCGAATTCCTCGGGGCGCAGCCCGAACAGCTCCCGCCGCCGCAACCGGCGGACCACGGTGTCCCGCTCGGCGAGGAGCGCGAAATGCCTTACGTCATGGTCTTTTTCGCGCAACCGGCCGACCGTCTCGGCGAAGTACTCGGGTTCCACGACGGTCATCGGCGCGATCACGACGCCATCGTGGGCGCGCAGGACCCGGTCCAGGACCTCGTACACGCCCTGGCGCCACGCCGGAATGTCCTGAAAGTCGCCGCGCATCGACGGCGGCATCGTCCGGTGCAGCCCGTACCCGACGTTCTCCGGATCACACACCACGCTGCCCGGCAGCCTCCGATGCAGCTCGAACGCCGTCTGGGTCTTCCCGCCGCCGAACGGCCCGTTGATCCACAACAGCATGCCGCCCACGATAGCCACGTCCGCGGCCCCGGGGCGCCTCGTACGATGGCATAGGGAATTACCAGCAACAATGCGGCGTTAGGCGGACTTATGAAAGCGATCCTCGCCGACAGCTACGGCGATCCCGATGTCCTGGAGTTCGGTGAGCGGCCGACCCCCAAGGTCGGTCCGGACCAGGTGCTGATCCGAGTGAAAGCCGCCGGTGTGAACCCGGTGGACTGGAAGGTGCTGGCCGGGTACCTGGATCCCATGATGTACGCCCATTTCCCGCTGATTCCCGGCTGGGATGTGGCGGGCGTCGTCGAGCAGCTGGGCGAGGACGTGCCCGAGTACCGGGTCGGCGACGAGGTGATGGGGTACGTCCGGCGCGACGAGGTGCAGCACGGCACCTACGCCGAGCTGGTGGCCGCGCCGGTGCGCACGCTGGCCCGCAAACCGGCCGCACTGAGCTGGCAGCAGGCGGCGGGGCTGCCGCTCGCCGGTCTCACGGCCCACCAGTCCTTCGAGCGGGTCGGGCTGTCCTCCGGCGAGACGGTGCTGGTGCATGCCGCGGCCGGTGGCGTCGGGTCGCTGGGCGTGCAGATCGCCGTCGCGCGCGGCGCCCGCGTGATCGGCACCGCCAGCGAGCGCAACCACGACTTCCTGCGGTCTCTAGGCGCCGAACCGGTCACCTACGGCGACGGCCTGGCGGACCGAGTGCGCGCGCTCGCCCCCGAAGGTATCGACGCCGCAGTCGATTTCGCCGGGAGCGGGGTGATCGATGCATCGCAGGAACTCCTGCGTGACCGCGCACGAATCGCCTCGATCGCCGACGGCACGGTCCGGGACAAGGGCGGCCACCTCGTCTGGGTCCGCCCCTCCGCCGCCGACCTCACCGCACTCGCCGACCTGGCCGAGGCCGGAAAGCTCACCGTCCCCCTCGACACGGCGCTGCCACTGTCCCAGGCGGCCGCGGCACTGGAACTCAGCAAGAAGGGCCGGGCGCGCGGCAAGATCGTCCTCGAGGTGAGCTGAGCCCCTCGGGGGGGGGGTACCGCACCGGGTTACGCCCCACGCGATGCACTACCGCTCACCACGTCGGTGAGTTTGTCGATACTCCAAAAACCCTGCACCCCAGGTAATTCTGCTAGATACGACAGGATTCGCGCCGACGTCCACCCGTGCGATTCCCGAAGCCCCGCCGCCAGCATGCCGAGGTATCGCGGCGTCGGTTTGTTCAGCTCCACCGTTCCGGGCTCCCACGGTGAGGTGAAGGTCAGAACCGGAACGCCGTCCAAATCAGCAACGTGGAGCAAGGTTTCGTAGCGTCCCTCCCCCAACCGAACCTTGCCGTTCCGCACCACTTCATCCAGTTCCAGATCTGCCGTCGCACCGGGAACTCGGTACATCTCTTGTGCCAGAAGGTCATCGAACTGCTCAACGGTCAGCAGATACCCGCGCGCGGCAGCACCGGCAGGCCACCCACCGGCAGGCCGCTGCGCATAGAACGCAATCCCACCCGTCCACACGGGGCTCTCCCACGAGAAGTAGATGGTGCCGGGTAGCGTCAGCGGCCGACTCGCACGCGGTGGGGTCGAATCACGAAAGCCGGGGTAGGTCCGTGACGTCCCCGGCGGATTCCCGCCCGCACGGTAATAGTCGAACCGCCGCTCGAACAGGTTGGAGCCATAGGCGGCGTACCACACTTGTGACGACCCATCCGACGCCATGCCCAGCAGCCTAGTGATGACTCCTTCCGCTCCGGCATTCGAGCGCAGCGGTGACCATTGCACGCGCGGAGTCGCCGTAGCGAGCCTGCTGATGCAGCTTGGTCCAGACCTTTTCGTAGTAGGACAGCTCTGTCGGGCTGGTAATACTCAGCTCGGCACTGATGGTCTCCACCATCGCCAGCCGACGGTCGAACATCGCGAAACTAGTTGTTGTGTATATGAATTCGAAATCACGCGGCACGACCCCGAGTACGAGACGGGGTAGACCGATGACCTCGTTCAGATATTCCAGCTGGCCGATCATCGCGTGTTCACCCCCGACCGTTGTGTATAGAACCTGTTCAGCGAGCAGAACGATGATCTGGCGGGTACCGGAGCGCAAGACATCCTGCCGCGCCATCCGCGCAGCGACCGCCTCGTCGATATCGTCCGCAGTGCCGAGGAAGTCGATGCACGTCGACAGCACCGAACGTGCATAGTCCTCGGTCTGCAACAGGCCCGGAACGATCAACTGAGACCAGTTGCGAATGACCTGAGTCGAGGCCTCCAGCTCTATGCTGCGACGTTGCCGCTGAGCGTGACCGGATGCGGCAACCCGCTTCCATTCCGCCCACATGGATTCCAAGTTGGTGAGAGTGGCGAGCAGGTCGGGTAGCGCAAGTGCGGAATCCGTGATCGCACACCACACGGTGAGGTCCTCCACGGTGGGTGTCTGCTGACCATGTTCGATCTTGGAGACCTTCGACGGGACCCATCCGGCACGTTTCGCCAATTCCGCACCTGTCAAACGAGCGGCCTTGCGGAACTCGCGCAATCGGTTGCCCAGAACTACCCGCGCCTGCTCGACACCAGTCATCTACCGCTGACCTGAAACATATTCGTCGTGCGGTACTGCCTTGGCCCACAATGCATCACGTATTTCCACTGCACGAGCAACTTCCACCGAGTCACGGGTCACCGCGAAACCGGCGAAGTCACCCTGTTCATCGAACAACGTCCATGCCAAGGCGGCCTCATCGAGTAACCACCACTCGTCCGCGGTTATCTCGGAAGCATCGACACCGTGCCTCGGCATCCATCGAATGTCTTCGCCATGAGCTTGATTCCGATCGGTGACCGCGTGTAGAAACCGAATGTACTCCGTCATCGGCTCGGTGATCACCCGGACTCGTTGCAGCGCAACGCCTCTGGCGGTGGTGACATCTGCTAGGTCTTCCCAGCGCTTCCAATCGGGCGGATAGTTGTCGGGATCCAGGGGTGGTAGACCGGCCCGCCAGCGACGCATCGGCTCATTCTCATTCGAAACCGTGTGTTCGTCCTCCACTTCCAGGTGGAACGCTCGGCGCTGTGCCATCGCGAGTAACTTGTTCGCGGTCCCGACAGGCAGATAGAGCACGTCACCATCTCCTCGGCGTGACAGCGGCAGGCACAGAAACGCACGTTTCATGCCTGGGGACTTGCAGGGTCGCCAGCGCCTCTCCATCACTGACGGACTCGCCCGACAGGATGAAAGTCCCGACACCGGAATCGGTCAGTGTCGCACCCAAGTGGGTGTCCGGCTCCAGCCAGCGCAACAGCATATGTGGGATCTCAACCCGATCCGGAGAGTCAGGCACCTTCAACCCCTGCACCAGATAGTGCCCGCGATCGTCATCCATCCAGAGCCTAGGTGAGCCTTCGTTGCCGGTCGGTCCACCCAGAAGACGTAGCTTCACGATCTCCACCCCTTTTCTAGTAGTTCTAGACAAGTCGAGGTTAGACCAGCTGAAAGAGGCTTTGTTGGTGTGTATCAAGAAATTTCAAGAAATATCCTTCTGGTTGGACCGGTCTCGTTCATAGCGTTGGTGTCAGGCGCTCGGGACCGGTGCTCAGCTGCCCGCCCCAGTCGGTCAGATGGTTCCACCCGGCCCCGAGCTGCCCTACCACCGGAGCGAGGGCACACGTGGAACAGAACTGGCGTACAAGACTTTTCGTGTTTCCAGGCGGGATGTTGGAGATCCGCGACTATGGGGACTCGGAGTCCGACGGTAACCCCGGGGTCTACCTGGAGTTGTCCGGCCCGGATCCCGATGAGGACAGCGACCAGCCCGGGCTGGAGGCGCTGTGAGCCTGTCGGCTTGGCCTATCGGACTGTTCGTCGTGATCGCGATTCCTCTCGGAGTTGCGGCGGCAGCGGTGTTCTGGCCGCAGCGCATTCCGAAAGATCGGTCGGTGGAGGCGATTCGGGATCGGATCGAACATGAGGATGCAGAGTGATCGCCAGAGGTGGGCGCTGGACATGGGCCTCGGAACAGAGTCGGGATCGGCCGGATCGCAACCTATTGCCCGCGGCTGCCGTTGAGGATATAGTCGAATTCGACTAAACGAGTTCGACTATATGGAGGGTTCATGGAGCGACCGCTGCGGGCCGTGGGGTCGCCGTTGACGCTGGCGGTGCTGGCGTTGCTGGCGGAGAAGCCGCGGCATCCGTATGAGATGAAGGTGACGATGCGGGAGCGGCGCATTGCGGACTCGGTGAAGATGCGGGGCGGGTCGCTATACGACACCATCGGGCGGCTGGCGCGGGCGGGGCTGCTCACCGCCACGGAGACGTCGCGGGCCGGTGCCCGGCCGGAGCGGACGATCTATGCGATCACCGACGCGGGCCGAGATATGTTGCGCGAGTTGATGAACGAGTTCATCGGTGAGCCGGTGAACGAGTTCCCGCGCTTCGTCGCCGGGCTCGCGCATCTAGCGGGACTGGACCCGACCGATGCGGCGACGCTGCTGCGCCGCCGGGCCGACCGTCTCGCAGCCGAGTCGGAGCGGGCGGCAAGGGGACTCGAGGCCGTCGAGGACGGCCTGCCGCGAGTCGTGCTGCTGGAGACCGAATACCTCCAGCGCCTTCGAGCCTGCGAGATCGACTGGCTCCGGCAGACCGCCACCGACATCGAACACGGCCACGTGCCGTGGCCGGATCCCGAAAGCGCTTCCGGCGCAAGAGAAGAGGAGAAATCGTCATGAGCAGAACCGATATCGACCGGATGCGCAGACGGCTGAAGCCGTTCAACAAGGTGATCATCGCGCTGCAGCGGGCCGGACTGGCGCTGGGCACCATGCGGGTGCTGTCGGTGCCGGGCCGCAAATCCGGCGAACTGCGCACCACACCCGTCTCGCCCCTGACCGTGGACGGAATCACTTATGTCGTAGGCGGTTTCGAGACCGCGGACTGGGTGAAGAACGCCCGCGCCGCGGGCTGGGGCGAACTGGCCAAGGGCCGCAGGCGCCAGCGGGTCGCCCTCGTGGAGCTACCGCTCGAGGAACGCGGCCCGATCCTGCGCGCCTTCCCCCGCGAGGTCCCGCACGGCGTCCAATTCTTCGTCAAGACAGGCGTCGTCGAATCCGCCGACCCGGACGCCTTCGCCGCCGCGGCCCCCCGCTGCCCGGTCTTCCGCATCGACCCGCAGGACTGACAACCGCGGGTGCTCGATCAGTTCAGCCCCGCGTAGCTGTGCAGCCCGCTCACCACGATGTTGATGATGAACAGGTTGAACAGCATGGCCACGAAGCCCGCCACGTTGATCCAGGCGGCCTTCGTGTCGCGCCAGCCCGAGGTGGCGCGGGCGTGCAGGTAGGCGGCGTAGATGACCCAGGCGATGAAGGAGACCGTTTCCTTCGGGTCCCAGCCCCAGAACCGGCCCCAGGCCGATTCGGCCCAGATCGCGCCGAGGATGACGCCGGTGCCGAACAGCGGGAAGCCGACGATGGTGGTCTTGTAGGCCAGCCGGTCCAGCGTGCGGGCGTCCGGCAGGCGGCGGGCCAGGGCGCCCAGCACATTGTTCGATTCGCCGCCCTCGGGCTGGCGGACCCGCAGCAGGAACAGCAGGCTCGCCACGCCGGACAGCAGGAAGATACCGCTGCCGATGCTGACGATGGTGACGTGGATGGGCAGCCAGAACGACTTCAGCGCCGGAACCACCGGGGCCGCCTCGGCATACAGGACCTGACCGGCGAGGAACATCAGGATCAGCACCGGCGCCAGCAGGAACACCCACATCGCGCGGTAACGCCGGTCGTGCATGAACACCATGCCCGTCACGACGGCCGCGGCGGTCGCCATGGTGATGAACTCGTACATGTTCCCCAGCGGGAACCGGTGAGTCGCGAAGCCGCGCAACACGATCGACACCAGATGCAGCCCGATCGCGACGAACAGCACCGCGAAGGCCATATTGCCGAACCGCTCCGGCAGCGACCGCGCGGGCGGCGCCTCGACCCGGCCCGGCGCCGCCGGACCGCCCCCGGATCCACCGACCGTGACGAGTTCACGCGTGGCCGTCTGCCTGCTGCGCGCCGACGCGTACTGCACGATCAGCATCGCCAGCACCAGCACATAGATGACGAACGCCGTCTTGAAGGCGAGGTTGCTGTATCCGGCGAGAGTTTCGTCGATCGGCATGTTCACTCTCTCGTGCTCTCGGTCCGCGCGGTGGGGTCGCTGTCCAGCAGCCTGGTCCGCAGGCGGTCGAATTCGCTGCCCCAGCCCGCCTGGTCGGTCCGGGCCAGGCCGCCCATTTCTACTACAGTACGTCGTTCGTCATTGCCGCGGGCATCCGGATAGGCGCGCAACCAGATCCGGCGGCGCTTCACCAGCAGCGACACCAAAAGCCCGGCCATCATCGTGAGCGCGCTCGCCAGCACCCAGCCCTGCGCGGGATCGTGCGAGACCTGCAGATTCGCGTACTCCTTGGCACCGTCGAAGGTCACCTTGGTGCCGTCGGACAGCGTGGCCGATTCGCCCGGGCGCAGGTTCACCCGCTGCTCCTTGGCCAGCCGCCCCTGCTTGATCATCTCCGAGTCCAGCGCGAACAGCGACTGCGCGCGGCCGGTGTCCAGGCCGGTCTCGCCGCGGTAGATGTCGACGGCTACGGCGGGATCGGTGAGCGCCGGATGCGACGAGGTGAGCAGATTGCCGTGCAGCAGCGCGGTCGGCGCGAACAGCCCCTCGACCGCGATCTGGTGCTTGCGGCGCTCCTGCTCGCTGCCGAACATCCCACCGGGCGGGTCGAAGCGCATCACGCCGCTGGACAGGAACGTGGTCGGGTCGTCGGGCCGCCACTGCGTCGTCTCGGTGCGGGTCCGACCGTCCGGGTAGGTGACGGTGAACGTCGGCGCGTACCCGTGGCCCTGCAGATACACGCGGTCGCCCGAGACCCGCAGCGGGTGGTTCACCTGGATCGTGGTGTCGCGCCAGGTGTCGTTCGCCAGATCCCCGCCGGACTGGTAGGAGATGTCCGCGGTGAACATCTCGGCCTGCCCGTTGGACAGGTAGTCGGCCCGGAAGTCCTTGACGCGCACGCACAGTGGCGTGAGCCCGGTGCCGTCGTTGACCCGCCCGGCGCGGAAGGAGTCGAATGCCGCCGTGGAGGTGGTGCAGAAGCCCGGACCGTCGTCGGCGACGACGATGACGTTGCCCTCGTAGCCGAACAGCTTGCCGACCGCGATCGCCACCAGCAGCGCGACCAGCGCCAGGTGGAAGACGATATTGCCGAGCTCGCGAACGTAGCCCTTCTCCGCCGACAGCGTCCGCTCGCCGTCCTTGGCGCGGTGTTCGACGCGGTGCTCCCGGGACCCTCCGTGGTTACGCGAGCTGCCGCCTCCGGGCCCAACGTCCGCACCGTCGCGCTCGATCACTCGCCACCCGCGCAACTGCTTGCGTGCCTCGGCGATGACATCCTGCGCCGAGGCGGTCGTGGTGGTCGAGTAGTGGTGCGGCAGCCGAGTGAGGTTGCGCGGGGCCTTGACCGGCGGCGTGCGCCATGCCTTGTAGTGGTCGAACACCCGCGGCACGATGCAGCCCACCAGCGAGACGAACAGCAGCGCGTAGATCGCGGTGAACCAGAAGCTGGAGAACACGTCGAACAGCTGCAGCCGATCCATCCACGGCCCCAGCGTGGCCCGGTCGGCGATGTACTGATCGACCTTCTGCGCATTGAGGCTGCGCTGCGGCAGCAGCGCCCCCGGAATGGCCGCGAGTGCCAGCAGGAACAGCAGCATCAGCGCGGTGCGCATGCTGGTCAGCCCGCGCCAGGTGTTGCGCAGCAGTGCCAGGACGCGGCGCGGGAGGGACTGGCGGGGCGGGCGGGCCGGGACGGGGGCGGGGGTCGTCGTGGCTGTCATATCAGATCGGGAGGGTCACCTGGGAGACGAATACATTGCGCACCCACCCGACGAACTGGTCCCACAGGCCGGTGACCAGGGCGATGCCGACCGCGACGAGCAGGATCCCCCCGATCACCTGGATGGTGCGCGAATTGCGGCGCAGCCAGCCGACCCCGCGCAGCGCGCTGGCCGACCCGAACGCCAGGATCACGAACGGCAGTCCGAGCCCCAGGCAGTAGGCGACGGTGAGCACCACGCCGCGCGCGGCCGTGGCGCCCTCGGTTCCCGCCGATACCGCCATCACGCCGGACAGCGTGGGGCCCAGGCACGGCGTCCAGCCCAGGGCGAAGACCGCGCCCAGCAGGGGTGCGCCGACGACTCCGGTCAGCCGCCGCGGATGCATGCGGGTGTCGCGCTGCAGCGCGGGGATCAAGCCGAGAAAGACCAGCCCCATGACGATGGTGACCACGCCGCCGATGCGTTGCAGGAGTTCACGATTCACGTTCAGGGTCTGGATGACGCCGAAGACGGTCACCGACGCCAGCACGAACACGACCGTGAATCCGGCCACGAACAGCCCGGCCGCGCCCGCGACCCGCATCCGCCCGGCCTTCTCGACGAGGGTGGTCCGGGTGCCCGTCGCCTCGGCCGCGGTCACCGGCGGCGCCTCCGCACCCACCAATCCGGCCAGATAGGACAGATATCCGGGCACCAGCGGCACCACGCAGGGCGAGGCGAACGACACCAGTCCCGCCAGCAGGCATGCCCCCAGGGCCAGCACCAGCGGCCCGGACGCCGCCGTCTGCTGGAACGAATCCCCCACCCCCGCAAGCACATCCACGGTAGGACTCACTGCGGGGCCTCCGCGGCGAGGCGGTCGACGACCGGCTGCAGATCCTCGGCGAGCAAGGGGCGCAGGAAGACCGCGGCCACCCGGTGCTGCCGATCCAGGACGAGGGTGGTGGGGATGACGCTGGTGGGGAACTTGCCGCCGAGCGCGAGCAGGGTGCGCATCTCCGGGTCGTAGATCGACGGGTAGCCGACGCGGGCATCGGTGACGAAGTCCTGGGCCTTGTCCTGCTGCGGATCTCGGACATTGATGCCGAGGAAGGCCACGCCCCGGGCCTTGGACTGCTCGTAGACCTGCTCCAGCGCCGGCGCCTCGGAGCGGCACGGACCGCACCACTGGCCCCAGAGATTCAGCACCACAACCTGATTCGGGAAGTCGTCGACGGAGACCTTTTTGCCCGAGGTCATCAGGTCGGGGCCGGACATCTTGCCGATGGTGCCGCGGCTCGCGGGCGGATCGTAGAAGATGTCGGTCTTGCCGCCGGGCGAGACGAAGTCGAAGGTGCCGCCGGAAACCACCGCGTCCTTACCGGTGGAGCAACCGGCCAGCGCAGCCACCAGGGCAGCGCAGGCCAGCAGGACCGGCAGCGCCCGTCTCATGCCCCGGTCACCCGTGGATCCGACTCCCCCGCGGGTTCGGAATAGACGATGTCGATGAGCGTATCGCCCTGGTACACCAGCGAAGTCAGCGATGCCAGCGAGCACTGCCGCTGCCGCGGGTCGTGCCACAGCCGCTTGCCCTCGAGGAACCGGCGCAGCGTCCATACCGGCAGCTGATGCGAGACCAGCACCGCCTCGTGCCCGGCCGCCTCCACCCGCGCCTTGTTCACCGCCGCCAGCATGCGATGCGCGATCTGCAGGTAGGGCTCGCCCCACGACGGGGTGAACGGGTCGCGCAGCTTCCACCAGTGCCGCGGCTTGCGCAGCGCGCCGTCGCCGACCGACACCCGCAGCCCCTCGAAGGTGTTGCCCGCCTCGATGAGGTTGTCGTCGGTGCGCACGACCACGCCGTGCTGGACCGCGATGGGTTCGGCGGTCTCCTGGGCCCGCTGCAGCGGCGAGGCCACGACCAGCGAGATGTCGTGTTCGGAGAGGGCCCGGGCCACGGTCGATGCCTGGGACCGGCCCGCGACCGACAGGCTGAACCCGGGCAGCCGCCCGTACAGGATTCCCTTCGGGTTGTGCACCTCGCCGTGCCGCATGACGTGCACGATGGTCTCGGTGTCGGAGGCGATGTCGCCCGGAAGGGTCACCGCCGCACCGGAATCCGCGCCGGACCGCGGCGCGGTCGCCTCGGGGCGCACGGCCTCGGGGTCCGGGTTCGAGTCGGCGCCGGACGCCTCGGCGTCCGCGGCCGAGTCGACCGCGGCCGTTGCGGCGGTTCGAGATTCGGCACCGGGCGCGGCCGGATCGGAGGTCGGTATTGCGGCTGATTCGAGCTGTTCGGGTTCGCTCACGCGCTGGATCCTTCGGGTGTGGCGGGGCGCGGCGCCGCCGCGGGGGGGGGGGGGGGGGGGGGGGGGGCGGCGCGGGGGGGCGGGTGTGGCGGTGGGGGGGTTTTGGTCGGGGGGCGGGGGGGGGGGCACACTTTGACCCCCCCCCCGCCACCGCGGCGTCCGTTTCTCGGCGAATGCCCTCGGCCCCTCTTGCGCGTCCTCGCTCGTATAGCACTCGACCGCGGCATGCCGAGCCGCCTGTAAT
>NZ_JARWQD010000106.1 GCF_029869545.1 Nocardia wallacei | reverse complement strand
GGATCGGGGCGCGCCGCGTCGGGGTCTGCGAATTCGGAGCGTGCGGCGTCGGAGCGTGCGGGGTCGGGGCGGGCGGCGTCGGGGTCTGCGAATTCGGAGCGTGCGGGGTCGGAGCGTGCGGGGTCGGGGCGTGGGGGGTCGGGGCGCGCCGCGTCGGATCGGGTGGTGCCGGAGCGCTCAGGATCGGGGCGGGCGGCGTCGGAGCGGGTGCCGTCGACGGTGCGGGCGGCGGGGGCGTTGGCGGCGCTCGAGGGCGGGATCGGCGTGATTGTGGCGATCGTGCTGGTTGTGCGTGGGCTGACCGGGGCGGATCAGAGCCTGACCAGTGCGTATGGGACCGCGGCGTGGTTCGCGGTGCTGGGCGGGGCGGTGCTGGCGGCGGGTATCGCGCTGCTGCTGGGGCGGCGCTGGGGCCGCGCCATCGCCGTGATCGCCCAGATCCTGCTGCTACCGGTGTCGTGGTACATGATCGGCAGCCAGCCCCAGTTCGGCATCCCCCTGGGCCTCGTCGCACTCGTCGCCCTGGGCCTGATGTTCTCCCCGCCATCGACCCGCTGGGCCGCCGAGGTCTACGACACCGCCGAGTGAGCCGCCCTCGGGGAGCACCCGCTACTTCCGAATGTGACGGACCGCCCGGCACACGCCCCGAATCCACCCGAATTGCCCCCTGAACGGGCCACAGAGACGCATTTGGTCAACCGTCCATGTTTCTTGGTCGGAATGCGCCCCCAAATGGCTATCGCAGTGCGCCTTCCTCACATATCCCGGCGCGCCCTCCTCACATATCCCGGCATGCTCTTCGCCGGGATCACTCGGGGAAGTAGGTCGGGTCGTGGTGGCAGGTGGTGTCGGTCGGGGGGAGGGTGCCGTCGCGGAAGTAGGTGTTGACGATGGTGCTGACGCAGGGGCTCAGGCCGACGCGGAAGGCGCCGTGTATGCGGGTGTCGGCCAGGGTGACCAGGCGTGAGGCCGACAGCTTTCGATGTAGCGCGACGCCGCTGTGGTAGGCGGTGCGGGGGTCGCCGGTCGCCTGCAGGATCAGCGCAGGCGTGGCGTTGTCGATCTCGGTGGCGGGCTCGACCGGATCCGGCCAGTACGCGCAGGCGGTGATGTTGTTGGCGAATGCGCCGAACACCGGCTGCGTCGGCCGGGCGGCCTCGATATTGCGGTGGTACCACGACGGATCGCGGGGCGCGGGCTTGTCGCCGCACATGACCGCGGCCAGGCCCGAGGGTTCGGTCGGGTTGGCGCCGCTGATCTTCTCCTTCAGCCGTCCCATATCGAACGGCAGCCCGGAGACGGCATCGGACACGATCCGCACCACCTCGGCGAGATCGGCGTTGAACCGCGGATTCAGCAGCAGCGCGAACAGCATCATCGGCACGGTGTGCTCGTCGATCAGATAGAGGTCGCGGGCGACGGGATGGCTCGCGGCGCGCCGGATCACGTCCTCGACGAACGCGCGGACCTGCGGGGCGCTGGCGCCGAAGTGATAGTCGCCGTCGCGGCGAGCCGCCCAGGCCGCCCAGTCGTCGAGCGCGGCCTCGTTGGCCGGGCCCATGTCCTGATACATGCCGAGCCAGTAGCGATCCGAGTCGACCGCGCTGTCGAGCACCATCCGGTCGCTGCGCCGCGGGAACAGCTGCATGTACACCGAGGCCAGATAGGCGCCGTAGGAGCCGCCGAAATAGCTGACCCGCTGGTGGCCGAGTGCGGCGCGCACGACATCCATATCCCGGGCGGTGTTGCGGGTGTTGATATTTCGGGCCTTCTCGGGGTCCGTGGCCAGGCACGAGGCGGCGAACGCGGCGGCCAGGGTGGTGTCGCGCGCCAGGCCGAAGGCGTCGAATCCGGCGGAGAACAGAATGGTCGGCAGCGGCAGCGCGCACTGCACCCGGTCCGATCGGCCGACGCCGCGCGGGTCCATGCCGATCAGGTCGTATCCGGCGCGTACGTCCGGTGTGAGCCGGTCCCGGACGGTGGTGATCATGCGCAGCCCCGGACCACCCGGACCGCCGGGATTGGTCAGCATGATCCGGTGTGGACGGTCCGGGTCGGTGGCGCGGAGGCGCGAGATGGCGACGGTCAGGGTGCGCGCGTCCGGGCGGCCGTAGTCGAGCGGGACGACGATGCCCGCGCATTCGGCCCCGGCCTCGTCGAGAACCGTGTCGTTGCAAGGTTTCCAGTCGACCTGCTGGGTGTAGAAGCGCTCCAGACCGGCGCGAGCCTCGGGTGCTGCTGCCACCGGGCCCGCGTACACGGCGGTGGCGAGCATGAATCCCGGTACGAGCCAGCGAATCCACGGTGTCCGCATCGAATCTTCCGCCCCTCGTGCGCGTTTCCCGCTCGGCCACGGTGGCGCGCCGGGAATTTCGATCACGACCTTATCGCCGATCACGCCCATACGGTTTCAGCGAACCGGGGACGGGGCGGATTTGCCCGATTCGCGCTGGGACTACCTCCGTCCGGCCCCCAGGAAGTCGGCGGAGCGCGCCAGGCCCGCGCTTTCGACGGCGCGGGCCGCCGGGGCGAGGGCGGTGAGCGTTGCCCGGATCTCCGGAATCCGGTCGTAGGCGGTCGCCGCCAGCGCGTCGGTGCGGGATTCGATATGTGTCCGCAGCGCGCGACCGGCCTCGGTCGGTTCGCCCGACTCCTTCAGCAACCCACGGGACGCCAGCCGGGATTGTGCTGCGGCCCAGTCGTTTTCGCTCCAGCTGCGCAGCTCGCGCCACAGCTGCGGGGGAGTGCCGGAGTCGGCGGCGAACAGCACGACGGCCTCGCAACCGTCGAGGCCCTCGGTCAGCAGCGTGGCGAAGTGCCCGTCGCCGCGATGCTCGCGTAGCGCGGTGACGGCCTGCCAGAGTGCCTCGACCGGATCCTCGGGAGCGGGCAGGTCCCGGTTGGCGGCGAACAGCGCGCGCCCGCCCGCGGGCGCGGCCTCCACCGCCGCCGTCAATGTCGGCAGTACCTGCCTCGCCACGTCGGCCAGATCGGGTGCCAGTTCGCGCAGCGCCCGCGCCGCCGACGTGCGGCGCGCCTCCAGAATCGCCTCCGGGTCGGCGAACGTCCATGCGTCCGGGACCGCACGCCGGACCATGTCGGGATGGAAGTTGTAGAAGATCGCCTCCACGACGGTGGGGCCCACCGCGCCGAGCGGTGCGGCCCGCGCACCGAAGTAGCCCATCCAGAAACCGCGCAGCCCAACGGCTTTGAGTGCGGATATGCAGTCGGGCGCGAAATACGTGACTCCGTGCAGCGGCTCGAGGACTCGCCACATGTCACGCGCGAAGGTGTCGCTCATGGGATCGACAATACGGCGGTACCGGGGATGCGCCGCGGCGGTGCGCAGCCACCCTTGGTGTGCATTCACACCACCCTGGGCGCCGGATACCACCCCTCGGAGGGCTGATATCGGCGGGCACTGCGACGGACAGTAGAACGACGTCCCGTCCACGAACCGGAGCACCCGATGTCGATCGTCAGCCTCGCCGCCGCGGCGGACCGTCGCGCGACTGTCCGGGCCGCGGACGGTGTCGAGCTGGCGGTCGTCGAATCGGGTCGGCGCACCGCGGATCTGACAGTTGTTCTGGTGCACGGACATTGCGCGAGTTCCGAATCCTGGACCTATGTGCGTGCCGAGCTGTCGCGGCGATATCCGGATGCCCGGCTGGTCTGCTACGACCATCGCGGCCACGGGGAATCCGCCGCGGCGCCCGCCATACCTACTCCACCGCGGCGGGCGATCTGCCGGGCGCCGGTGGCGCAGGCCACTCGGTCATCCTCGAACAGCCCGACCGAGTAGCCGAGGCCCTCACCCGCTCCGCCGACTCCCCAAGGCCCAACCCCAGCACCAGCGCCGCCTAGCAGCCATGAGCAAGTAGCAATGCGGCCGTGCCGTCGCCACCACAGCTGTGGCGGGCCGGGTCGCCGGATGGCAAACCGCTGATACCGGGTGGAATTTTCGGACGTCCCTGCGTTGTTGCCCCGGTGGGCGGCACCGCGGCGATCGGTTCCGCGATCGCGAGTGGTGCGTTTCGTGCGTGCCCCTGGATAGACGGGACATCCCTATGGTCTTCGGACTGTTCGCTGCGCTGGTGGCTTGCGTAGGGTTCGGGGTGGCGTCGGTGTTGCAGGCGTATGGTGCGCGTCGGGCGGCGGCCGCTGCGCGGGACCGGGGTGTCGGTGGTCAGACGACCGAGACCGGTGCTCCGACGGTCGCGTCCACCGTTGCGGCGGCGCTGACGGTGTGGTTCATCGTCGGCACCGCACTGGATGTGGTCGGCTTCGCCGGGAATGCGGTGTCGGCTCGGCTGGTTCCGCTCTTTCTGTCGCAGACGATCATGAGTGCGAACCTGGTCGTCACTGCGGTGCTGGGCATTTTCGTGCTCGGGATTCGGTTGCACGTGCGCGATTGGGTGGCGATTCTCACGGTGATCCTGGCGCTCGCGGTGCTCGGTGCCGCCGCGGGACACGAGGGCGGCGGCAGCGACGATGCCCGGCTGCACTGGGGTGTGTTGATCGCCGCGGTTCTTCTCTTCGCGATCAGCCAGTTGGTGGTGCGGCGCCTCGGATCCAGGGGCGCGGTGGCGGCCGGTCTCGCCGCGGGGCTGCTTTTCGGGGCCATGGCGATCGCCGTCCGCATCGTCCGCGGGATCGATCCGCCGGACCTGCCGACCCTGCTCGCCGACCCCGCCGCGTGGACGATCGCGGTGGCGGGCATCGGTGGCTTCTATCTGCATACCGTTGCGCTGCAACTGGGTTCGGTGAACGGTGCGACGGCGGCACTGGTCGTCGGTGAGACGGTCGTCCCGGGAATCGTGGGGGTGCTGCTGCTCGGCGACCTGTCGAAACCCGGCCTCGGGTGGCTGGCCGCCCTGGGCTTCGTCCTGGCCATCGGGGGAGCGGTCGCTGTCGCGGTGTTCGGCAATCTGTCGCAGGCGCAGGGGCCGTCGGATCCGCCCGGGCTCGATGCCGAGGACGAGCCCTCCTCAGCTCAGGCCTCGGCGAGCTGGGTGAGGGCGGCGCCGTCGAGGCGGTAGCCGGTCCATTCGTCCTGGGGTGTGGCGCCCAGCGACTTGTAGAAATCGATCGAGGGCGTATTCCAGTCCAGGACAGCCCAATCCACGCGCTGGTATCCGCGGGCGACCGCCTCGCGCGCCAGCTCGGTGAGCAGGGCCTTGCCCAGGCCGAGGCCGCGCGCCTCCGGCTTGACGAACAGGTCCTCCAGGTAGATGCCGTGGGTACCGGTCCAGGTCGAGTAGTTCAGGAACCAGATCGCGCAGCCCAGCACCGCATCGCTCGAATCATCCTGTGCCACATGGGCGAACACGGCCGGGCTCGGCCCGAACAGCGCGGCGTGCAGCTGTTCGGCGGTGAGGTGGCACAGGTCCCGGGACTTCTCGTACTCGGCGAGGTCGTAGACCAGGCCGACGAGGGCGGGCACGTCGGCGGGCGTGGCGCGGCGGATCATCGGACACCTCCGTCGAGTGTGGGGACCAGGTTGTGCGACAGCACCGTGCGCGCCCGGTGGTCGTGGCCCAGCACGCTGATCCCGCCGGTGGACATGAAGAAGCGGCGGCCCTCGCGGACGTCGAATTCGGCCCAGCGGGCGATCAGGGCGCGCGAGAAATGCCCGTGCCCGACCAGCACCACGTCGCGGGTGCGCAGCGCCGGGTCGACCGCGGCCAGCACCCGGTCGGCGCGGGCCTGCACCTGGGCGAGGGATTCGCCGCCCGGCACCTCCCCGGTGAAGATGGTCCAGCCCGGTACGGTGCGCTGGATCTCGGGCGTGGTGATGCCCTCGTAGTCGCCGTAATCCCATTCGACCAGGTCGTCGTCGACCTGCGCGGGGCCGAGGCCCGCCAGTTCCGCGGTGCGCACCGCGCGCTGTTTCGGGCTGGTCAGAACCAGCGGATCCCGCAGCTTCAACTCGCCGAGCAGGTCGCCCGCGGCGCGCGCCTGCTGCTCGCCCAGCGGCGTCAGCGGCACATCGGTGCGCCCGGTGTGCTTGCGCGCCTTCGACCACTCGGTTTCGCCGTGTCGCAGCAGCACCAGCCGGAAATCAGCATCGCCCATGCCGTCGATCATGCCCGAACGGCTCGTTCGCGCGGCATGGTGGCGTCGTTTCGGGCAGATCAGCGGAACAATTCGGCGTTCGCGGCGGACCAGGCGGCGAAGGTGGTGGACCGGCCGGTGAGCTCGGCGACCGTGCCGGTCGCGGCCTGCGGGTGCTCGACCCGCGCGGCCAGGCCCGCGACGTACCACCGCGTGAAGGATTCGCCCAGCATCGGCTCGAGGCGCGCGATCAGTTCTTCGGCAGGCACCGTCACGAACGACAGCTCGCGGCCGAGCGCCTCGGCCAGGAACCCGAGACGCTCTGCCCTGGTGAAGGTTTCGGGGCCGGTGAGTGTGTAGGTCGTGCCGAGGTGGCCGTCGCCGAGCAGGACAGTCGCCGCGACCCGAGCGATATCGTCCATGGCGATGGGGGCGTCGGCGGAATCCGGAAACGGTTCGCGCACTTCGCCTGTCGTGCGAATCTGTTCCGCCCAGTCGGTGGCGTTCTCCATGAATTCGTACGCATGGAGGTGGGTCCAGCCGACGCCCGACTTCTCGACCGCCCGCGCGATGGGCTGCCAGGTCGAGGTCTCGTCTCCGGACAGATCGACGATGTGCTCGATTCCGGCTCGACGCGCCGATTCGACCACCTCCGTGACGGTTTCGCGAACCGGTGCGAGATACATCCTTTCGACGCCCTCGAAGGCGGCGGGCAGCGAGGACGGCCGCCGCAGGTAGCCCTCGACCACCTCGACCTCGGGCGGGAACGCCGTGCGTTCCGGGTGGTTCGACAGCGCGCGGATATCCTCGGCCCCGAGATCCACCAGGTGGTCGACGACCATCCGGCCGATATTGGCGGTGGCGCCGGTCACGAGAATCTTCATGATCTCTACCTCCGGAAGTCGGCTCGGTGATCGGCGGCCCACTGCGCGAAGCTGCGCGGCGCTCGTCCGGTGATGCGGTGGAAAGTATCGGTGGGTGGAAGGCACCCGGTGCCGTCGATCGAGTCGATCCGCAGTTCGAGCATCCAGTCGACGTAGTCGGCCGGGTATCCCTCGCGGAGCCAGTGTTCCCGCGCCTGCCGGGGAGTCAGCTCGTCGAATCGGATGTCCTCGCCGATGGCCGCGGCGATGGCCCGGACCTGCTCGGCCTGGGTGACCTTGGCGGGGCCCGTGAGCGTGTACGCCGCGCCGAGGTGCGCGTCGGTCAGCAGGGCGGCCACGGCGACCTCGGCGATGTCGGCCTCGTGCACCCACGGGTAACCGGAGGTGGGGTACGGCTCCCGGACGACGCGCTCGGCGCGGATCGACTCCGCCCAGCTCAGCGCGTTGACCGCCAGCAGGCCGGGGCGCAGATGCGTCCATTCGACCCCGGTGGCCTCGACCCACTGCTCGACCTGTCGATGGGCGTCCCGCTCGACGGCCAGGTGTTCTCTCAGGTACCGCAGGGCCGGGTCGGCGGGCTCGTCGCCGGTGAATCCGGCCGCGGCCGCGGAATGCACCACGAACCGGCGTACGCCCGCCCGCGCCGCCTGCTCGACGAAGTGACCGCCGGGCGTGGTGACGTCGTAGATGTGTGGGAACAGGTAGACGCGCTCGATGCCCTCCAGCACCCCCGGCCAGGTATCGGGTTGCTCGAAGTCCCCGTATCGCACATCGACCGCGGCCGGAAGGTGCGCGGTCCGCGGAGCGCGGGTCATGGCCCGCACCGCCTGCCCGGCATCGACCAATCGGTGAACGAGGCGACGGCCGACATTGCCGGTCGCGCCGGTGACGAGAATGCGCATGGCACTCCTAACTCATAGCTCGAACCGATGCCTGAGCGAAGGTAGCGCTGGTGGAAGCGCCGATGCACATGGTTGTCGGACTTCCCACATATGCTTGCGCGCAGCGATTTTGTGCCATCTCCGGCGAGATACGTTGCAGTGCAACGGTAACGGTGATGCCACCTACGGCCGGTCCAGCACCGCCCGCAGGAAGTCTTGGGTGCGTTGGTTTTCCGGGGCGGTGAAGATTCGCTCCGGGTCGCCCTGTTCGATGACGCGGCCGCTGTCGAACATCATCACGCGGTCGGAGACGTCGCGGGCGAACTGCATCTCGTGGGTGACGCACAGGAAGGTGATGTCGGTGGTGGCGGCGATGTCCTTGAGCAGGTGCAGCATGCCGCTGACCAACTCCGGGTCCAGAGCGGAGGTCACCTCGTCCAGCAGCAGCACCGCCGGGTCCATCGCCAGTGCCCGGGCGATCGCCACCCGCTGCTGCTGCCCGCCGGACAGCTGGGTGGGCCGGGCGCTCACCTTGTCCGACAGGCCGACCAGCTCCAGCAGGTCCCGGGCGCGCGCCTCGGCCTCGGCCTTCGGCTTGCCCAGGCTGCGCACCGGGCCCTCGGTGACGTTGCGCAGCACGTTCATGTTCGGAAACAGGTTGAACTGCTGGAACACCATGCCGATGCGACGGCGCACGCGGCGCAGATGGGCCTCGTCCGCCGGGACCAGACGCTCGCCCTTGCGCATATGGGTCAGATAGTCGCCGCCCACCTCGATGGTGCCGGAGGTGACCCGCTCGATGGTCATCAGCAGCCGCAGGATCGTCGTCTTACCGGAGCCGGAGGGACCGATCAGCGTGACGAATTCCCCTGGGGCGACGCTGAAGTCGAGGTTGTCGAGGACGGTATTGGTGCCGTACCGCTTCACCACGTCGGTGAAGCGGATGATGGGTGTGCCCGTGTCGCCGGAGGCGGGCTCGACGGCCGGGCTTTCAGACAGTTCCGACACGGCGTTCCAACTTTCGTACCAGTATCGAGCAGGGATAGCTCAGCGCGAAGAAGACGAGACCGACGGCCAGCCACGCCTCCGGCCCGGCGCCGCCGGTATCGGCCGCGTACTCGGTCTTGACCTGATAGACCATGTCGAGCACGACGATCGCCGACAGCAGCGGCACCTCCTTGAACATCGCGATGGTGTAGTTGCCCAGCGCCGGGAGCACGCGCGGAACCGCCTGCGGCAGAATCACATCCGTCCAGGTGCGGGTGCGGGGCAGGCTCAGGGCCCGCGCGGCCTCCCACTGGGTCGCGGGCACCGCGTCGATACCCGCGCGGTACACCTCGGCGCAGTAGCAGGCGTAGTGCACGCCGAGCGCGGTGACGCCGACGATCAGCCGCTGCGTGCCGGTCTCCAGCCCGCCGAGCAGCTCGGGGCGGACCACCCAGTACAGCACGAAGATCTGCACCAGCAGCGGCGTACTGCGCACGAATTCGATGAAGGCCCACAGTATTTGATCGACCACCGGGATGCGCATGCGGCGGATCACGGCGAACACCAGCCCCAGCACATAGGCGACCAGCGAGCCGAGCAGCGTGAACTGGATGGTGACGAGCAAGCCGTCCCAGATGTAGGGGAAGGCCTCGAAAAACCGGTCCCAGCGCCATTTCTCCATCAGGCACCCACCGTCATCGACAGCCGGCTACGCCGACGCTGCGGCTCCCGCCCCACCCGCCGGGCGGCCAGTCGTTCCAGGATCCGCATGACGATCGTGATGGCGACCGCCAGCAGCAGATACAGCACCAGCTCCATCGCGTAGATCAGGCCGAGCTCGCGGGCGAAGGTGGGCACCGCCCGCAACTCGTCGGCCTTCTTGAAGATCTCCGGGACCGCGATGAAACTCAGGATCGCCGTGGCCTTCAGCAACTGGATGAACAGGTTGTTGAAGGAGGGCAGCATCTCGACCACCGCCTGCGGCAGGATCACCCGCCAGAGTCGTTGCGGCTCGGTGAAATTCAATGCGATCGCGCCCTCGACCTGAGTCTGCGGCACGGAACTTATTGCGCCGCGCACGATTTCGGC
Source organism: Nocardia wallacei (assembly GCF_029869545.1). Lineage (GTDB taxonomy): Bacteria > Actinomycetota > Actinomycetes > Mycobacteriales > Mycobacteriaceae > Nocardia > Nocardia wallacei_A. Next base: position 96,163 of record NZ_JARWQD010000106.1, on the reverse strand, counting down.
CCCGTAGGCGCCGTGGTTGAGGCCGAGCACGACGATGCCGACCAGCAGCAGGCTCTGCGCGGTGGCGCCCAGCCGGACCCCGAGGAAGATCGGGACGGCCACCGCGAAGAAGAACAGCTGCACCACCTCGGAACTGCCGCGGAAGCCCTCCACGTAGATCCGGGCGACGGCGCGCACCAGCCGCCACCGCGACAGCATCGCGATACCGGCCGCGAAGGCCAGCACGACGGTCAGCGCGATGCCGCCGACCGTCGCCCAGATCGTGAAGGGCAGCCCGACGGCGATCCGCTCCAGATAGGTGTCGAAATTCTCGGACACGGGCTCGGCTCAGGACTGGCAGTACTGCTCGGTGGTCATCGCGGGCGTCGGCTCGTTCGCCTTGGTCAGCCCGTATTTCTCGACGATCCGCAGCCACTCGCCGCTCTCGTGCACCTTCTTCAGCTCGCGGTTGAAGTCGGCGCGGAACGCGTCGTCGCCGATGCGGAAGTTGAAGGTGCCCACCGCGGGTTTGTCGGTGGCCTGGAACGACGGGGTGACCTCGAGGTTGGCGTCCGGGTTGTTCTTCACCAGCCACTGGGCGGTCACGTCCAGGATGGCGGCGCCGTACACGTCGCCGTTGCGGACGGCGCGCAGGATGTCGTCCTGCTTGGCCATCGGCTCGATGAGATTGCCCGGGACGCCTGCCTTTTCGGCGTAGCCGTTCTCGACCGCGCCGCCGAGCGTGGCGATCTTCACGCCCGCGCCCCCGATATCCTCGAATCTGTTGATGCTCTTGGGATTTCCCTTCGGGACCATGAACGACGAGCCCACCTGGTAGTCCGGATCGGCGAAGGCCGAACTCTCGCAGCGCTTCTTGTTGATGAACATGCCCGCCGCGACGAACGCGTAGTGGTTGGCGCGCACACCGTCGATGAGACCATCGAAATCGGTTACCACGCCCTCGATTTCATCGATTCCGAGATTCTTCAGCACCACCCGGGCCACCTCGGGGGCGTATCCGGTCAGCTGGCCGTCCTTGTCCAGGAACGACCACGGTGCCTCGTTCGCGAAACCGACCTTGATCTTTCCGGAGGTCTTGGCCTCCTCGTAGGTCACCGCGGCCGATCCGCCACCGCCGGTGCCGCAGGCGGTCGCGGCCACCGTGGCCACCGCGAGCGCCAGGGTCGCGATGCGCCACCAGCGGCCTCGCGTGCCTGTTGTCGTGGATTTCCTCATCACCGAACTCCTCTTCAGTTGTCCGTGCTGTCCTCGGAGGTCGTGTGCGAGGGTGTGCACGGGCGTTCCGGCGGAGTCTGCACCGGGCAGCACCGCCTATGACGAACCTCACACAAATGCCAAGAAATTGCAGTGCTTTCGAAAAAATGGGTGGATAACGAGCCGAGAGGAGCCGCCGATGTCCTTCAATTCGGAAGAAATAGCCTTCATCCGCTCTCAGCCGCTGGTCAGAATGGCCACGGTCGCACCGGACGGGCAGCCGGACGTGGTGCCGCTGGCCTGCGAATTCGACGGACGCGGATTCTGGGTCGGGGGTGTCGGCGAGTCGGTGCTCGCCACCCGGAAATTCCGGAATGTGGCCGCCGGAAACGACCAGGTCGCGTTGGTATTCGACGACCTGGTCTCTTTCGATCCGTTCGTCCCCCGGTGCCTACGGGTGTACGGCCGCGCCCGGGGGCCCGTGGATCGCACCGGAATGGTGGGGTCGGGCTTTTTCCTGCGCATCACGCCGACGGTGTCGTGGAGCTGGAACATGGCGGGCGATCCTGCGGGCGCGACCTGGTTCGAGCCGCGCCGGGCCGTGCACACCGCGGACGACGATCAGCCGAGCGCGTAGAGGTCGGTGCCGCGGCGCTCCAGGATGGTGGATCCGGTCACCGACAGCGAGATCGGCTCGCCGCGGTAGTTGTTGCGCTGCACCGGGATTCGGTCGGTCTGTGCGCCGGTGGCCGGATCCACCACGGCGATGCCGTCGACCACCGGCATGAGAATCCGCCCGGCCATCAGGGCCGGACTGCCCAGTGCGTCGGAGGCGGTCCAGAGCGGGTCGAAGGTGGTGGCGCTCAACGCGATCAGGCTGTTGCCGGTGAAGACCAGGAAGGCCGAGCCGACCCGGGTGGTCGTGATGCCGTCGGCCAGGGGAGCGGTGAGCCGGTGCGAGCCGACGGGATTGCCGCCCTGATCGAAGATGGCGAATTCCGGTGCGGCGGTGTCGGTTCCGGGCAGGTACAGCGCGATTCTGTTGTCCGACACCGCGACCACGCGGGCCTTGTCCGAGGCGGCGCCCGGCTCGGTGAGCACGTGCGAGCCGTACTCCTCGGGCACGGTGTTGTCCTTGGGCGCGGGGTTCAGCACGGTCAGGCGGTTCGCGGCGTCGCCGGGGCAGCGTTCCAGGACCGCCAGCCGGGTGGTGCCGGAGGCGGCCGACAGGTGGGTGCAATCGGTGCGCGGCTGGGTGCGGACGTTGATCGGCGCGTCGACATAGCCGTACTCGAGGGTGCGGACCAGATCCGAGCGCCATACCTCCAGCCGGTCCGAGCCGCGGGCCAGCGTGTAGGTGCCGTCCACCGACAGCGTCACCTGCCGGTCCATATAGCTGCTGCGGGCGGTGCGGCGGGCGCCGGTGTCGGCGGCCAGCAGCGTGGTCTGGCTGCAGCCGCGGTCGTCGCGATAGGTGGCGATCACGGTGCCGAACTGGCTCTCCACGCCGCACAGCGGCAGATCGCGCTGATACTTCCAGACCTGCTGGCCCGTCTGCGGGTCGCGACCGGTGACGGTGCCGCCGTCGCCGGTGATCGCGACGCCGCTCGCCGACAGGGCCCGGGTGCTGGCGCCGTCCGGTTCGCGCCACAGCTCGCGCAGCGCCTGCGGCAGCGCGAGCGCGGTGGTCGGCGGGGTGACCGCGCGCGCGGCAGGCTCGGACGTGGTGGCGCGGGCATCGCTGTTCACCCACACGACCACCACCGCGACCGCCACAACCACGGCGATCGCGACTGCGGCAAGGATATCGGCGCGCGTCCGCCGCTCAGGTGCGAGCACGCCAGCGAGGGTATCGGATCGTACGCCCCAGCCCCCGCCCCACCCACCCAATTCCCACCGCGCTTTCGACCGGAATCCGTACAGGATGAAGGTGGATTCCGGCCAAGAACACGCCGGAAATGAGGTGGTTGAGGCGCGCCGGAAATGTGGGCGCGCCTTCCGGCTCAGGCTGAGGCGGACACCGACGTGGAGTCGGCGTTTGCGGTGGAGCCGTTGTGCGATTCGGGGTTGTGGGGGTCCGAGTCGCCTGCGGGCTTGCGGCGGCGCCTGCGGCGGCGGGCGGGCTTGTCTGCCGGGTCGCCGTTGGCGTCCGAGGTGGACTCGGGGCGGCGGTCGCTCGAACCTGCGGAGTCGGCTGCGGACCTCGTGCCCGTGGCGTCGATGCCCGAGTCCTGGTCGCCTGCGGCCTTGGTGCCCGCGTCTTGACCACGTGCGCTCTTGCTGGTCGAGTCCTGGTTGCCCGCTTCGCTGGCCGTGCCTTGGCTACCTGCGTCCCGGTTGCCTGTGCCTTGGCTACCTGCGTCCCGGTTGCCTGTGTCTTGGCCAACTGCGTCCTTGTTGCCTCGGTTGCTCGCGGCCTGGGCGTCGGCATCGGCTGCGGGCTTGCGGCGGCGTCGGCGGCGGCGGGTGGGCTGGTCGCCGTCTTCGGGGGCTGGGGACGGTTGCGCCGCAGTGGGGTTCGCGGGCTCGGTGGTCGATTCGGTTGTGGGATCGGTGGTTTCGGCATCGATCGGCTTGCCGCGCACGGTGCGGCGGCGGTTGCGCTTGCGGGGGGTGCGTGGTTCGCGCTCGACGACGACGGCGTCCTCGTCGCGAACCGGCTTGCGCCGCAACGTGCCCGTCGCGCCCTCCGGGATGCCCAGATCCGAGAACAGGTGCGGGGAGCGCGAATACGTCTCCACCGGCTCCGGAATACCCAGGCTGAGCGCGGAATCGATACTGGCCCAACGGGTCAGCTCGTCCCAGTCGACCAGGGTGACCGCGACGCCGGTGCGCCCGGCCCGGCCGGTGCGGCCGATGCGGTGCACGTAGGTCTTCTCGTCCTCGGGGCACTGGTAGTTGACGACGTGGGTGACGTCGTCGATATCGATGCCGCGGGCGGCGACATCGGTCGCGACCAGCACGTCGATCTTGCCCTCGCGGAACTTCTTCAGCGCCTTCTCGCGCGCGATCTGCCCCAGGTCGCCGTGCACGGCGCCGACGGCGAACCCGCGGTCGGCCAGATCGTCGGCGACCTTCTGCGCGGTGCGCTTGGTGCGGGTGAAGATCATGGTGGCGCCGCGGCTCTCGGCCTGCAGGATCCGCGCGACCAGCTCGCTCTTGTCCAGCGCGTGCGCCCGGTAGACGAACTGCGCCGTGCGATCGTGCACCGCCGAATCGTGCGGCTCCTCGGCCCGGATATGGGTGGGCTTGTGCAGGAACGTGCGGGCCAGCGTGATGATCGGCCCCGGCATGGTCGCCGAGAACAGCATGGTCTGGCGCTGTTCGGGCACCATCGTCAGGATGCGCTCGATATCGGGCAGGAAGCCCAGGTCGAGCATCTCGTCGGCCTCGTCGAGCACCAGCACCCCGACCTTGCCGAGGATCAGATGCTGCTGTTCGGCCAGATCCAGCAGGCGTCCGGGCGTGCCGACGACCACGTCGACACCGGACCGCAGCGCCGCGATCTGCGCCTCGTAGGGGCGGCCGCCGTAAATGGAGGCCACCTGCAGCGGGCCGTTGTGGTTGGTCAGATATTTCCCGGCATTCTCCAGATCCTTGGTGACCTGGATGCACAGCTCGCGCGTGGGCACGATGACCAGCGCGCGCGGCGTGCCGTCCAGCGCGGTGGTGCCGGAATCGGCGGTGGCAATTCGATGCAGCAGCGGGACGCCGAATCCGAAGGTCTTGCCCATGCCGGTGCGGGCCTGGCCGATGAGATCCTCACCCGCCAGTGCCAGCGGCAGCGTGAGTTCCTGGATTGCGAAAGTGCGTTCGATTCCGATCTCGCCGAGCGCGCGCACGATTTCCGGGCGCACTCCCAATTCGGCGAAAGACGGGGCGGTGTGGGTGGGGTCGAGTTCGGCCGTCAGCAACGTTTCCGTCAGCCCCGGCTCCTGTTCGACAGTGATCTTGCTCAGGTTCGTGCCTTTCCTCGTGTAATTCGCATCTCGCGCGCACGAGGCGTGGGGCGGACCCGTGCGGTCCGCGACGACCACGTATCCGCCGTCGTTCCCACCTCGACCGCTGCGGGACACCGGGATGGCATCGACCTGGCGCGGCGTAATGGTGGTGCGGATCTGGTGCGCGCACATTTTCCGTGGGCCGCGGTGACCCCTGCCGGTCGCGATCGATCTCGCAAGGAGGGTGAATTTCCGTTGCCCAGACAGATTGTAGCGTGATAGCTTCTTCTCCCCGAATTCCGGCTCCCGTGAATCTCCCGCGGTAATAGGCCGGACGTTTCCGCATACCCTCGTTCCCCTGCCCGTGGAGCCCTGCGGCACAGCACAATTCAGATCTCGCGGGGAATTCGGTACGACCGCGAGGCGGCGGATTTCGCCGCGCGTGTGGTGTCCGACACCACATATGTGTGACACCGTGTCACGGGTTAGGTTGGTGCGCGTGAGTCTGGCAGACACCGTGACAACGGCCGCGCGCAACATGTGGGCCCTGACCCTCGGCGACGGCATCGAGGCGCCCGCCCCCACCCCGTCGACGGTGCTGTGGGACGAACCGCATCGCCAGCTGCGGCGATTCGAGCCCGCCGCCGAACCGGCCGATGCCGCCGCATCCGTAGACGACGCCGCGGTGCTGCTCGTTCCGCCGCTGGCCGCCCCCGCCACCTGCTTCGACCTGCGCCCGGATCAGAGCCTGGCGCGCTTCCTGCTCGACGCGGGTCGCCACCCGTACGTGATCGACTACGGCGAGATCACCTTCGCCGACCGGGGCATGGGCTTCGAGGACTGGATCGACGACATCCTGCCGGGGGCGGTCCAGGCGGCCAGCGCCGATCGCGGGGGAGCGCCGGTCGATCTCGTCGGCTGGTCGCTGGGCGGCGTGCTGGCGCTGCTCACCGCCGCCGCCGATGCCGCCCTGCCGATCCGCTCGATCACCGCGGTCGGCGCGCCGCTCGACTACGACAAGGTCACCGGGGTGCCGCAGGTCCGGGCGATGGCCCGGCTCACCCGCGGGCTGGCCACCTCCACCCTGGTGCGCGCGGCGGGCGGGGTGCCCGCGCCGCTGACCCGGCTGGGGTACCGGGCCACCTCGTGGGAGCGCGAACTGCGCCGCCCGATGTTCATCGCTGCCAACATCACCGACAGCGCGACGCTGGGGCGGATGGAAACCATCGATCGCTTCCAGGCGCGGATGCCCGGCTATCCGGGCCGGCTGTACAACCAGCTGTGGAGCCGGTTCATGCTGGCCAACGACATCGGAAAGGGCGTGGTGCGGCTCAACGACGCGAGCATCGCGCTGGCCGACATCACCGCGCCGGTGCTGCTCGTCGGCGGGCCGAGCGACGTGATCACGCCCGCCGCGGCGGTCGAACACGGCACCGTCACGCTCACCGGCGCCCGCGAGGTGCGCTATGAAACGGCGCCCGGCAGCCACCTCGGCATCCTGACCGGACCGACCGCCCGCGATACCACGTGGACCTACCTCGAGAAGTTTCTGCGGGATCGGTCGTGACCGGTCACACGGTCGCCGCCGCGCCTATTAGGGTGGGGAGCATGGGAGCAAACCCGTCTGCCGCGCTGGGCGTCTCGAACGGAACCGACGCCCGTATCCCCGCCGACCATCCCGGTGTCCTCGACCTTTTCGCGGTGCTCGCCTACGGCGAGATCTCGGCGTTCTACCGGCTCGCCGAGGAGGCGAAGCTCTCGCCGACGCTGCGCGGCAAGGTGGCCGTGGCCAAGATGGCCGCCGCGGAGATGGAGCACTTCGAGACGCTGGAGCAGGCGCTGCGCTCGCGCGGCGTGGACGTCTTCGACGCGATGGCGCCGTTCGTGCGCGCGCTGGACGCCTACCACGCGTCGACCGACCCCTCGACCTGGCTCGAGTCGATGGTGAAGTTCTACGTGGGCGACGGTATCGCCGCCGACTTCTACAACGTGCTGGCCGATGCGCTGGCGCCCGAGGTGGGCACCGTCGTGCACGACGTGCTGGCCGAGACCAGCCATTCCGAATTCGTGGTGGAGGAGGTGCGCCGCACCGTCGCCGAGAGCCGGTCCGAGCGCGACCGGCTCACCCTGTGGGGGCGGCGGCTGCTGGGTGAGGCGATCACCCAGGCGCAGTACGTGATGGCGCAGCGCGACGAGCTCACCGAACTGGTCCTCATCGCCACCGGCGACCTCAACGGCATCGCCGCCCTGTTCGAGCGCATGCAGGCCAGTCATGCCGAGCGCATGCGCGTGCTGGGCCTGGGCTGAGGCCCGGGACGAAGGTTCGCTGACAGCGCACCTGGCGCGTCACTCTGCCCACTCGTCCTGCATTAGCCTGAGCAGGACAGCATCAGGACTCTAGGAGGTTGGCCGTGGAGGTCAAGATCGGTATTTCGGATAGCCCGCGCGAGCTCGTCATCACCAGTTCGCAGACCCCGGAAGAGGTCGAGGCGCTGGTGTCCGGTGCGCTGGAGGGTAACGGCGGCGTGGTGGCGCTGACCGACGAGAAGGGCCGCAAATACCTGATCCAGGCCGCCAAGGTCGCCTACGTGGAGATCGGCACGTCGACCAGCGGCCGCGTGGGTTTCGCTGCGGTGTAATTCGCGAGGCGAAAAGCGAAAAGCCCACCCGGGACCGGGTGGGCTTTCGTCGTTCCGGCCGGGATCTATTCGTGGGGATGCAGCGGGACCCGGGACAGGCCGCCCCAGCACAGGGCGACGGTGGTGTCGACCGCCTCCTCCTTCGGGATGGGGCGGTCGGCCTCCAGCCAGTAGCGGGCGGTGATCTGGCTGGCGCCGACCAGGCCCACGGCGAGGATCCGGGCGCGGTAGGGGTCCAGGCCCGAGTCGTGCGCGACGAGGTCGAAGACCGCGTCCACGCAGGCCTCGGTGGCCTGCTCCACCCGGCGCTGCACCTGCGGCTCGCTGGTCAGGTCGGATTCGAAGACCAGCCGGAAACCCTGGGTCTCGTGGTCGACGAAATCGAAGTAGGCGGCGACGGCCGCGCGCACGCGCTGGCGGTTGTCGGTGGTGGAGCGCAGCGCCTGGCGCACGCTCGACACCAGCACGTCGGTGTAGTTCTGCAGCACCGCGAGATAGAGTTCCAGCTTGCTCGAGAAGTGCTGGTACAACACGGGTTTGGAGACACCGGCACACTGGGAGATCTCGTCCATCCCGGCCGCGTGGTAGCCGCGTAGCACGAAGACCTCGCCGGCGGCGGTCAGCAACTGTGCGCGGCGTGCCTCACGAGGCAGGCGGGTGCCGCGCTTGCTCGGCGCCATGGCCTCGGACGACAATCGTGACGACGTCATCCGGTCCACGAGGTCTGTCATTTCGGCTCTCCCAATCGATTCCCGGCGATGAATGGATGTGCACGGGTATCCCACGAACGATACTCGTTCCTGAGACGACATGCCGATCCCGGCACCTATTGGCAACCTGTCAGTAACTGGTGGTCCAGAGCAATCTCGCACAGTCGTGAGAAATATCGCAACCCCAGCAGGCCCGAGATCGGTCGGGCAGTGCCCTCGGGCCGGTTGTGAGACTCTGGTGAAGTGACCGACGAACGGGGCAGATCGACCGGCGGGCGAGATTCCCGTCGCCTCGTGGATGCCTTCTCGTCGCGGGCCGCCGGCTTCGGCGCCAGACGCCGGACCGGGAACGGCCCGGAGAGCAGGGCCCCGCAGGCCGGGGCCCCGGAGATCTACGACCCGCTCGGCCTGTACACCGAGCCGAACGGCAACGGTCACCCTCCCGGCGCCGACCGCTGGCGTCAGCCGCTGCGAGCGTCCTGGGACCCGGCCGGTACGCGGGACGCGCGGTCGGGGGCCGAACCCGAGCGCGACGCCGGGAAACGGAGCGCCCTGGGCCGGTTCGTCGCCACCTACGGCTGGCGCGCCTACGCGCTTCCGGTGCTGTTCGTGATCACCGTGCTGGTGGCCGTGGATGCTGTCAAGGGGGCTGGCGATCCGGACGGCGCGGGCGCGCCCGGCCTGGGCAGGCTCAGCGGGCACACCGACAAGGCGGGCATCATCGGCGCCCCGCCGACCGGTGACGGCAAGTTCGGCGACCTGCCCAGCGGGGCGCTGCCCGCCGGTGGCGCGTTCGCCGAGGCCGGGACGGGCACCTGGCGGCTGGTGCGCGGCACCTCGGCGCAGATCGGCGCGGCGCAGGGGCATCTGTTCAGCTACACGGTCGAGGTCGAGGACGGCGTGGACACCTCCGCGCTCGGCGGCGACGACGCGGTGGCGAAGATGGTCGAGGCGACCCTGGCCAATCCCAAAAGCTGGACTCACGATCCCAAATTCGGCTTCCGCCGCATCGACTCCGGCGAACCCGATTTCCGGATCTCGCTGACCTCCCGCCAGACCACCAAGACCGCCTGCGGCTTCGATATCCCGATCGACTCCTCGTGCTACAACGCCGATCTCGGGCGGGTGGTGCTGTCGGAGGTGCGGTGGGTGCGCGGTGCGCCGGCGTTCGAGGGAGATATCGGTTCGTACCGCCAGTACCAGATCAATCACGAGGTCGGGCACGCCATCGGCTACCACGAGCATCAGCCGTGCGAGAGCGACGGCGGCCTGGCGCCGGTGATGATGCAGCAGACCTTCGGCACCCGCAACAACGACATCGCGGCGCTGGACCCGCAGGGCGTGGTGCCGATGGACGGCAAGAAGTGCCGGTTCAATCCCTGGCCCTACCCCCGCGGCTGATCGCCCGGCCGGTGCGGCACGATGGTGGGGAAGAACGGCCCGAGTCGCGGTGTTGCACAACAGTGCGTTGCCGTCATGGAGCGCAGCGCGATCGGCGAATTCGATTCGAGGAGTCTGAGGACGTGTCAGCAGCACAATCCCTGCCGCCACTGGTCGAACCGGCCGCCGAGCTGACCCGGGACGAGGTCGCTCGGTACAGCCGGCATCTGATCATTCCGGATCTGGGCGTGGACGGGCAGAAACGGCTGAAGAACGCCAAGGTGCTGGTGATCGGCGCGGGCGGCCTGGGCTCGCCCGCACTGCTGTATCTGGCCGCGGCCGGGGTGGGCACGCTGGGCATCGTGGAGTTCGACGAGGTGGACGCGTCGAATCTGCAGCGGCAGATCATTCACGGCGAGTCCGATATCGGGCGCAGCAAGGCCGACAGCGCGCGGGATTCGATTCTCGAGATCAATTCCGGAATCGACGTGCGGCTGCACAAGATTCGGCTGGAGCCGGAGAACGCGGTGGAGCTGTTCTCGGAGTACGACCTGATCGTCGACGGCACCGACAACTTCGCGACCCGGTATCTGGTCAACGACGCGGCGGTGCTCGCGGGCAAGCCGTACGTGTGGGGGTCGATCTACCGGTTCGAGGGCCAGGTGTCGGTGTTCTGGGAGGACGCACCGGACGGGCGGGGGATCAACTACCGCGACCTGTACCCCGAGGCCCCGCCGCCGGGCATGGTGCCCTCCTGCGCCGAGGGCGGCGTGCTGGGCGTGCTGTGCGCCTCGATCGGATCGGTGATGGTGACCGAGGCGATCAAGCTGATCACCGGCATCGGCGAGACGCTGCTGGGCCGGTTGATGGTGTACGACGCACTGGATATGAACTACCGGACCATCAAGCTGCGCCGGGATCCGGAGCGGCAGCCCATCACCGAGCTGATCGACTACGAGGCGTTCTGCGGCGTGGTGTCCGAGGAGGGCCAGTCCGCGGCGCTCGGTTCGACCGTCACCGCGCGCGAGCTGAAGGACATGCTCGACGCGGGCAAGGATGTCGCGATCGTCGACGTCCGCGAGCCCGTCGAGTGGGACATCGTGCGCATCGAGGGTGCGACGCTGATTCCGAAGGACCGCATCCTGTCCGGTGAGGCGCTGGCGGAGCTGCCGCAGAACCGCCCGATCGTGCTGCACTGCAAGACGGGTGTGCGTTCGGCCGAGGCGCTGGCGGCCCTGAAGAACGCCGGATTCTCCGACGCGGTGCACCTGCAGGGCGGAATCATCGCCTGGGCCAACCAGATCGACCCCACGCTGCCGGTGTACTGATACCGGCAGCGTGGGGATCAGGCAGCGGCTGACCGGCGCGTGGGGACCAGGCAGCGGCTGACCCGCGCGGGGTATTCCCCCCTCGCGTGGTTCGTTTGCGGGGACCGAATCCCCCTCCGGCCGACTAACATCCATTCGAAAGTGTGCAAAGGGTGTTAATCCGGCGCTGTTCCGTGGCGCGGACAACGGGCCGCGTCGGGTGCGGGAGCTGGAGGTTCGATGCTGATAGCCACATCGGCGCGGCTTCCGTGGTGGACAACGGTCCGGGAGTACGGTACGGCCGTGACGTCTGTGGAACCTCCCGAACATGTGCGGGCCACGTTCGGGCTTCGCGAGGTGACCCCGGTCGCGCTGGGCGATTGGGACGGCGGATGGCGCTGCGGCGATGTGGTGCTGTCGCCGGTTGCCGACCATGCCCGCGCCGCATGGTCGGCCAAGGTGCGCGAGGCGCTGCAGGTGGACGGGTTGCGGCTGGCCCGTCCGGTGCGCGGGACCGACGGGCGTTACGTCGTATCCGGTTGGCGCGCGGACACTTTCCTGGAGGGCACGCCCGAGCCCCGGCACGACGAGGTGGTGTCGGTGTCGCTGCGGCTGCATCAGGCGACCGCGAAACTCGAGCGGCCGCGGTTCCTGGTGCAGCAGCCGATCGCGCCGTGGGTGGATGTGGACGTCTTCGTCGCCGCCGACCGCGCCGCCTGGGAGCCGGTCCCGCTGCGCAGCCTGAAGCTGGGCGGCATGCTCCCGACCACCTCGCCCGACGGCCGGCGCAGCCTCGAAATGCTCGCCCAGCTGGCCACTCTGCGCAAACCCGTACAGACACCGTCGCAGTTGGTGCACGGCGACCTGTTCGGCACCGTCCTCTTCTCGGGTGCGTTCACGCCCGGCCTCACCGACCTCACCCCCTACTGGCGTCCCGCCCCCTGGGCCGCCGGGGTGATCGTCGTCGACGCTCTGTCGTGGGGCGGCGCCGACGACGGCCTGCTGACCCGCTGGGCCGACCTCCCCGAATGGCCGCAAATGATCTTGCGAGCGGTCATGTTCCGCCTCGCGGTCCACGCACTGCACCCCCGCTCCACCCCGGAGGCGTTCCCGGGCCTGGCCCGCACCGCCGACATGATCCGGATGAAACTCTGAAGCCCCCTGCGCCGCACCGTCGAACCGTAGACTGAGGGGTACCCGCATCGCGGCGACCGGGTTGTTCCGCTGTCGCTGTGGTTCGGATGTTCCGCTCTGGACCCCGGCGGCTCGTTCATGCGAATCCGAGAGCAGGGCTGCTCGCGACGGCGCGCGGATGACCGGTGCGAGCCCGTGTCGAGCATACGGTTCCACTAGGCTTCGGGATCCTGGCCGGCGCTCGGATTCGGCCTCCGACGGACGGATGCCCGCGACCCGCGGTGTCGCCGAGTCGACCGAGTAGGACAGGAGCAGAGCACGATGGCCGATCGACGGTGTTCGTCCGGTGGTTCCGGATGACCACCGCGGCGACCCGGTTCGTGATCGCGCTGCGCGAGGCGGGCGACGGCCGGAACGCGGCGTCGAACAATCGGCTGTGCGACGCGTGTGTTCGCGTGCTGCCGGTGGCGCAGGCGGCCATCACGCTGGCGATGCCGGGCGGGCGCTGGGAGGTTCTGGGTGCGGCCGGGGACACCGCCGCGCGTTTCGCCGACGCCCAGGCCGCCACCGGTGAGGGACCCGGCCCCGATGCCCATGCCGCCGGGGCGTCGGTCCGTGTTCGCGACTTCGCCGAGATGATCGCGGCCGGGAGGTGGCCGTTGCTCGCGCAGTGGAATCGGTTCACCGTGACGAGTCCGGTATGTTCCCTCCCGCTGCGGGTCGGCGCGATCCGGGTCGGATTTCTCGACCTGCTCGGTGCGGACCGGGTCGTGCGGGACGTCGAGGCGTACAGCGACGCGACCCAGGTGGCCACCGTGATCACCACGATCCTGCTGACCACCCTGACCACCCCGGTGGACGACGCGGTCGGCTTCACCGACAGGGAGCTGGGACCATGGTGGGAGCAGTCGCTGGCGGCCCGCGAGATCCATCAGGCGACCGGGATGATCGCGGTGCAGCTGGACTGCAGCGCCGCGGTCGCATATTCCCGGCTGGTGGGGTACGCGTTCAGTACCGAGCGCACGCTCGCGGACGTCGCCGCGGATGTCGTCGCCCGCCGCTTGCGCTTCCCGCCGGACGCGCAACCCGATCGGCATCGGCGCGCCGAGCCCGATCCGATCTGACACGAGAAGGGTGAATTGAGATGGCAGGCCGAGAAACCGCGCTGACTGCGGCGTTGGTGCGTCTGGTCGACACCCTGGTCGCCGATTACGACCCGGTGGACCTGACGCAGGAGCTGGTCGACACCTCGGTCGATCTGCTGCACGCCGACGCCGCGGGCCTGCTGCTGGCCGACGGCCGCGGTGAGTTGCAGGTGCTGGCGTCCACCTCCGAGGAGATGCGGCTGCTCGAACTGCTGCAGATCCAGGCCGCCGCGGGTCCGTGCCTGCAGGCGTTCCGCACCGGCGAGCAGGTCTTGGTCGAGGATCTCGACGCCGTCGGCGACCGGTGGCCGCAGTTCGTCGAATATGCTCTGCGACAGGGCTTTCGCGGGGTCTGCGCGCTTCCCATGCGGCTGCGCGCCGACCGGATCGGGGCGCTCAATCTGTTCACCACCCGCCCCGGCACACTGGGCGCCGACGACCTGCACATCGCGCAGGCGCTCGCCGACGTCGCGACGATCGGGATCCTGCACGCCCGCATCCTGGCGGACTCGCTGGCGGTGAACGAGCAGCTCAATCGCGCGCTCAACAGCCGGGTGGTCATCGAGCAGGCCAAGGGAATGCTCGCCGAACGCGGAAACCTCGACATGGACATGGCGTTCCAGCGGCTCCGCAAGTACGCACGCGACACCAACCATCGGCTGGCCGAGCTCGCACTCGCCGTGGTCGAGCGCACCGTCGAGCTGGACACCATCGTGGTTGCGGCGCGGCCGGACGACACGGAGTAATCTGGTCGGCACCTTGCCGCTGCTCCGGACCCTGGTAGTCGAATCAAGGCGTACCCGCCGACCCTTGGAGCAGCATCATCGACACCTCGCCCGCGGCGGCCCGTCCGGCCGCCACCTTCGAAAGAAGTTGTGAAACACCGGAATTCGTAGCAGCGAGCGACCGCTTGGTGCGGCACCTGTTCGATGTCGGGTTGCAACTGAACGCGCTACACGTGGTGGTCGACAACGGACACGCCACGCCCGCCGACAATCATGCCGTCCGCGAGGCCATCGCCGGGACACTCGAGGATCTGGATCTACTGGTCCGCGACGCGAGCGCGGCGGTGCTGGCCCTCGTCCGAGAGGCGCCGCCGTCACGCACACCGTGAACCGGCTCGCACGAAATACGGCTACCGCCAAGGCTTTCTGCGCGCCGTGCCGGGCCCGTCGGCATCGGTGTCGACGTCCCAGCCCGTCGTGAGGTCGAGCATGGTGATGCCCGCCTCACGAATGTAGGTTTCCAACCGCCGGATCGTCGTCGATACCGTCTCACGCGCCGCACGCGCCTCCTCGTCGGTGACGGTGCCGTCTTTCAGGCGCTCGTCCACCGTCCGCAGTTGCAGCGCAACACTGTTCAGATCCTGAATCAGGCGCTGGCAATGGTCGGCGAAGACCGCCGCACGATCGTCGGTCATCGCCCCTCCTGGGATCGCCGAGGATCCGCGGCCGAGCCGCGGGCGCCGGAGACCGGCGCACCTACGGTACCGCACGGGCGCCGCGAATCGGTGGTGATCGTTTCCCGTATGGCCGTGGGGCACCGGGTGTTTCGACGCGATATCAGTTGCGCCGACGGCGTGGTAGCTCGAGTCGATCCCGCCAGCTCGGATGGGTGCGGATGTGCCGCGAACCACCGGCGTGCTCGCGGCGGTCGCGGCTCAACGCGGAGTCGTCGGGCGACCGGTTCGGATCGTGGGCGGCGGAGTCGGTGGGGCGTGCGGCGGGCCGCAGGGCGGTCGACAGCAGCGCCAGACCGGCCGCACCGACCGCGCCGACGACGATGCCGAACAGGAACGGCCCGTCGGTCAGCACCCCGACGATGCCGAGGATGACGGCGGCGCCCACGGCCGTCAGACCGATGACGATGCTCATGGGAACTCCTGAACATTGCTGGGTATCGATCGCGTACCCGGCCCTTCGACGGTTATGCCCGCCGACAGGCGATCGTCTACTCCTCGGCGCCGTCGCCGGGTTGGACCCGTTCGTGCACGGTGAGCAGCACATGGTCGAACCGGTTGCGCAATCCGCCGCCGTTCGGGTCGATGGCGTTCGCCTCCTTCACCAGCCTGGCCGAGAGCGCCCGGATCTTGGTATTGGTGTGGTGTGAGCGCCATTTCAACACCGCGAACGCCTGTTCTGCGTTGAGCCCGTACACCAGTGCGAGCACCCCCTTGGCCTGTTCGATCGGGGCCCGGCTGGCGATCACCTCGGGGAGCAGGTCGTTGATGATGTCGTTGCGCTCCTCTTCGAGGGCATCGGTGAGATCGACGTAATAGCCCGTGGTGCCGGTGACTGTTCCGTGGTCGTCGGATTCGTAGTCGGCGATGACGATCACCTCGCGGGTCGCGCCCGCGGTGTCGATTATCCGCTGCCGCCCGCAGAACGGTTCGTGCCCTTCGATGACCTTCTCGATGACCGCCTCGAGGTCGGCTCGATCGTCCGGGTGCTGGTGGGACAGCAGGAGTTCGGTCGTCGGCTCGATCGTGCCCGGTTCGTACCCGAACAGCCGGGCCACCTCGTCCGACCATTCCCACCGCTGGTCGGCGAGCGTGAACCGGAACTCGCCCGCGTTGTCGCACGGCTCGTTGCCGAGCACGCTGCCGAGCGCGGTCACCAGCTGCGGGTCGAGGTGTTCGCCATCGATCATTGCGTCGGTATCCGTTCTGCCGGTGTCGATCGGGATCATCTCGAGGGTCGAGACGACTTGGTGCGCACGGTCATTCCCGGCAGGCCTGGTCGCGCAGGACCCGCAGTGTCTTCGTCAGGACGCGCGAGATCTGCATCTGGGAACAACCGAGCCGGTCCGCGATCTCCTGCTGGGACATCGAATCCCGGAACCGCATGACCAGCACCTGGCGCTCGCGGTCGGACAGGGCAGCCAACAGCGGGCCGATCGCCAGGTAGTCGTCGATATTTCCATATCGCGGCTCCACATCGCCGAGGATGTCCAGTAAAGACCGGGGAGCCGACCTGCCGTCGTCGACTTCGGTACCGGCATCGATGGACGACGCGTGGTAGGCGTTGCGCGCGATCAGCGCCTGGGTGACCTCGGCGAGGTCCACACCGAGCTCTGCGGCGATCTCGCGTGCCGCGGGTGATCGCCCCAGCCGCTGGGTCAGCGCATCGGTCGCCGGACCCAGCCTGCTCTGAATCTCTTTGAGTCGCCGGGGAACCCGCACGGCCCAGGTGTGATCACGGAAGTGCCGCCGCAGTTCTCCCATGATGGTCGGCACCGCGAAACCGAGGAATGCGGTGCCGTGATCGGGGTCGAACCGATCGACGGCGGCCACGAGTCCGACGCGGGCGATCTGCAGGAGATCCTCGTAGTTTTCACCGCGGCCGACGAACTTGCCCGCGATGCGCTCGGCCACCGGGAGACAGCGGGTGATGACCTCGTTGCGCAGTGACCGGCGTCGCGGATCGTCGAGATGGAGCCCGCCGATCTCGATGAACAGCGCGTCGACGAAACCGAAGCCATCGTCGGAGACGGGCTCGTCGGGGCTGTCCAAGGTGGTTCCGAAGGTGTCTCCGCTCATCGCGCACCGCCGCGTGTCCAGTGGAACTCTGCGACCGTGGGGTATCCGCCGAGTCCGTAATCGTAAGGGCCGACAAAGAATTCGAGCGTGTCGGTGAGTGCCGAGACGATGTGCCAGCCGATGTCGTCGGGGTCCGGACGGGCGCCCGAGCCGGTGACGGCCGATACCAGGACGTCCATCGCGGCGCCGTCGTATCTGAAGGAGCAGTCGAGTTCCGAACCGGGGACGGCGTCGCGCACCAGAGCGGTGGCGACCTCCTCGGTGGCGAGGCGGATATCGGTGACCTCGTCGATCCCGAAGTCCGCGAGGAGAGCGATTGTCTCGGTCACCGACCGCAACATGCTCAGTTCTTCGAAACAGGCGCCGACCTGCACACCGATCGTGCGGGCCCGCGCCGTGGGGGAAATCGCCATATGAGCTTCGCCGCTCGGGCATGAGACAACCCGGGCGCTGCCGGTACGCGCCGACACCACCGCCTCCGATCATCTGAACCGGCGCATCAGTGCGCCGACCTACTCAGCGGCCGGTTGCTGGACCGTGAGGCAGCAGTGATCGTAGCCGATGCCTGTCGCCGTGTGGCGTCCGACACGTGCCGGGCGGCGGTGGACGGCCGCGGTGTGCCCCCGCAATTTCGGAGGCGTATCAATTGTCGACAATAGGACAATTACCGTTCGGTTTGACGGTCGGCCGTGCCGGGTACTCGTTGGTAATGACGGTGGCGCAATATCATGGAATTACCGATACTTCGAACCGAGTATTTCCCGGCTGTCGTACAGTCTGCAGTGTGTAATTTGCGCCCACTGGATACATGAACTGGCCGGGCGTGAAAGGGGAGAAGCTTGTCATTTTCAACTCACGAATCGCGGAGCCGGAACCCGGAGAAGGGTTATATCGCACTGCTGGGCTGGAGCCTGAAGGCGGTCGAGGCCGTGGATCGGTTCGACCGCCGGTATGTGGTGGTCGCACCGGAGTGGGCGAAGGAATATTGCGCCGAGCATGATATCCCCTATATCCCCTGGAATTTCGAGCGGCTCAACGACAGGTCGATGGAGATCGCCGAGACACTGCGGGATCGAGGTGTGGACGTCGCGATCCCGATCTTCGAGGAGACCGTGGAGTGGGCCGGTGCGATCAACTCGGTGCTGCTGGACAACCCGCGGCTGCTGGGCCAGGCGATGCTGCTGCGGGACAAGTCGCTGATGAAGCGCCGCGCACAGCTCGGCGGCATCCGGGTGGGGATCTTCGAGGAGGCGCACGAGCGCGACGACGTCATCCGCTTCCTCAAGCGGGTCAACCAGACCCTGCTCAAGCTCGACGGCGACCCGAACGACCCTATCCACATCAAGGCATTCGACAAGGCGGGCTGCCTGGGTCATCGCGTCATCCGGACGCCCGATGAGATCGATGCCATTCCGGACGAGGATTTTCCGGTGTTGATGGAGTCTCATCTGGACGGGTGGGAATTTGCGGTGGAGGCGTGGGTCCACGACGGAAAGATCCGCTTCCTCAACATATCCGAATACGTCACGCTCGGATATTCGGTCTTCGTGCCCGCCACGCCCGAACTCGAGCAGTATCGCCCGGAGATAACCCGCCAGGTCGAGAAGCTGGTCAAGACGTTCGATATCGAATTCGGATTCGTTCACCCCGAGTATTTCGTCACCAGTGACGGCGAGATGTATTTCGGCGAGGTGGCCTATCGGCCGCCCGGATTCAATGTCTTCGAGTTGCTGGAGCGCACGTACGGGTTCAACGCCTACCACGGGCTCGTGCTCGCCTTCGACCCGAAGACCACGGAGGACGAAATCGTCGACTTCTTCCCGAAGGAGGTGGTGGATGCGCGAGGGCATGCGGGCAGCTTCGGGGTCTATCCGCGGCGGCGCGTGGTCAGCCGGTTGTCGCTGCCCGAGGAGACCGAGGATCACGACTATTTCGATTCGCACGAACTCAACCCGCCCCTGGCGGAGAAGGTCACCAAACGAACGGCGTTCGGTAACCACTGGGGACTGCTGTACTTCTTCGGTGAGGACCCGTACACTCTGCGCGATCTGCTGAAACGGCAGGAAGAGCTTGACTTCTACATCTAGTCCGTGCGACGGCTACGGCTCACGGGGAGGATCCTGAGTGAGTCCACTCAGTGGCGACAGTGCAACCCTGGAAAGGCGTCTGGCAACCCTGGACGACGCCACGCAATCACTCACGGCCGCAAGCGATTTCGGCAAGCAGGTCAAACTGGGGCGCGTCCTGGAGACGCTGCGGCGGGTGCTGTTGCTGCCCGGCGGCTGCGCCGCGGTGCGGGCCCGCGCCGAACGGCTGGAGGCGGCGGGCCTGTTCCTCGGCACCGACTGGGCCTACCCGCAGATCCTGATCCCGGCGCTGAGTGCCGGTTCGCTGCGCAGCGACAACGCCGACACGGTGGTGCTCGAGGCGGTCAGCGACCTGCGCCTGCTGGCCGTCGCGAAGGGGGATTACGCGCATCCGTCGATCTCTGCCGAGCAGGCGCGTCATCATCTGTCGCAGGTCCTGGCGATCAACCTGTCCCTGCTGCTGACGGCTCCGGGCGAGGCCGAACGCGCCCGGCAGGGTCGAATGGCCCAGGTGCCGCGGGAACTGCTCCACCACCTCGTCGAGGAGGTGGGATACGAGAAGGTGCTCGAGCATCTCGTCGACGAGATCTGGCGCATCCTGCGGCAGCGCCCCATTCAGGTCGACTCGGTCAAGCGGATGATCACGCAGATCTCCGTCGCCCGCAGCAACCCCGAGATCGACCTCGGTGCCAGCGGTCTCGGCGCGGACCGGCTGATCAGCAGCCTGTACGCCACCACCGACGCGTGCCGGGAGGATCCGGGAGTGGACGTGTACCGCACCCGACTGGAGTCCATGGACGAGGGCGCATTGCAGTACGAGGCAACGGGTTTCGCGCGATCGATGCACGACACCGGGCTCGTCTCGCCCTATCACGCGGTCCTGCTGCGCTTCCTGCTGCACAAGGGTGAGTACCTGCTCGCCGAGGCGCTGGGACTGTCCAGCACCGGACGCGACTGCCTGCTGTGCTATCACGACCTGGTGCGCGGCCTGATCGACGAGGCCGTCCACGTCGAGACCGCGCAGTGCGTCTACGGGCTCGCGCTGATGCTGGAGCGGGGCATTCTCTATCAGCCGCCGGTCGCCCCCGCCCTGTGGCGGCAGCTGGCGCTGCCGGTGTCGGCCCTATCCGCGCAGCGCTTGATCGGGGTGTTCGGGTCCGCGCCGGCGCCGCGCGCCCGTCTACTCGCGGGCACCCTGTCGATGCTGGGCCAGCCCCTCGGCGTCGGCCAGGGCGACAACCCCACCTGCCAGTCGGCGCGGGCCCTGTCGATGTGGGCCTACAACGACCCCGATTACCTGCTGCAGATCGTGGCGTGGGCCGCGCGGGACGACGAGATCGTCATGCACTTCGAGGGCGAGCCGATCTCCTCGCAAGACAGCGCCGGTGGCGTCGCCGCCGCGCTGCCGTTCGATCTGGATCCGGTGTCGCTGCTGGTGGTCCCGCACCTGGATCGCATCTACGCGGAGATGGGCCGCCGCTGCGTCGGCCGCGACGGTGATCCGCACCGGTGGATCAACCCCGAATTCCACGGCTGGTGGTCCGGCCGCGGATTCCGCATCAACGTCGACGTGGCCACCGGCAACCTGACCGAGCTCGACGAATTCCTCCGGCACTTCTACGCGAGCTACCACCCCCTCTACAATGGCAACCAGCCGCTGATCCACCCCCAGCCGGCCGGTATAGCCGTCACCGACAGCGCCGCGCGCTTCGTCGGCTGGCACGCGATCACCATCCTGCGGGTCTCGCTCGACCCCCAGGAGACGATGCGGGTCTACTTCTACAACCCCAACAACGACAGCGGCCAGGACTGGGGAGACGGCGTCGTCGTCGGCACCGCCGGACACGGCGAACGATTCGGCGAGGCATCACTTCCGTTCGAGCAGTTCGCCTCTCGCCTCTACATCTTCCACTTCGACCCCCTCGAGCCGGGCGAACTGGCCCGCGTCGACCGCGCCGAACTCGACCGCGTCATCGGCTACATCCACCGCAGCTGGGGCGCGGACCGGCTGGCGGAGACGCCCGGGGCGTGAGTGCCGCGCGGCGGTCATCCCTCGTGCAGGATCTGTAGCACCATCTGCGCGGCCTGCTCCTGCCACTTGGCGTACAGCGTCGGGTACGCGGATCGCTGCGTGGCCTGCGCGGCCTGCCACAGCGGGACGGACTGGTAGTTGGGCGCGTGCTCGGACACCGCGTCCAGGAAGGCGCGGGTCGCGTAGGCGGGGTCGGTCAACTGCTGGGGTGTACCCCAGCCCATCGACGGGCGCTGCTGGAACAGGCCGAGCGAGTCGTGGTCCACCGCGACGTCGACATTGCGCAGCGTCGACTCCTGCAGGGCGGTCGCCAGCGACAGCACCGCCGCGTAGGCGGGCAGGCCGCGCTCGCGGACGACGCCGACGATGGCGCGGGCGTTCTTCCACTGATCGGGGTTGGGGTCCAGGTGCTGCTGCGGGCCCTCGACACCGTGCGGCAGGAGGTCCGCCATCGTGGTATCCGCATACCTGTCGTCCGCGGCGGGACGCGGCTGTGTCGCCGAGGCGTGGTCGCCCGCCGAGCCGGAGACCACGAAGGCCAGCGCCACGCCGGTGGTCGCGGGACTCATCAGCACCGCAGCCGTGGCGGCCATGGCAAGAAGGGGTTTTCTACGAAGTTTCATGGGCTATCGCTGTGCTCCGTGCCGCCCGGCGTTCGCCCCCGCCCATCGGACTTCGGAACCCGATTTCGCAGGCGGGTACGGCGGCGGCGATCGGGGCGGCCCGATTTGATTCGATCCGGGCCGGTCACTGCACGATAGCGAAGATCTCTATGAGATAACGTTGAGGTAACTATTAGAGGGTAGCTGCTGGATTGCCCTACTCGACCACCTATTCCGCAGGTCGGCCGCCTGTCGAGGGTGGATTTCGATGCCGACGCACCGTCTCAAACTATGAGGCGAGTCATAGCCGAAATGGGACTCGCGTCACATTTGTGCGCGAAATGCGGAGGCGGGGGAGCACGGTCGCCGACGGCAGGGGGGACGACGGCGACCGTGCCCGGGGGATCCGGCTTGGTCAGGGCCGGATCGGTCGGTGGCACAGAAAGTGACGCTTGCTAGATCATCTGTGCTGGGCCGCAGGGCGTTACACGTTCGCGTAGGCCAATGACGGCGCGCGGCGCACCGCGAACGACGAGCGCAGGTAGAACCACCATGTCACCGCGGCCATCGCGAGGAACGCCACGGCGTAGGCCCAGAAGGCCGGCGTCATGCTGCCGAAGTTGTTGTTGGACAAGCGCAGTGCCTGCTGCAGCAGCCAGCCGCCCGAGGCGCCGACCGCACCGATCACGCCGATCGCCGCGCCCGCCTGTCGCTTCGCCGAGATCAGCGCAGAGGCAGTGTCCTCACCCGCCTCGCTGGCCCGGCGCTTGGTTTCGGCGATGAAGATCGACGGGATCATCCGGTAGGTCGACCCGTTGCCGATGCCGGTCAGCACGAACAGCAGCAGGAACGAGATCAGGTACAGCGGAAAGCTTTTCGCCGACAGGGCCGCCATGATCAGGACGGTCGCCACCGCCATGCCGCCGAAGACGTAGAGCGTGATGCGGGCGCCGGTCAGCTTGTCGGAGATCCAGCCGCCGAACGGGCGGCTGAACGAGCCGACGAAGGCGCCGAGGAAGGCGAGATTGCCGAGCGTGCTCATCCACCCGATCTTGGCCAGGTCCGGGAAGTTGGCCTTGAGCAGCGTGGGGAAGGCGAAGGAGAAGCCGATGAACGAGCCGAAGGTGCCGATGTAGAGGAAGGCCATCACCCAGGTGTGCCGATTCGCCATCGCGAACCGGTAGGACCGGCCGTCGGATTTGGCGGAGCTGATGCTGTCCATATAGCGCAGCGCGCCGAACATCGCGGCGAGGATGAACGGCACCCACACGAGCACCGCGAGCGTGATGCCGAACCGATAGCCGCCGGGATCCTTGGCCATCAGGTGCGTGCCGAGCGTGATGATCAGCGGCACGACCAGCTGGGTCTGCGCCACGCCCATATTGCCGCCCGCGGCGTTGATGCCCAGCGCGGCGCCCTTCTTGCCCTCGGGGAAGAAGAAGTTGATATTGGCCATGGACGAGGAGAAGTTGCCCCCGCCGACCCCGGCCAGCGCGGCGAGGATCAGGAACACCCACATCGGCGTGCCCGGCTGGTTGATGAAATAGGCGACGCCGAGGGTGGGCGCGAGCAGCATGCCCGCGCTGAAGACGGTGAAGGCGCGCCCGCCGAATCGGGGGATCGCGAAGGTGTAGGGCACCCGCAGCACGGAACCGACCAGCGTCGGGGTGGAGGTGAGCAGCAGGGCATTGCTCACGGCCACCGGATTGCCCCGGCCCAGTCCGTCGAGGAATTCGAATCCCGCGGCGCCCATGGCGGTGACGATGCTGCCCCAGATCACCCAGATGCTGAAGCCGAGGTTCTCGGCGAATACCGAGAAGATCAGGTTCTTGCGCGCCGTCCGCTTTCCGCCACTCTCCCAAAAGGTTTCGTTGTCGGGTTCCCAATGCTCGAGCCAGCGGCCGCGGGCCTGGTGGCGGAAGGCGGGCGTGTCCTGGCCGGTGTGTACTGCCGCGTCGGTGGTCGTCATCGGCGCTCCTCTCACGAAGGGACGACCGCCCTCATCGAGGAGATCCCCCGGCCGGGCTGTGCGCCGGCGGCCGTGGACCCCTGCGGTCGGGTCCACGGTACGAATGTGGCGTTACACACACGTCGCGCCCGGTGACGGGCCGGGCAATTCCCCCTCACCCGCCCGTCGGCGCGGCGGTGACGACTCGTTTACTTGTCCGGATATTCGGCGATGAGCGAGCCGAGAAAACAGTTCGCCGCCCGCGCGGCGCGCTCGGGATCGCCGTCGATCACCGCGTGCACCAGATCGGCGTGTTCGGCGTGGTAGGAGTCGCCGGATTTGGCTGTGCGGGAACGGATGCCCTGTTCGATCGTCTGCAGCAGCGAATCGTAGAATTCCAGATAGACCGCGTTGTGGCTGGCGACCACGATCGCGCGATGCAGTTCCACATCGGCCTCGATGGCGGTGGGGTTGTTCTCGTCCCACGCCTGCCGGCGCTCCTCTAGCAACCGCAGCAGGTTGGCGATGTCGGCATCGTCGCGGCGCTGCGCCGCCAGCCGGGCGGCCTGGGTGTCCAGGGCCTGGCGCAGCTCGAGGATGTCGCGCTCGACGGCGTCGGCGAAGTACTTGGCGAGGGTGCCGCCGAGGTCGGAGGTCGCGATCACGTAGGTGCCGGAGCCTTGGCGGCGCTCCAGCATGCCGGCGTGCACCAATGCCTGCACGGCCTCACGGACGGTATTGCGGCCGGTGCCGGTGAGCTCGGTCAGCTCCGGTTCCGTGGGGATGCGGGAGCCGACGGGCCAACGGCCGGAACGGATTTCGGCACGCAGCTGCTCGGTGACCTGAGCGATGAGGCTGGTGCGACGGACGGGTTGCACGCAGAACAGAGTACCCCTGCTCACATTCTTTGCGTCCTATCACCCAATCATCCTATGATTTTTACGTGACAGTAACCGTTGAGCAGACCGATATCGAGGTCCAGCATCGCCGCCGCTCCCTGATCGAGGGGCGGCTGCTCGTGTTCGCCGCCATCCTCATGTCGGCGTTCACGCTGCGTCTGGCGGTTACCGCGTTCACCCCGCTGGCCGAGCGGATCGGCGCCGATATCGGCTATTCGACCGCGGTGGTCGGCGTCTTCGGCATGATCCCGACCGCAATGTTCGCCTTCGCGGGCGTGCTGACCCCGATCTTCGTGCGGCGGCTGGGCCTCGAGCGCACCGCGCTGGTGGCGATGCTGATGGCCGGTGTCGGCCAGCTGGCGCGCGCCGCGGTGCCCGACACGTGGGAGCTGCTGGTGCTCTCGGCGCTGGCGCTGGCCGGTATGGGCATCGGCAACGTGGTGATCCCGCCGCTGGTCAAGCGGTACTTCGCCGATCATCTGGCGGTGCTGAGCTCGCTGTACATCACCATGGTGCAGCTGGGCACGGTGGTTCCGGCCGTGATCGCGGTGCCGGCCGCCGACTCCGCGGGCTGGCGGGTCTCGCTCGGGCTGTGGTCGCTGCTGGGCTTCGCGGCCGCGCTGCCCTGGCTGGGCGTGTTGCGCGATCGCCGCGGGCGGGACCGGGCGGACAAGACCGCGCTGCCGTCCGAACAGCACACCGCGGGCAAGGTGTGGCGCTCGCCGGTGGCGTGGGGGATGGCCGGAATGTTCGGCATGACCTCGCTGACCACCTACGCCATGTTCACCTGGCTGCCCAAGATCCTCACCGACGCGGGTGCGTCGGCGGCGTTCGGCGGCACCATGGTCGGTGTCTTCTCCTTCGTCGGGCTGGCCGCCGCGCTCACCGCGCCCAGCATCACCGCGCGGGTGAGCAATCCGTTCCCGATCGTGATCGGTTGTGCCATCGCCTTTTTCGTGGCCTTCGCCGGGCTGCTGACGGCACCCATGGGCGCGCCGTGGCTGTGGGTGATCCTGCTGGGGCTGGGTCCGAGCACGTTCCCGATGGCGCTGACGCTGATCAATCTGCGCACCCGCACGCAGGCCGGATCGGCGGCGCTGTCCGGGTTCACCCAGGGCGTCGGCTACACGGTGGCATGCGTGGGCCCGCTGCTGTTCGGCGTGCTGCACGACCTGACCGGCGGCTGGGGCGCGCCGTTCGCGCTGCTCGTGATCGCGGTGCTGGTGCTGCTGACGGGGGCGTGGCAGGCGTGCAAGCCGCGGATGTTGGAAGACACCTGGGTCCCTGCCGAAAGCGCGCCGGGACAAGCCTGATTTCACCGTAGGACTTGCCGACCGGTGAGGTGTGGGCCAAGATGTTGGCCATCGGCAAGCGAGTGTGTGCCAAAACACTTGCCGCCGTTGACCTCACCGGTCGGTTGTCGATGGGTGGGCTGTTTTTGACGCACGGAAACCGTTGTGTCACACGCACGAAACATTCACCCGGTTCTCACGGGTTCGCACGGGTAATCGTGAGCAACCGTTGATTTGACGGTCATTTCGCGCAGCATCGGCGCAATACCGGTTTCCTACCTTGGGGCCATCCCGCAATTCAGGAGGCCCTTTGAGCACGCTGACGCGCAACCACTGGAGAGCGCTTGCACGAGCGAAGGCGAGTGCACGTCACATTGAACATTGGGATGCCGAGGATGTCGACGCCTGGGAGTCCGGCGGTAAGTACATCGCGCGCCGCAATCTGATCTGGTCGGTGTTCGCCGAGCACATCGGGTTCTCGGTGTGGTCGATCTGGTCGGTGATGGTGCTGTTCATGCCCACCGACGTGTTCCACATCGACACGGCCGGGAAATTCTTCCTGGGCGCGGTGCCGACGCTGGTCGGCGGCGTGCTGCGGATCCCCTACACCGTCGCCACCGCCAAGTTCGGCGGGCGCAACTGGACCATCTTCTCCGCGCTCGCGCTGCTGGTGCCGACCCTGCTGACGCTGTATTTCATCAACCAGCCGGGCACCTCGTACACGACGTTCCTGATCGTGGCGGCGTTCGCGGGCCTGGGTGGCGGCAACTTCGCCTCATCGATGTCCAATATCAACGTCTTCTATCCGCAGCGCCTCAAGGGCTGGGCACTCGGCCTGAACGCCGGCGGTGGCAACATCGGCGTGCCGGTGATCCAGCTGATCGGCCTGGCCGTCATCGCCGCCCTCGGCAACGCCTACGGCAATGCCTCGCTGGTCTGCGCGGTGTACCTGCTGCTGATCGTGGTCGCGGCCGTCGGGGCGGCGCTGTACATGGACAACGTGCGCAATCAGAAGGCGGACCTGTCCTACATGGTGACCGCGCTGAAGGTGCCGCAGTCGTGGGCGATCGCGTTTCTCTACATCGGTACGTTCGGCTCCTTCATCGGCTACAGCTTCGCGTTCGGCCAGGTGCTGCAGATCAGCTTCGTCGCCGGCGGCGGCAAGCCCGCCGACGCCGCGCTGCACGCCGCGGCGATCGCGTTCATCGGACCGCTGCTCGGATCGCTGGCCCGCCCGTACGGCGGCAAGTGGGCCGACCGCATCGGCGGCAGCAAGGTCACGCTGTACACCTTCTTCGCGATGACGGTGGCCGCGATCGCGGTGGCCGGGGCCAGCGCCGCCGCCGACGGCAACGATCATGTGCCGACCGGCGGTGTGATGGCGGTGCTGGTGGCCGGATTCATCGCGCTGTTCGTGGTCTCGGGTGTCGGCAACGGGGCGGTCACCAAGATCATCCCGTCGGTGTTCGACGCGAAATCGCGCAGCCTGCCGGGGGATTCGGCCAGCCGGGCGGCCTGGTCGCAGAACACCTCGGGCGCGCTGATCGGTGTCGTCGGCGCGATCGGTGCCCTCGGCGGCGTCGGCATCAACCTGGTGCTGCGCTCCTCCTACGCCTCCACCAAGTCCGCGACCACCGCGTTCTGGGTGTTCATGGTCTTCTACCTGATCTGCGCCGCGGTGTGCTGGGCCGTGTTCCTGCGCCGTCCGAGCGCCCGGCGGCGCCCGGAGCCCGATGTCGTCGTCGAGGCCGAGTCGTTCGTGCTCGAGGCCGAGCTGGAATCCGGAAACAGCCTGCCGGGCAACGGCTCCCGGTCCACCAACCGTCGGCCCAGAGCCTGACCAGAACCACCCGGAGGACACTCATGAACCCCACTGTGGAACCCACCCAGCGCAAGACCGTGGTGGTCGTCGGTCACGGCATGGTCGGCCACCGGTTCGTCGAGGCGCTGCGCTCACGCGACACCGACGGCCGGTGGCAGGTCGTGATCCTCAGCGAGGAGCCGCAGGCCGCCTACGACCGCGTCGGGCTGTCGTCCTACGTCGGTAGCTGGGATCCGAATCAGCTGGCGCTGCCGGGCAACGACTACGCCGGGGACGACCTGGTGGATCTGCGGCTGGGTGTGCGCGCCGAGACCGTCGACCGCGGCGCCCGCAAGGTCACCACCTCCACCGGTGATGTGATCGGCTACGACGCCATGGTGCTCGCGACCGGTTCGTACGCGTTCGTGCCGCCGGTGCCGGGCCACGATCGGCCGGAATGCTTCGTGTACCGCACGATCGAGGATCTCGACGGCATCCGGTCGGCCGCCGAGGCCGCCGGGCCGGGAGCGGTCGGCGTCGTGGTCGGCGGCGGCCTGCTGGGCTTGGAGGCCGCGAACGCGTTGCGGCTCATGGGCATGACGCCGCACGTGGTCGAGTTCGCGCCGCGGCTGATGCCGGTGCAGGTCGACGAGGGCGGCGGAGCGATCCTGGAGCGGTTGGTCACCGACCTCGGCCTGCAGGTGCACACCGGGGTCGGCACCTCGTCGATCGAGCAGTCCGAAGGCGATGCGGGACTGCGGGTTACGCTGTCGGACGAGTCGACCATCGACGCGTCGCTGGTGGTGTTCTCCGCCGGTATCCGCCCGCGCGACCAGATCGCCCGCGACGCCGGGCTCGAGGTCGGCCCGCGCGGCGGCGTCGTCACCGACCTCGGCCTGCAGAGCTCCGATCCGCACATCTATGCCGTCGGCGAGGTGGCCGCGGTGGAGGGCACCTGCTACGGCCTGGTCGCCCCCGGTTACACCACGGCCGAGATCGTGGCGGACCGATTGCTCGGTGGCGCAGGCGAATTCCCGGGCGCGGACCTGTCGACCAAGCTGAAGCTGCTCGGCGTCGACGTCGCCAGCTTCGGCGATGCGCACGGCACCACCGAGGGCGCGCTGTCGGTCGTGCTGCACGACGCCGCCAAGGGCACCTACGCCAAACTCGTTCTCTCCG
This sequence comes from Nocardia wallacei, assembly GCF_029869545.1. GTDB lineage: Bacteria > Actinomycetota > Actinomycetes > Mycobacteriales > Mycobacteriaceae > Nocardia > Nocardia wallacei_A. Next base: position 67,335 of record NZ_JARWQD010000106.1, on the reverse strand, counting down.
ATGATGCGAAGACGCTGCTGGGCGGCGTCCTGGTCGGCGACGCCTCGCAGTACGCCGCGCTGCGCCCGCTGGTCGGCAGCGAGCTACCCGCCGAGCCCGCCGCACTGATCTCGCCCGCCGGAGCGGAATTGGGCGCCGACGCGCTGCCCGACGACGCCCAGATCTGTTCCTGCAACAACGTATCCAAGGGAGCGATCTGCGGCGCGATCGCGGAGGGCGCCTGCGACATCCCCGGCATCAAGAGCTGCACCTCCGCCGGAACCTCCTGCGGCGGTTGCGTTCCCATGCTCAAGAAGCTGCTCGAGCAGTCGGGCGTGGAGATGTCCAAGGCGCTGTGCGAGCACTTCGAGCAGTCGCGGCAGGAGCTGTTCGGGATCATCCAGGTCACCGGCATCCGCACGTTCTCGGAGCTGATCGCCAAGCACGGCAAGGGATCCGGTTGCGATATCTGCAAGCCCGCGGTCGCCTCGATCCTCGCCTCCACCTCGAGCGACCACATTCTCGACGGCGAGATGGCCGCGCTGCAGGACACCAACGACCACTTCCTGGCCAATATGCAGAAGAACGGCACCTATTCGGTGGTGCCGCGGATGCCGGGCGGTGAGTGCACGCCGGAGCAGCTGATCGAAATCGGGCAGATCGCCAAGGATTTCGGGCTCTACGTGAAGGTCACCGGCGGGCAGCGAATCGACCTGTTCGGCGCGCGGGTGGAGCAGCTGCCCAAGATCTGGCAGCGGCTGGTCGACGTCGGCATGGAATCCGGTCACGCGTACGGCAAGTCGCTGCGCACGGTGAAGAGCTGCGTCGGCTCCACCTGGTGCCGGTACGGACAGCAGGATTCGGTCGGGATGGCGGTGCGGCTGGAGCGGCGGTACCGCGGGCTGCGGTCGCCGCACAAGCTGAAGCTGGCCGTGTCCGGATGCGCCCGCGAATGCGCGGAGGCGCGCGGTAAGGACGTCGGCGTCATCGCCACCGAGCACGGCTGGAACCTCTACGTCGGCGGCAACGGCGGCCTCACCCCCAAGCACGCGGTGCTGCTGGCCGGGGATCTCGACGACGAGACGCTGATCAAGTACATCGACCGGTACCTGATGTTCTATATCCGCACCGCCGACCGGCTGCAGCGCACCGCGCCCTGGCAGGAGTCGCTCGAGGGCGGCATCGAGTACGTCAAGCAGGTCGTGTGCGAGGACTCGCTCGGCCTCGCCGACGAGCTGGAGGCCGCCATGGCCCGCCACGTCGACGGATACAAGGACGAGTGGGCGGCGGTGCTGGAGGATCCGGCGAAGCTGTCGCGGTTCGTCTCGTTCGTGAACGCGCCGGAGGAGGCGGATCCGACGATCGGCTTCGACGAGAGCGGGGAGCGGAAGGTCCCGGTGCTGCTCGGCATGCCCGAGATCCCGGCCGATGCCGCCACGCAGGGGAAATAGGCGCGTAATCGCGTGGAAACAGGACGCCGGTACCAATAGGTAGAGCGTTCGGAGGAGAGTTACCGATGACCGTGATCGACACCCCTGGCATTGCTCAGGCCACCGCGACCGGGTGGACCTCGGCCTGCCGCTTCGACTATCTGATTCCGGGCCGCGGCGTGGCGGTGTTGCTGAAGGGTGGCCGGCAGGCGGCCCTGTTCCTACTGCCCGACGGCACCCTGTACGCCGTCGGCAATATCGATCCGTTCGGGCGGGCCGCGGTGATGTCGCGCGGCATCGTGGGTGATCGCGGCGGCGTGCCCGTGGTGGCCTCCCCGCTGCTCAAGCAGGCATTCTCGCTGGTGGACGGGCGCTGCCTGGACGACGACACGATGGCGCTGCCGGTCTACGCCGTGCGCGTGGTCGACGGTGTCGTGGCGGTATCGAACGAGCCGATGCCGCACGAGGCCGCGGGCCGCACGGGTGAGGATTCGCCATGACCGTCGAACCTTCGACCGCCGCGTGCCTGGATGGTTTCACCATCGGCATCACGGCCGCCCGCCGCGCCGAGGAGCTGGCCACACTGCTCACCCGGCGCGGCGCCAATATCGTTGCCGCCCCGGCCATTCGGATCATTCCGCTGGCCGACGACAACGAACTGGAGCGGGTGACCCGGCAGTTGGTCACCGATCCGCCGCAGGTCGCCGTCGCCACCACGGGCATCGGCTTCCGCGGGTGGATGGAGGCCGCGGAGGGCTGGGGCCTGGCCGAGGATCTGCGCACCACCCTGGGCTCCACCCGGCTGCTCGCCCGGGGCCCGAAGGCCAAGGGCGCCATCCGCGCTGCCGAATTGCGCGAGGAGTGGTCGCCGGCGTCGGAGTCCTCGGCGGAGGTGCTGGATCACCTGCTCGCCGAGGGCGTCGAGGGCGTGCGGATCGCGGTGCAGCTGCACGGCGCGACCACCGAGTGGGAGCCGGTGCCGGACTTCTGCGAGGTATTGCGTTGCGCCGGAGCCGATGTCGTGCCGGTGCCGGTGTATCGCTGGATTCCGCCGGAGGATCCGGTGCCGCTGGACCGGCTGATCGAGGCGATCGTCACCTCCGCGCTGGACTGCGTCACCTTCACCAGCGCCCCCGCGGTGGCCTCGACACTCATGCGCGCCAAGGAAACCGGGCTGCTGGAGGCCGTGCTGCACGCGTTCCGGGCGCGGGTGCTTCCGGCCTGCGTCGGCCCGATCACCGCGGCGCCGCTGGAGGAGCTGGGCGTGCCCACCACCATGCCCGGCCGCGCGCGGCTCGGGGCGCTCGCGCGGCACGTCGCGGAGGAATTGCCGCGGCGCGCCAACAGGATTCACGCCGCCGGGCATGTGCTCAGCGTCCGCGGCGGGTGTGTGGTCGTCGACGATCAGGTGCGCCAGCTGGCGCCGGCGCCGATGGCGCTGATGCGTGCGCTGGCACGGCAGCCCGGCCGGGTCGTCTCCCGCGAGGATCTGCTGGCGGCGCTGCCCGGTGGTGGCGACGACACGCACGCGGTGGAGACCGGTATCGCGCGGCTGCGCGCCGGGCTGGGAACGCCGAAAGCCATTCAGACAGTGGTGAAACGGGGATACCGGCTGGCGCTGGATCCCGCCGAGTGCATCGACAACAATCCGCGCCCGGCCGCGGGCTACGGCCCGTCTCCGCGGCGCGGCGACATCCCGGTCGTCGGCGGTGCCCGCAACGCTGCCGATCCGGCCCCGCGCCGCGGCGACGGGGGCGGCAGCGTCCGCAACCACGACGGGGACCGCGAAGCCGCCGATCCGGCACATCGGCCGCAGCGCCCCGCGCCGCTGGCGGGGGTGTGATGAGTGGCATGGATGTGCCCGGCCCGGCCCTCGTACTGGTCGCCCACGGCACCCGGAGTTCACGCGGCGTAGAAATGGTCGCGGCACTGGCCGAGGCGGTATCGCGGGAGCTCGGTGCGCCGGTGGGTGATGAGATCGGCGTGCCGGTGAGCGGGTTGCGCGAGTTCGGTGCACCGGTGGGCGGGTCGAGTGAGCCTGGTTCGCCGGTGGGCGGTGAGAGCGCCTGTGGTGCAGAGCATGTCGGTGCGGGGATGTCCGCGCGTGGTGTCGCCGCGGTTACTCGTGGTGACGGACGGGTGCTGTGCTGTGACCGGCGGCCCGTGCCGATCGATTCCGGAGTATTGGCAGCGGGGGCGGAAATTCCGGTGCGCGTGGGTGATTCGGGCCCGGTGGTGCGGACGGCGTTCGTGGATGTGCTCGGGCCCTCGCCCGCCGAGGTGCTGCGAGATCTGGGTTCGGTTCCGGCCGTGGTGGTTCCGGCCTTCCTCGCCTCCGGGTATCACGTGTACCAGGACGTGCCGCGCGAGGTGGCCGAGAGCGGGCACGCGGTCGTCGCGGTGACGCCCGCGATGGGGCCGGATCCGGCGCTGGCGCGCATCATGCGAATGCGGTTACGCGCCGCGGGTTGGCGCCCCGGCGACGCGGTGGTCTTCGCGGCCGCCGGATCCTCGGATGCCCGCGCGCGGCGCGACGTCCGCCGCGCGACCATGATGCTCAGCGAACACCTGGCGGCCCCGGTGCGGACGGCCTATATCGCCACGGGCACCCCGAGGGTCCCGGAAGTCGTTGCGTCGCTGCGCGAATCGGGCGAGCGCCGCGTCTTCATCGCCTCCTACCTGCTGGCCCACGGCCTGTTCCACCAGCGCCTGCACGAATGCGGCGCCGACGGCGTCGCCGAACCCATCGGCGTCCACCCCGCGGTAGTCCGCCTACTAGCCGCCCGCTACCGCACCGCCGCTCACGCCCTCTCCCACACACCGGCCTGACCCCACACGGCCGTCCCACCATCACCGCTGCGCCCATTCCCAGCACCTCCGGCTGCCCCATTATTTCCGGCACGCTTTTGGCCGGAATCCACGGCGGTCAACAACGGATCCCGGCCAAAAGCACGCCGGGAATGCGGGTGTGCGTGCCGGGAATGTGGGTGTGCGTGCTGGGAATGTGGGTGAGCGTGCTGGGCATGCGGAGTGAGGTGCCGGGCATGCGGTGAGCCGGGCAGACATGTGGGCGAGCGTGCCGGGCATGCGGTGAGCGGGGCAGACATGCGGGGGAGCGTGGCGGGCAAGCGGGGCGGGCTGGTTCCCGCACGGTTTGTGTGTTCCCGCACGCCCTGCAGGGGCCTGTAGGGGGTGCGGGGATGGGTAAGGGGTGCGGCTGGGTGGGTGTGGGTCGTGAGTGGGGGGGGAGGCCCTGAGGTGTCAATGGGGGTTCGGGACGGATTCGGGGGGTGGGGTGGTGGCTTAATGTCGGGGGATGCGGAAGGTTACGGTTGCCGGGGCGACGGGGGCTGTGTTTGCGGTCGTGGCGTCGTTCGTGTTCGCGGTGACGGCGGTGGAGACGATGCTGTTGTACCCGAACGTTTTTCGTGAGGTGCCCGAATCGTTGGTGCGGGCCGAGGAGTTCATGAGTGTGGTCGCGGTGGGGGATGTGATGCGGCCGCTCGGGGGAGCCCTGCTGCTGACCGGGCTGGTCGCGGTGGTGGTGTCGCTGTGGGGGCGGCTGGCGCGGGGCTGGACGATCGCGGCGTTCCTCACGGTGCTGTTCGGCCTGGGCGTGCTGTCGACCATGTACCAGTGGCCGCGGGCGACCATTCTCTACGACGAGCGCGACCAGCACACCCGCGCCGAAATCGACCGTGCCGCCACGGAATTCCTGATCGGCCAGGGCTTCCGGATCGCCTTCGCCGCCCTGGCCGCGCTGTTCGCCATACTCGCCGCCCTGCGCTGCTATCGCGAAAGGGTCCTCGCTACCGCCGAGCGGCCCGCCGTTTCGGTGTGAGTCACCCATTCTTCGCCTGCGCGTCCCCTGGCTTCGTTGTTAGCGCAATTATTGTGTGGTCATGAGGATTCGGCGGTGGCGGCGGATATATCTGGGCGCCGAATACGCGGCATTGTTCTTCGGCGGCACCACGGCCTACAACCGGCTGATGCGCGGTAAGCCACCGATTCCCGCACTGCTCGCGCTGGCCGCGGGCGCCGCCGCCTACCTGCGGCGCGCACCCGATTTCGACCGCTCCGCGCTGTGGCGTACCTCCGCGCTGCGGGCCGAGGCCCGCTCGATGGCGGCACTGGCGGGAGCGAGCTCCCTCACCCTAGGCGCGGCGGTGGCGCTGCTGCGGCGCGACGACCTGTTCGACCTGCCCCGGCGGAACCCGTGGTTGTGGCTCGCGGTGATGGTCCTGTATCCCGCGCTGAGCGTGTACCCGCAGGAATTGGTCTTCCGGTCGTTCCTCTTCCAGCGGTACGCGCCCGTCTTCGGGGAGAGCCTCGTGCTGGTCGCCGCCAGCGCCGCCGCGTTCGCCTACGTCCACATCATTTTCGGCAACTGGTTCTCCGTCGTCGCCAGCGGCGTCGGCGGATGGTTCTTCGCGGCGCGGTACCTGCGGACGCAGTCGCTGTTCACCGCGTCCGTGGAGCATTCGGTGTACGGCATGCTCGTCTTCACCGTCGGCCTCGGCCGGTACTTCTACCACGGTGCGGCGATTCCGGGGCGGGTCAGCGGCGCGGTTCGATCCTGAGCCCACCACCGGTGACGTTCCGCGTCATCTCCAGCTCCAGGAAGTCGTGCGGGAACCCCAGGGTGATGGCGCTGGCCGCCTCGAGCCGGGCCAGATGTTCGGCGTCGAACTCCACCTCGAGGGCGCCGAGGTTGTCCTCCAACTGGGCGGCGGTGCGGGCGCCGATGATCGGGGCCGTGACCGCCGGGTTGCGCAGGGTCCACGCCAGGGCGACCTGTGACGGAGTCCTACCCAGTTGCGCCGCAACCTCTTTCACGACCTCGGCGATCGCGAGGCCGCGCTCGGTGAGCGCACCGCTGGACAGGGCGACGTTCTTACGCGTGCCCTCGGGCGAACCGACGGCGCCGTCGGCGAGATCGGCGCGGCCGTACTTGCCGGTGAGCACCCCGCTGGCCAGCGGCGACCAGGGGATCACGCCCAGCCCCAGCTCCCGGGCCATCGGGATCAGGTCGCGTTCGCCGGTGCGCTCGATGAGGCTGTACTCGATCTGCAGTGCCACCAGCGGCGACCAGCCGCGCAGATCGGCGATGGCCTGCATGCGCGAGACCTGCCAGGCCGGGGCGTCGGAGATCGCCACGTACAGCACCTTGCCCTGGCGCACCAGATCGTCGAGCCCGCGCAGGATTTCCTCGACCGGGGTGTGAAAGTCCCAGGCGTGCAGGTAGAGCAGATCGATGTAGTCGGTATTCAGGTGCCGCAGACTGGCTTCCACCGAGGCGAACATGCTCTTGCGGTGGTTGCCACCGGAATTCGGGTCGCCCGGCCGCCGCAGCATCGTGTATTTCGTTGCCAGCACCAGGCTTTCGCGATTGTCCCGGGTGAACTCGCCCAGCAGCCGCTCGGAGCTGCCCGCGGTGTACATGCTGGCCGTATCGATGAAGTTGCCGCCGCGCCCGATATAGGTGTCGAGCAGTTTGCGCGATTCGTCGCGGTCGGCACCCCAGCCCCAGTCTTCGCCGAAGGTCATCGTCCCCAGCGCCAGCGGCGAGACCCGCAGTCCGGAGCGGCCCAGCAGCCGGTAGGTGTCGAGAGTGAGGGACATGGTGTGTGCTCCTGTTCGTTCCGTGCGTCGCGACCAAGTCTGTGCCGGTCGCGACCAGGGGGTAAGGGAAGAATCTTCCTGGGAACGCTGGTACCAGGACCGCCGTAGGATCGATGCCGATGACTGGCACGGTGGACACGACTCAGGAGCTGGCCGCATTCCTGCGCGCGCGGCGGGAGCGGCTGGACCCGCGGGATCTGGGCCTGCCCGCGCGGCGGTCCCGGCGCACCCCCGGGCTGCGGCGCGAGGAGGTCGCCGAGCTGGCGGGGGTCAGCGTCGACTACATCGTGCGGTTGGAGCAGGGCCGGGGGCTGCGACCGTCGGCCGAGGTGCTGGAGGCGCTGGCCGGGGCCCTGCGGCTGGACGCCGACGAGCGCGCCTACCTGTTCGACCTGGCCCGGCAGCGCCAACCCACCGACGACAAGCCCGCGACCACCGCGGCCCCCGCCCTGCGGCTGCTGGTGGCGGATCTGTCCCCGCTGCCCGTCATGGTGGTGAACCACCGCTACGACATCCTGGCGTGGAATCCGCAGATGGCGCGGCTGCTGCTGGACTTCGACACCCTCCCGTCGCAGCAGCGCAACTCGATGTGGCTGTGCCTGCTGCATCCGGGCATGCGTGACTTCTTCGCCGATCGCGAGCGCACCGTGCGCGAGGGCATCGCCGACCTGCGCGCCGCCTGGGCCGTGCATCCCGAGGATCGGGTGCTCGCCGATCTGATAGGGGAATTCCGTTCCCGCAGTGCGGAATTCGAGCGACTCTGGGCGAAGCGGGACGTGCGGGTGAACGGCCGCGGCCACAAGACCCTGGTGCACCCCGAGGTCGGCGCGGTCACCGTGGCCTACGAGGCACTGCAGCCGCTGCAGGATCCGGACCAGCGCCTGATCATCTACCGCGCCGCCGACGAGGACAGCCAGGCCGCGCTGGACCGGCTCTGCCCGCGGTGACCGGACGCCCCGGCCTGGTTTGCGCCTATTCTCCGCCTCGAATGCCGTAGGTTTGCCCATGGAGCGATTCGCCAGGGCAGGCACACCGGAGACTAGGAGGCCGGGTGACGCGGACGCAGGTCGGTTCGGTCGCCGTCGACGTGGACGGCGACCTCCCGTTGTCTGCGGCACAGTTGCGGTGGTGGGTGGCGCAGCAGCTGTACCCCGAGGTGCCGAATACGGTCGCGATGTATCTGGAGTTGACCGGCCCGCTCGCCGTCGAGCTGCTGCGGTCGTGCGCGGTGCGAGCGGCCGGGGAGCTGCAGTCGCCACTCGTGCGGTTCCGGAACATCCGCGGGGAGCCGCGCCAATTCCTGTCTCCGCGGGCGTTCGACCCACCGCGCTACGAGGACCTCACCGACCGGGATGATCCGCTCGCCGCCGCGTTGCGGAGCATGGAGTCCGATCACGGGACGCCGCTGGATCTCGAGCGCGATCGGCTCACCACCGCAACGGTATTCCGGGTCGGCCCCGATCGCCATCTGCTGTATCTGCGCAGCCACCACATCGTGCTGGACGGTGTCGGTGCGGCGTCGGTGCTGCGGCGCACCGCGGAGCTGTACGCGGGTGCGGGCGAGAAGGAAGGTTCGCACCGCGGCCCACTGTCGGTGGCCGAGTTGCTGCAAGACGAACTCGCATACCAGGATTCGCCACGGCGGCGGGCCGATCGGGATTTCTGGAACCAGCAGCTGACCGGGCTCGACGAACCGGTGACCTTGGCCGGACACCGCATGCCGCCCGAACCGCGGCCACACCGGGTCGGCGCCACGGTGCCCGAATCGACGGCGGCCCGGCTCGAGACCGTGCGGAAGCGGACCGGCGCCACCTTCCCGGAGCTGACGATCGCCGCGTTCGCCTGCTATCTGGCCGCGATGACCGGAACCGGCGACGTCGTACTGGCGCTGCCGGTGGCGGCCCGCCCGACGGCGGCGCTGCGCCGCTCGGCAGGATCGGTGTCCAATGTTGTTCCCTTGCGGCTGAACGGGATTCGCGATGGCACAGTCGGGGCGATCACGGCGCAGGTGCGTGCGCGGGTCATCGGGGCGTTGCGGCATCAGCGCTACCGCTACGAGGACATGCAGCGCGATCGCGGCGAGAGTCATGTGGTCCGCGGCGGCTTCGGACCGGTGCTGAATGTGCTCGGCTTCGTGGAACCGCTGCGGCTCGGGCCGTTGACCGCGCAGGCGCGGCTGCTGTCCCTCGGTCCGGTGGAAGATCTGCTCGTCAACGGCTATCAGCTCGGACCCGACGAGCGGACGGCCAGCATCGACATGCTGGCCAATCCCGCGTTGTACTCGCGCGCCACGCTGCGGTGGCACCATCACCGCTTCCTCGAGTACTTCGGGCGATTCCTGGCGGCGGAACCGGAACTGGCGGTGCGGGCGCTGGATCCGCCACCCGTGCGGGCGGGGGGACCTGCGGTGCGCGCGGATCGCCTGCTTCCGGACCTGTTGCGCGACGGAGCTTTCGGAGCGAGGCGGGTGCACCGCGGGCACGGGAAGCAACGATCCGCGACCTGGTCGCGGACAGCGACCGAGAGCCTGGCGGCCGGGGCGGTCGCACTGCAGGACGGGGCGCGGCGGTGGACATATCGAGAGCTGGACGAGCAATCCTCGCGCTGGGCACGGGAGCTGATCGAATTCGGTGCGGGGCCGGGCACATTCGTGGTGCTCGCGGTGCCGAGATCGGCCGAATCGGTGCTGGCGCTGTGGGCGGTGGCCAAGACCGGGGCCGCGTTCGTGCCGGTGGATCCGGCGGACCCCACCCGCAGGTCGGCGGCCGTGTCGGCGGATTCCGGTGCACGCCTGGGGATTACCGTGGAGTCGGTGCGCGCGGACCTGCCGGAGGGGCTGGCCTGGCTCGTGCTCGATGATCCCGGCATCGCCGAGCGGGTCGGTCGACGGTCCGGCGATCCGGTTGGCGATACCTGTCGTTCGCGTCCGCTGCGCCCCGACCATCCCGCCTATCTGATCTATACCTCGGGCACCACCGGCACGCCCAAGGGCGTGGTGGTCACCCATCGCGGCCTCGGCCCGCTCACCGACTACATCGTCGAACACTATGGGGTGGACCGAGATTCGCGGGTGCTGCACGCGCACGCGCCCTCGTTCGACGCGCACCTGCTGGAGCTGCTGGCCGCCTTCGCCGCCGGGGCGCGGCTGGTGATCGAGCCACCGGCGGTCGTCGCGGGTGCCGAACTGGCCCGGCTGGTGCACGACGCCGGTATCACCCACTTTCTCACCACGCCCGCCGTGCTGGCGACCGTGACTCCTCGGCAGGTGCCCGGACTGCGGGTAGCGGTGGTCGGCGGGGAGGCATGCCCGGCCGAGCTGGTGCGGCGCTGGGCGCCCGAGCTGCGGCTGTTCAACGGCTACGGGCCGACCGAAACCACCGTCATGGCAACGCAATCCGATGCGCTGACCGCCGAGGCGCCGGTGCCGATCGGTCCGCCGCTGCCGGGCGTACGAGCGCTGGTGCTCGACCGGCGGCTCCGTCCCGTGCCGCCCGGGGGCCGCGGCGAGCTGTATCTGGCCGGTCCGGGACTGGCCGAGGGCTATCTGGGCCGACCCGGCGCGACCGCGCAGCGTTTCATCGCCGACCCCTTCGTCCGGGGCGAACGCTGCTACCGCACCGGGGATCTGGTGCGTGCGGAGGTGGACGGTGTCCTGGAGTTCCTCGGCCGCGCCGACGATCAGCTCGCCGTGCGGGGCCGCCGCGTGGAGCCCGCCGAGGTCGAGGCGGCGCTGACCGCCCTGCCGGAGATCGCGCACGCTGTCGTCACACTCGATCATTCCCCGGCGGGGGACCGGATCATCGGCTATGTCGTTGCCGCAGCAGGCTTCCGCACAGACAGCGCCGAGATTGTCCGGAAGCTGCGCGACCTACTGCCCGCCGCGCTGGTCCCGGCGCAGCTGATCGAGTTGGACCGGCTGCCGGTGACCGCACACGGCAAGATCGACCGCCGCGCGCTCCCGACCCCCACCCCCGCGCGGCGGCCCTATCGCGCACCCGGCACCGCACTGCAGCGGCTGGTCGCGGACCACTTCGCGGCGGCCACCGGCGCGGCGCGCGCCGGGCTGGACGACGACTTCTTCGAGCTGGGCGGCAACTCTCTGCTGGGCGTCGCACTGTGCGCGGACCTGGCGGCCACCACCGGGCAGCCGGTCACGGTGCGGTGGCTGTATACCGCACCGACCGTCGCGGAGCTGGCCGATCGCCTCGCCACCGACGACGGCGCCGAGGCGACCGACGACGCACTCGGGGCACTTCTCACGCTGCGCCGCAACGGTTCTCGGCCGCCGCTGTTCTGTGTGCACTCCGCGGTTCCGCTGGCGTGGTGCTACGCGGGGCTGGCTCGCCACATCACCGATCGCCCGGTTCTGGGCCTGCAGGCGCTGGCGGGTGCGCCGCGCGAAGGCATCGACGACCTCGCCGAGGGGTACGTCGAGGAGATCCTGCGTGTACAACCGGACGGGCCCTACCACCTGCTGGGCTGGTCGCTCGGCGGGCAGATCGCGCACGCCATCGCAGTGCGGTTGCGCGCCCGCGGGTACCCGGTGGCGCTGCTGGCGATGCTGGACAGCGTCGTCTTCCCCGATGACATGCCCCCGCCGCCCGTGCCCCGGATGCGCGATCTGCTCACCCACCTGCTGGGTGACGAGCCCGAGGACGCGGACGCGCTGGACGACCTCACCGCCGAGCAGGCCGCGGCCGAATTGGGCACGGCGGGGGCGTGTTTCGGTTCCGGGCTCACCGCCGAGCAGCTCACCCGCCTGCACCGCGGCTACGTCGACGGCGTGCGCCTGTCGCACGGCTACCGCCCCGGTGTCTTCGACGGTGACCTGCTCTACTTCTCCGCGACCCGCGGCGTCACCGAACTGTTCGGCGCGGACCTGTGGCGCCCGTACGTCACCGGAACACTGACCGAGTTCCCGGTCGATGCCACCCATGCCCAGCTCACCAACACCGACGTGGTCGCCGTCATCGGCCCGCGGCTCGCCGCCCACCTGGAGGCCCTTCGATGACCGTTCACCCCCGCGAGCCCGCGGTGCGGGACGGAACACGATCGGGGGTGCGGTGGTGGAACGTGTACGCGGATGGGGAGGGATGGGAGCGGGAGGGTCCGGCCGCGGCCGTGTTCACCAGGTGGGTCGACGAGCATCTGGTCCGGCCGCATCCCGATCTGGGGCGCGACGGGCCCGTGTGTCCCTTTGTGCGGCACAGCGTTACGCGAGAGCTGGTGTGGGCGGGGCTGGTGCCAGGCGGCGACCGGCTGACCGTCACCGATGTGCGGCCGATCGTCGACGACGCCCTCGATACCTACCGCGGCCTGCGCGGCGAAAACCCCACGGAGGCAAAGTCTCTCACCCTGGTCACGGCCTTTCCGGAATTGACTCGCTACGACCTGATCGATGCCGTGCACCAGGCGCGCAAGACCGAGGTGGTCGCGCAGGGCCTAATGCTCGGCCAGTTCTACCCCGGCTGCGCCGTGCCGGGCCTGTGGAATCGCGACTTCCGCCCGCTCGACGCGCCGGTGCCGATGCTGGTGCTGCGCGCGATGATGAGCACGGACTTCCCCTTCCTGGCCGCGCGCAGCGACTGGCTGTACTCCTACTTCACGCAGGTGGCGCCGAACCTGCCCGGCAAACTCCGCAGGGCGATAGCCGATCGGATGCGGGTGGACGGTCCCGCGGTGAGTGAGATCACCGCCCTGCGAGCGCATTCGCCGGGCGAACACGCCCGCTGACATCGTCGGTAATCGGACCGAGGCGGTGCCATACTCCACGCATGCACCGGCTACCGCGCTGCCTGTTCGTCCTGTTCGCGTTGTTTGCCATGATTGTGCCCGTCTCCGCCGCCGCGGATCCGGGCGATGGTCCGGCAATCCTCGATGTGCGCCCGCTCGGCGGTCGGCAGTTCGAGGTCGTCGTCTACTCCGCGGCGATGCGCAAGCCGATCACGGTGTGGGTGTCGCATCCCGGCGCGGGGGCGCCCGCGCTGTATCTGCTCAATGCCGTCGACGGCGGTGAGGACGGTGGCCCCTGGACCGCCCGCACCGATGTCGCGCAGTTCTTCGCCGACAAGCCGGTCAACCTGATCGTGCCGATGGGCGGGCGGGCCAGCTACTACACCGACTGGGTGGCCGACGATCCGGTGCTGGGCCGAAACCAGTGGTCCACCTTCCTGATTCGGGAGCTGCCGCCGCTGCTGGAACAGCACTTCCGGATGACCGGTCGCAATGCCGTTGCGGGAACATCGATGTCGGCCACCTCGGCGCTGGATCTGGCGATCCAGGCGCCGGGCATGTACCAGGCCGTGGGCTCCTACAGCGGATGCCCGCGCACCAGCGATCCGGTGTCGCGCGCCTATGTGCACTCGCAGCTGGGGGTTTTCGGCGCGAATGCGTCCAATATGTGGGGCGGGCCGGACAATCCGGCCTGGCCCGCGCACGACCCGATGGTCAACGCCGAGCGGTTGCGCGGTGTGGCCCTGTACCTGTCGGCGGGCACCGGGGGGCCGGGCGTGCACGACACCCTCACCGCTCCGACCATCGCCGGTAATGCCGGTAAGCTCGCCGACCAGCTGGCGGTGGGCGGCGCGATGGAGACGGTCGTCAACGGGTGCACCCGCGAGCTGGCCGATCGGCTCGGCGCGCTGGGGATTCCGGCCACCGTGGTCCTGCGGCCGGGTACGCACGCCTGGCCGTATTGGCAGGACGACGTGCACAATTCATGGCCGATGTTCGCGGCCGCGCTGGGGGTGTGATCCCGGCCAAAAGCGTGCCGGGAGATGGTGGGCGGGCTGGTGCCGGGAGATGGTGGGCGGGCTGGTGCCGGGATGTGGTGGGCGGGCTGGTGCCGGGAAGTGGTGGGCGGGCTGGTGCCGGGAGATGGTGGGCGGGGTGGTGCCGGGAGATGGTGGGCGGGTGGCACGCCGGATCACGCGCGGACGGGGCGGCGGTAGGTCAGCTTGTCGAACTCGCGGCCGTACTCGTCGACCGCGACGACGTCCATCTCGCTGGCGAAGAAGCCCGGTCGTACGTCGATGCGGAGGAACGAGTAGTTGCGGAAACGGACCCGCGACCACGGCGCCGATTCGTCCTGTTTGGCGCCGTCGGCGGTCCACACGTAACTGTTGGGCACGGTGGTGTCGGCGAGTTCGTGGCCGCGATAGGTCTCCTGCGAGCCGGGCTGGAACTCGTAGCGGGGCCGCCCGCCGCCGCCGACCGTGTAGTACACGGTGCCGTCGGACTCGGGATAGACGATCGCGTTGTCGCCCGCCACCTTGGTGGCGCGTTCGGCGCGGATCGGGTCGGTGCGTTCGAAGACGTGATTGTGCCCCTGCAGCACCAGATCCACCTGATAGCGATCGAACAGGCCGCACCAGGCATCGCGCAGGCCGCCGTCGCTGGCATGCGATTCGGTGGTGGAGTAGGCGCAGTGGTGGAAGAAGCAGACGATGAAGTCGATGTTCGGATCGGCCCGGTAGGCGGCGAGAGTGCTTTCCGCCCAACCGGTCTGGGCGCCGCCGGAGTATCCGGTATTGGCCCTGATCTCATAGGAGATGTCGTTGGCATCCAGGGACAGGACCGCCACATTGCCGTAGGTGAACGAGTAGGCCGACGGGCAGGCCGCCGGGCCGTTGCCCGGAAAGTCCAGGCGCGCAAGGTGTCCGCCGTACCCGTGGGTGTCGTAGGCGGCCTCCATGTCGTGGTTGCCGGTGGCGAACATCCACGGCGTGGTGGACGCGCTGGCCTCGATGGCGCCGAAATACACGTCCCACACGTAGGGGTTGAACTTGTCGAACCCGCTGCCCGCCTTGGCACCCGAGGGCACGAACTGCGGATTCTTGCCCGCCCCGGAGGGGTCGGCGTAGGCGATGTCACCGGCGAGCACGTGGAAATCCGGCCGGGCGGCGACGATCTGGCGCATCACGTTGTCGGCATGGCGCACGGACGGGTCGTTGTCCGCCTTGTAGTACATGTCGTCGTAGTCGCCGGGCGCCACACCGGCGGGCTGCCCGGGCGTTTCGTCGGTGCCCTGATCGCCCATCATCGTGAAGCGGAAGGGCAGCACGGCATTTCGCACGGTCGGCATGGCGGTGCTCGCCGCGCGGACCTCACCGGCGAAACCGTCGGAGGTGCGCCAGCGGTAGAAGTGCGGCATCCGGCCCGGCAGGCCGTCGACCGGTGCGTGTACGTAGAACTGTTCGGCCGCAAGCACTCCGCCGTCGCTGCTGGGGATCTGCGTGACCAGGTTACGCACCTCGGCCGCCAGGCTCGAACCCAGCGCGGGCGTGGGCCCGTGATCCAGGAATATCTTGGTGCCGTGCGGATTTCGCGAGAGCTGCGCGGCGAAGCGGAGCTGGCTGGCGGCGTCCGCGCCGTATCCGACATGCCGTCCGCCGACGGTCAACGGGGCGTCCTCGGCGTAGGCACGGCCCGCGAACGGGGAGGTGCCGACCGCGGCCACCGCGGCGGCCGCGGCCGTGCCGCGCAGGAAGTTGCGGCGCGAAACCCGGTGGCGGCGCAGGTGGGCGCGATGCCATTCGTACTGCTCGGCCATGGTCATGGTGGCGGCCAACGGCTCCGGAATCCCGGTGTCGGGGATATCGCCGGACGGGTTCAAGCGTTTCGACGGCATGGGGATGGATGCTTGTCCAGGCGGCGGGCCGTGGCAAATCGGACGCGCGAACTTGTCGGTGGTGGGGATCACAATGCTCGTATGGCCTATGACGAGGAACTGGCCGACCGCATCCGGGACCTGCTCGGCCCCATGCTGCCGGAGACGGTCGAGAAGAAGATGTTCGGCGGGCTGTCCTTCATGGTCGGCGGCAATATGGCGGTGGCGGCCAGCGGCAAGGGCGGGCTGCTGGTGCGCGTCGACCCGGCCGAGGTGGACAGGCTCGTCGACGGTGAGCTGGTCGCGCCGATGGTGATGGGCGGCCGATCGATGAACAACTGGCTACGGGTGGACATCGAGCTACTGGCGGACGACGAGGCGCTGCGCGAGTGGATCGACCGCGGTGTCGGCTACGCGCGCACGCTGCCGCGGAAGTAGCGGCACGCGGCGCCTGCGACAGGCGTGGTGCCCAGCCCCAACCGGAACGTCCGGGTGCTGTGGATTCTGCGGATTCGGGAGCGCGGCGACCGGCGTCGGGGGTATCTACGATGTGTACAACCGTTCACTGACTCCGACATGTTTGTGGAGGCTTCATGAAGTCCGATGTGGAGCAGTCCGGTACCGAGGAGACGGTGCGCCGCGTCGGTACCGTGATCATCGGCGCCGGGTTCGCGGGCCTGGGCGCGGCCATGGAGCTCGACCGGGCCGCGCATCGCGACTTCTTGATCATCGAGCGCGGCCCCGAGGTGGGTGGTACGTGGCGCGACAACAGCTACCCGGGTGCCGCCTGTGATGTTCCGTCGCATCTGTACTCGCTCTCCTTCGCGCCGAATCCGGACTGGTCGCGGACCTTCTCCTCGCAACCGGAGATCCAGGACTACCTGCGCCGGATCGCGCGGCGGTCCGGCGTGCTGGACCGGGCGTGGTTCGACACGCAGCTCACGCGGGCGCGCTGGGACGAGGCGGCCGCGCTGTGGCGGGTGGACACCACCCGCGGCCCGGTCGCGGCGGAGTACCTCGTCTGCGGGTTCGGGGTGCTGTGCGAGCCGAGGCTGCCGGATATTCCGGGCATCGAGACCTTCGAGGGCGACCTGTTCCATTCGTCGCGGTGGAATCACGAGGTGGAGCTGCGCGGCAAACGCGTGGCGGTGATCGGCACCGGCGCCTCGGCGATCCAGATCGTGCCCGCCATCGCCGCCACCGTCGGCCACCTGGAGGTCTATCAGCGGACCGCGCCGTGGCTGCTGCCGCGGCTGGACCGGCCGTACACGGCGGTGGAGCGGTGGGCATTCCGCCACCTGCCCGGCTGGCGGAAACTGAACCGGGCGTCGGTCTACCTGATGCGGGAGACCCAGGGCTACTGCCTGACGCGCGGCCCCGCATTCACCAAACCGCTGGAGCTGATCGCGGAGGCCAAGCTGCGCTGGGAGATTCGCGATCCGGAGCTGCGGGCGCGCGTGCGGCCGACCTTCCGGATCGGCTGCAAGCGGATGCTGCCGTCCAACGACTACTACCCGGCCCTGTGCCGGGAGAACGTCGACCTGATCACCACACCGATCCGGGAGATCACCCCGGACGCCGTCGTCACCGCCGACGGCGCCCGGCATGCGGCCGATATTCTGGTGGTGGCCACGGGATTTCATGTCACCGACTCGCCGACCTTCGCGATCGTTCACGGCCGGGACGGGCGCAGCATGGCCGAGATGTTCGACGGCGCCGGGCCGCGCGCCTACAAGGGCACGACGATGGCCAACTTCCCGAATGCCTTCGTCCTGACCGGCCCGAACACGGCCACCGGGCACACCTCGCAGCTCTACATGATCGAGGCGCAACTCGCCTACCTCGTCGACGCCCTCACCACGTTGCGCGAGCGCGGCCTGCGCACCTTCGAGGTCCGCGCCGACGCCCAGGCCGACTACAACGCCCGCATTCAGGCCGAACTGACCGGGAGCGTGTGGAATTCGGGCGGCTGCCGCAGCTGGTACCTCGACAAGAACGGACACAACACCACCCTGTGGCCCGGCACTACCTGGCCGTTCCGGCGGGAGACCCGCAGATTCGACCTCGAGGCCTACGAGGTGACGGCGGCACCGGCCCAGGAGCGGGAGACCTCCGCCGCGAGCTGATCCTCTTGTGGGAGAGCGCTTTTCAGGCCGGGGTCTGCAGGGCCGGGTACCAGATGTCGGTGAGGACCTCGGCGGCCCGGTCGGCGGTGACGTCGATGGTGCCCTGCATGGCCCAGCGGGTGAAGAAGCGTTCCAGCTGGGCGACCAGGAGCTCTATCCGGAGGCGGGCCTCGTCGCGGCGGTCGGCGGGCCAGCGGGACAGGTACGCCGGCATGCTGTCGGCGAGGGTCATGATGCCCTCGCGCGCGACCTCCCGGAACTCCGGCTCCAGCGCGGTCGCCTCGTCCCAGGCCGGGAGCAGGTCCTTGTTCTCGGCGAACCATTCGATCGCCCGGGTCATCCAGGCGGCGAACTCGGCGCGGGAACCGGTGACCAGGACGCGGTCCAGGTCCTCGTAGCGCTGCCGGACGCTGGGCAGTGTGCCCTGTTCGGCGATGGCGCGCAACACCTCGGTCTTACCGGTGAAATGCAGGTAGAAGGTGGCGCGGCTGCAGCCGACGGCCGCCGCGATGTCGTCGACGCGCACGCTCGAATAGCCCCGGTCCTCGAACAGCTGCCGCGCCGCGTCGACGATCCGGGCGCGGGTCAGTCGCTTCTGCTCGTCGCGGAGCGAACCGCGGTGTCCTGTCCTCGAATCCGTCGGCATGCCGTCGATGGTAGACGATCGTTCATTCACTAGACATGATGTCTAGCGAGTGCTACTGTGTGCCACGTCACGAGTGCTGCAACGAGTTCTAGTTTTGGAGAACAGAGTTGGACCCACGCGAACTGCCCCGGGTGTGCGTCATCGGCGCCGGGCCCTCCGGGATCACCGTCGCCAAACGCCTGGCCGAGCACGGTATTCCGTTCGATTGCTACGAGTGCTCCGACGAGGTCGGGGGCAACTGGTATTTCAAGAATCCGAACGGGATGTCGGCCTGCTATCAGAGCCTGCACATCGATACGTCCAAGTACCGCTTGCAGTTCGAGGACTATCCGGCGCCGGAGAACTGGCCCGACTTTCCGCATCACTCGGAGCTGTTCGCCTATTTCAAGGACTACGTCGACCACTTCGGAATCCGGGACAGGATCAGGTTCAACACGAAAGTGGTTGCCGCCGAACGAGACCCGGACGGGCTGTGGCTGGTGACCACCAACACCGGCGAGACGGCGACCTATGACGCGCTCATCGTGTGCAACGGCCATCACTGGGATCCCCGCTTCCCGGACTACCCGGGCGAATTCGACGGCGTCCTGATGCACAGCCACGCCTACAACGATCCGTTCGACCCGATCGATATGCGCGGCAAGCGGATCGTCGTGGTGGGCATGGGCAATTCGGGCCTGGATATCGCCTCCGAGCTGTCGCAGCGATTCGTGGCGGAGAAGCTGTTCGTGTCCGCGCGGCGCGGGGTGTGGGTGCTGCCGAAGTACGTCAACGGCCAGGTCGGCGACCGCCGGTCGATGCCGCGCTGGATGCCGCCGAAGCTGGGCCTGCGGCTCAAGCAGCGCTTCGTGCGCAAGTACCGCGGTGAGATGGAGAACTACGGGCTGCCCAAGCCCGACCACCGGCCGTTCGAGGCGCATCCGTCGGCGAGCGAGGAGTTCCTGCATCGCGCAGGCTGCGGCGATATCACCTGCAAACCGGCCATCACCCGGCTGGAGGGCGGGCGGGTGCGCTTCGCCGACGGCAGCGCCGAGGAGGTGGATGTGGTGTTGTGCGCCACCGGATATCACATCAGCTTCCCGTTCTTCGACGATCCGGAGCTGCTCCCCGACCGGGACAATCGCATCCCGCTGTTCGAGCTGATGATGAAGCCGGGCATCGACAACCTCTTCTATCTGGGCCTGGCGCAGCCGCTGCCGACACTGGTGAACTTCGCCGAGCAGCAGAGCAAACTCGTGGCCGCGTACCTGACCGGCCGCTACCACCTGCCGCCGCGCGCGGAGATCGAGGAGTCGGTGCGCAGGCAGGAGACCAAACGCACCGGGCGCTACTATGATTCGCCGCGCCACACCATTCAGATCGAGTTCGAGCCCTACGTTCGCCAGCTGCGCGAGGAGCTGGCCCGGGGCGCGAAACGCGCTGCGGCGGCGGGCAATACGCTGCCGGTACCGGCGCGGGCGGCGCAGGGGGTGCGGGGATGAGTACCTCCTCGGGTTTCTGTCTCGACGAATTCATCGGCGTGCGTGAGGCATTCGACGAGCAGCTGAGTTCGGGTGCCGAACTGGGCGCCTCGGTCTGCGTGACCGTGGACGGCGATCCGGTGGTCGACCTGTGGGGCGGCTGGGCCGACCCCGCGAGGACCGCGCCGTGGCGCGCCGACACCCTGGTCAACGTCTTCTCCGTCACCAAGACCATGGTGGCGCTGTCGGCCCTGCTGCTGGTCGACCGCGGTGAGCTGGACGTCCGCGAGAAGGTGGCCCACTACTGGCCCGAATTCGCGGCGAACGGCAAGGGCGACATCGAGATTCGGCACCTGCTCGCACACACCTCCGGGGTGTCCGGCTGGGAACCGCCGATCGCGCTGCACGATATCTACGACGCCGAGGCGGCCGCCGCCCGGCTCGCGGCCCAGCCCCCGTGGTGGGAGCCGGGCTCCGCCTCCGGCTATCACGCCCTGGACTACGGGCATCTCGTCGGCGCGGTGATCCGCCGCATCACCGGCCGCTCGCTGGGGGAGTTCTTCGCCGAGGAGCTGGCGCGGCCGCTGGGCGCCGACTTCCACATCGGCACCGGGCCCGAGCATTTCGACCGGATCGCCACCATGGTGCAGCCGGAGCTGCCGAAGTTCGACATGGCCGCGCTCGACCGGTCCAGCATCCTGGTGAAGACGCTGACCAGCCCGCTGCTCGACGTCGCCGAAACCGCCACGCCCGCATGGCGGCAGGCCGAACTCGGCGCGGTGAACGGACACGGCAATGCGCGGTCGGTGGCGCGGGTGCAGTCGCTCATCGCCTGCGGTGGCGAACTCGGCGGCCGGAAGTTCCTGTCGCCGAAGACCATCGACCTGATCTTCGAGCAGCAGTCCGACGGCGTCGATCTGGCGCTGCTGGTGCCGCTGCGCTTCGGCATCGGCTACGGGCTGCCGCACCCGCAGACCGTGCCCGCCGTGCCCGAGGGGCGGGTGTGTTGGTGGGCGGGCTACGGGGGCGCCATGGTCGTCAACGATCTGGACCGCCGGATCACCTTCGCCTACACCATGAATCGCATGGCGAGCAGTCTGATCGGATCCGAACGCTCGGACGCCTATCTGCGCGCGACGTTCGACGCGGTGCGGGGACGGACACGAGGAGTGGACCACACATGACCGAAGCCGTTGACCCGCAGGCCGCCGCGGCCCGCATCGCCGCCGAGCTGACCGGCCCGGGCGGGGCGTTCGAGATGACGGTCGAGCAGGTGCTGGGCGCACCGATCCCGGCGATGCGCCATCGCCGCCGCTCGCTGCCGGAGCTGCTGGAGGCGTCCCTCGCCTGGGGCGAGCGCGAATACCTGGTGACCGCGGAGGGCCGAATGTCGTTCGCGCAGCACGCGAACGCGGCCGGTGCGCTGGCACAGGGCTTGGCGGATCGGTACGGGGTCGGCAAGGGCGACCGCGTCGGCATCCTGGCCGCCAACGGCCCGGAGTGGGTGGTGGCGTTCTGGGCGGCGCAGTGCCTGGGCGCGATTCCCGTCGGCTACAACGCCTGGTGGGCGCCGCGCGAGATCGCCTACGGACTCGAGCACACCGAACCCGCGGTGGTGATCGCGGATGCGAGGAGAGCCGCGTTGCTGAGCGAGATCGGGTATCGCGGTCCGCACGCGGGCGACCCGGAACGTAGCGGGGATGCCCGGAGCGAGGGCGCCGACGGTGGGCCGGGCGCCGGTATTGCGGTGCTCACGGTGGACGGCGATCTGCCGGAGCTGATCGAGGAGTACTCCGGCGCGGCGCCGCGGACGATCGTGGCCGAGGACGATCCGGCGGTGATCCTGTACACCAGCGGCACCAGCGGACGCCCCAAGGGCGTGGTGCATTCGCATCGAAACCTGGTGGCCGTCACCGACTACCACCGATTCACCGATGCGATGGTGGCGGCCTTCCGCGGCATGCCGCACCGGGAACCGAGCGATAAGCGCTTCCTGCTCACCTCGCCGCTGTTCCACATCGCCAGCCTGCACAACCTGGTGATCCCGCGGCTGGCGACCGGCGCCGCCGTCGTGATCCACCAGGGCGCGTTCGACGTCGACAGGCTGTTGCGGCTGGTGGAGCGCGAACGGGTCACCAACTGGGGCGCGGTGCCGACCATGGCGAGCCGGATGCTCGAACACGACCTTTCGGGCTACGACCTGTCGACGCTGACGGCGTTCTCGCTCAATGCCGCTCCCTCGTCGCCCGCCTTCCAGCAGCGGCTGCGCGAGCGCCTGCCCGTCGCGCAGGTCGCGCTGACCACCAGCTACGGGCTCACCGAAAGCGGTACGGCCGCAACGGTTGCCACGCCGCCCGAACTCGCCGCGCATCCCGAGACGGTGGGGCGTCCCATTCTCGGCGTCGCGGTGGAGATCCGCGACCCCGACGGCACGCCGCTGCCCGACGGCGAGGAGGGCGAGATCTGCGTCCGCAGCCCGTACGTGATGCTGGGGTACTGGAACGACGAGGCCGCGACCGCCGCCGCGATCGATGCCGGGCGCTGGCTGCGCACCGGTGATTTCGGGACGCTCGAGGACGGCAGGCTGCGATTGTCCGGCCGCCGTTCGGATCTCATCCTGCGCGGCGGGGAGAACGTGTACCCCACCGAGATCGAGAACGCGCTCGACGAGCATCCGGCCGTGCTCGAATCGGCGGTGCTCGGCGTCCCGCACGACGACCTCGGCCAGGAGGTGGCCGCCGTCGTGGTCGTGTCGGCACCGGCCGCCGTCGACGAGACCGGGCTGCGCGAGTTCGCCGCGGCACGACTGGCCTACTTCAAGGTCCCCGCCCGCTGGGTGATCACCGATAAGCCGTTGCCGCGCAACGCCACAGGGAAGGTCGTGCGGCGCGAGATAGAAATCTGACCCCGCCGGGTCGGCGGGGCGCCGAAAGAGGTACTCCCGTGTACGACACCATCATCAAGGGCGGCCGCTGGTTCGACGGCACCGGCGCGCCCGCGGCCGTCCGCCATCTCGGCATCCGGGACGGCCGGGTCGCCACCGTCTCGCCCGTCCCGCTCGACGAAACCGGTTGCGGCACCGTGGTGGACGCCGCGGGCAAGTGGGTGATCCCGGGCATGGTCGATATCCACACCCACTACGACGTGGAGGTGCTGCTGGATCCGGCGCTGTCGGAGTCGGTGCGCCACGGCGTCACCACGGTGCTGCTCGGCTCGTGCTCGCTGTCGACCGTGCACGTGGACCCCGAGGGGGCCGGGGACCTGTTCGGGCGGGTGGAGGCGATTCCGCGCAAGCACGTGATCGAGGCCCTCGGCGACCTGAAGACGTGGCGCGGCGCCCACGAGTACGCCGACGCCCTGGAGGCCCTGCCGCTGGGCGCGAATATCGCTGGCTTCCTGGGACATTCGGATATCAGAGCCGCCGAGATGGGTCTCGACCGTGCGACGCGCAAGGATGTGCGGCCCACGGCGGCAGAGCTTTCCGCGATGGAGCGCCACCTGACCGAGGCGCTGGACGCGGGCTTCGTCGGCATGTCCTCGCAGCAGCTGCTGTTCGACAAGCTGGACGGCGACATGTGCCGTTCTCGCACGCTGCCCTCGACCTACGCGACGACCCGGGAACGGCGGCGGCTCAACGCCATTCTGCGCGATCGCCGCCGGGCGCTGCAGGGCGGGCCCGACGTGGCGCGCCCGCAGAGCCTGGTGGCGATGGCGGCGAGCAGCCTGGGCATCTGGCGCAAGCCGCTGAAGGTGAGCCTGCTGTCGGCGGCCGACATCAAGGCGATACCGGCCGTCGCGCATATCTTTCCGGCCACCGCGCGCCTGCTCAACGCGCTCGGCGGCGACTTCCGCTGGCAGCATCTGCCGGTGCCGTTCGAGGTGTACTCCGACGGCATCGATCTGGTGGTATTCGAGGAATTCGGTTCCGGCGCGGCGGCATTGCATCTGTCCAACCGACTGGAGGAGCGTAGGCAGCTGCTGCGCAGCGAGAGCTACCGCCGCCAGTTCCGCAAGGACTACGACCGGAAATACGGCCCGCGGGTGTGGCATCGCGACTTCTTCGACGCCGAGATCGTCGACTGCCCCGACGCCTCGGTGATCGGCAAGACCTTCGGCCGGGTCGGGGAGGAACGGGGCGGCGTGCATCCGGTGGACGCGTTCCTGGACCTGGTCGTGGAGTACGGCGGGAAGGTGCGCTGGCGCACCACGATCTCCAACCACCGCCCGCGCGTGCTGGACCGCTTCGCCGCCGATCCCGGTGTGCAGCTGGGCTTTTCCGATGCCGGGGCGCATCTGCGGAATATGGCCTTCTACAACTTCGGGCTGCGGCTGCTGCGCCGGGTGCGCGACGCCGAGCGGGCGGGACGCCCGTTCATGACGATCGAGCACGCCGTACATCGCGTCACCGGCGAACTCGCCGACTGGTACGGACTCGACGCCGGACACCTGCGGGCGGGGGACCGGGCGGATGCGGTGGTGATCGACCCGGACCGGCTCGACGACAGCCTCGACGCCTACGCCGAACACCCGGCGCCGTACTTCGACAACCTGTCCCGAATGGTCAATCGCAACGACGGCGCTGTGAATGCGGTATTCGTCGGTGGCACATACGTTTTCGGCGACGGCAACGCGGGAGACACGCTCGGGACCCGGCGCACAGGGAAGTTCCTCCGCGCCGGGTGACAGCCCGGATGTGCTGGGGCGCAGCATGTCTCACCCGCGGCCCGCGCACCGCAGTGCCCAGGCCAGGACGCCGAGGGCGCCGGTGTTGGCAAGCGCGCGCAGGATGTTCAGCCGCACCCAGGGCCCTTCGAACTGCTGTCGCAGGGCGGCGAGATCGGCGCCGTCGGTGACGGCGGCCAGCTGGTTGTTCAGCGGGATATTGCCCGCCGAGGTGATCAGGAAGCTGATCACGTTGAGCGCCAGCGCGGCCAGGATCCACCACAGCACCGTGCGCTGATCCGCCCGCAGGTGCAGCGCCGCCGCCACGGCCGTGAAGACGATCGAGCCGAGGAAGCTGAACATGAAGGCCGGGTTGACGATGACGGTGTTGATCCGGTTCATCACGTCCACGAAGGTGCGGTCGTCGACCTGCCGCAGCGCCAGCATCACCGAACTGGCGTAGGCGTAGAAGACCCCGGCCAGCAGGCCGGTCGAGAGGGCGGCCACCACGAGGGAGATCGCGCCGAACGTCTGGGTGGTGGTGCTTGTCGTTTGCATGGACCAAGTACACCGGGCGGCGGCGCGAATCGACATCGCTGCGACGCTCTCGGACATGCGCGAGCGTCCACCGGCGCGTCAGTCGTCGGCCATGCGGAACGCGCCGCCCTCCAGCCGGTCGATCAGGCGCCGGGTCCAGGCGGCGCGGCTGTCGGCGGTGTCGAGCCACAGGCCGATGACCTCGCCGACCGGGCCCCAGGTGTCGAGGTCGGCGTCCGGTGGCAGGTGGGCGGTGATGCTCGCGCGCCATTCGGCCAGCTCACGGGCCCGGTCGCGGAGCAGGGCGACGGCGTCCGCGCGGGGGAGGTCGTCGATGAAACCGACGGCCGCGGCCAGCATGTCCAGGCGCGGGTCGCGGCGGGCGAGCGCCGAGCGGAGCAGTTCGAGGTAGGCCTGCTCGCCCTCCGCGGTCAGCTCGTATTCCGTGCGCGGCGGCCCGCCCGCCTGGCTCGGTGCCGCGTCGTGCGCGCGCAGCAACTCGTCCTTGGTGAGCGACTTCAACGCGTGATACACCGAGCCCGACGTGGCCCGGGCCCATTCGTGCGCGCCCCAGGACTCCAGGTCGGCGCGCACCTGGTAGCCGTGCGCGCGGCCGTGCCGCCGGACCGCGCCGAGGACGAGCAGCCGAACCGCCGTCACGGGAGCCTCCTGTTCGGGGTTGTCGGGTCGACTAGCCGTATTTGGTTACTTGTCGAGCATAGCTCTACGCATATTCGGCCAGGGTCAGCCCTGCGTTCGCCTATCGCGTGCCGGAACTCTTACGCGCCGGGGCCGGTTTCCGCCGGAACGCGGTGTTCCTGGTGAACGCCCCGTTCAATCGTTTCCGCAGGTGGGCGAGGGGACGGGGATCGATGCCGCGCAGTGCCTCGGCGAGCAGGCGGGCGGGTTCGCCGCACGAGTCGTATCGGTCGCCGGGGTCCTTCGCCAGCTACGGCTGCGAGTTTGTGTCTGCGGTAGTCAGGCATAGCTTGATGCATGCATCGAGGAGCTTGCGGTCACCGCTGGCTACGACGAGATCGTGGTCGTCGAGCCGTTCCGCCGACGCGACGTGGACGGCGTCGTAGCCGCGAAGGGCCAGGTCATGGGCGAGGGTGGCGGCCCGTTCCGTCACCGTTTCGTCCGCCTCGACGACATCGAACTCCTGCCACATGCGGGTGTGTAGCCGAAGGGCGTCGGTGTGCTGACGCTCGGTAAGCCGTTCGAGGCGAAGGCCCTGTGCGAGCGCTGCGGCCGTCTCGACGTAGAGAAGCCGTGAGCTGACGACGCTGTCGGCCTCGTTCCACAGCCGCTGACAGAAGGCCGTGGTCGGTTCCCTTATCAAGAGCGGAACGAAGGCCGAAGTGTCGAAGTAAGCGATCACCGACGCTGCTCGGAAACGAGATCGCTCACGGATCCGTCCGGCTCGACCGGCGCGGGTGCGCGACCCTTGCGGCGCGTGGCAGCGCGGACGCGGCCCTCGGCGATGAGTTGTTCGAGCGTCGTCGGCTGGTCGACCGGCACGATGCGGGCGATCGCCGTGCCATGGTCGGTCACGGTCACGGTGTGTCCCGCCCGCACCTTCGCCAAATGTCGACTCAGTCCGTCTCGCAGCTCGCGTACACCGATCCGCATGGCTACTCCTGTGGCTATATTAGGTGCTGTAAGTATAGCCACAATTCGCCCGGCTGTTGTTCCAGGCTCTCGGGGCCGGGTTGTCAGCGGCGGGTCGGGGGGATTGCGGGGGCTTGCCAGGCCCGGGCGTAGCGGCGTTTGTCGCGGGCGTTGTGTTCCTTGCTGCGGTAGACGACGTAGGGGCGGACGAGGTAGCCGATGGGGGCGCTGAACATGTGGACCAGGCGGGTGTAGGGCCAGATGCCGATCAGGGTGAGCACGATCAGGCCGTGCGCCTGGAAGGTCCAGGGGGTGCCGACCATCAGGTCGGGCTCGGGATGCAGTGTGAAAAGGCTACGGAACCACGGGGATACGGTCTCGCGGTAGTTGTGCCTGCCCCACAGCAGGTTGCTGCCGACGGTGTTGAGCAGGCCGGTGATCAGGGCCCCGGCCAGCAGCACGTACATCACCTTGTCGTTGGTGGTGGTCGCCTGCCGCACCGCGGGCACGGTGATGCGGCGGTAGAGCAGGATGGCGATACCGGCGATGACGGCGACCCCGGCGATCGTCCCGGCCGTCACCGCGACCAGGTGGTAGAGGTGTTCGGAGATGCCGATCGCCGCGGTCCAGGACTCCGGGATGAGAACGCCGAGCACATGCCCGCCGATGACGCCGAGCATGCCGAAGTGGAACAGCGGGCTGCCCAGGCGCAGCAGGCGGGACTCGTAGATCTGGGAAGAGCGTGTGGTCCAGCCGAATTGGTCGTTGCGGTAGCGCCACAGGTGGCCGAGCAGGAACGAGGTGAAGGCCACGTACGGCAGCGTCATCCAGAGCAGGGTGGTCATCGGCGGCCTTCCGATCCGGCGAACAGCGAGGGATCCATCGCGAACGGGTCCAGGCCCACCTCTTCCCCGGGTGGCCCCTGCGCGGCGAGTTCGGCGATGCGGCGGCGGTCCGCCGTGGTGAGGGGCGGCAGTGTCGCCACGACCGCGGCCAGCGCGCCCGCATAGGGAGATCCGCTGTCGGACAACGACAATCGCAGCAGTTCGAGGACGGGAACATGCTCACCGAGCAGGCGTTCGCCGCCGATCGGGTCGACGGTGGCGGCGAACTCCAGCAGCACGGGCAGGTGGTCGGGCAGTTCGGAGTCGCCCAGCTCGACGCCCGCGTGCCGATAGGCGTGCTTGAACCGGAGCAGCGCCATCCCGCGCTTGCGGGTATCGCCGTAGGCGTAGTAGGTGAGGTGCAGGCTGGCGCGGCGGCGCAGGTCGAAGGTCTCGACGTACTGCTGGGCGAGGGCCAGGGGCTCGGTGCTGCGCAGGTGCAGCAGGACGGACTCCAGGTGTGGACGCACCTCGTCCGGCAGTTCGGCTGTGGCGCCGTCCATGTCGTCGATCATCGCCAGGGCTTCCCGGCTCGGATAATCGAGCAGCAGCGCCGCGACGCGCCACACGATGCGCCGCTCGCGCTCGGACATCCGCACGGTGGGCTCGGGGCGGCGGCGGATCTTCAGCAGGCTCATCGCGCGACCTTGCTCGGTTCGGGAATCGTCGTACCGGAGCCGTTCACCGCCGCGCCGTTGCCATGGCCTGATCGCCCACCGGAACCGTTGTGGCCGTTGCCGTTCGAGCCGTTCCGGGAGGGCAGCAGGCCCTCGGTGGACCTGCCGTCCCAGTTGAGCAGGTTGACGCGGGAGGACTTCTCCTCGGGTGCCGCGCCGTTGGTGTCGGTGAGGTGGAACTTGTCGTCCATGGCGTCGAACGCCGTCATTCCGGGCCCGCCGTCGACATCGAGGCTGCAGCCGGTCGCCAGCGAATCCAGTTCGTGCGCACGGGAAGTGGCGCCACTGGGAATCACGTAGCGGTGCTCGTACTTGGCGATGGCCAGCAGCCGGTACATCGCCTCGATCTCCTCCGGCGCCAGCCGCACCGATTCCGGAATGGACAGATCCGGCTCCTGGCCCAGATTGATCGAGCGCATGAAGGCCCGCATCCCCGCCAGCCGCTGCAGCGCGGCACGCACGGGCCCGACCTCACCGGCGGTGAACAGTTCGGCGAGGTACTCCACGGGGATGCGCAGCGCGTCGATGGCCCCGAACAGGTTGGCCACGTTCTCGCCGTCGTGTCCCGTTTCCGACAGCACGTCGACGACCGGCGACAGCGGCGGCACGTACCAGACCATCGGCATGGTCCGATACTCCGGATGCAGCGGCAGCGCGATCTGGTAGTCGACGATGAGCTTGTAGACCGGCGAATCCTGCGCCGCCTGAATCCATTCCGGGGAGATCCCGGCGCGTTCGGCCTCCGCGATCACGCGCGGATCGTGGGGATTGAGGAACACACCCAGCTGTGCGGGGTAGAGGTCCCTGTCGTCGGTCGCCGACGCCGCCTCCAGCACCGCGTCGGCGTCGTAGAGCATGACGCCGATGTAGCGCAGCCGCCCGACGCAGGTCTCCGAGCACACGGTCGGAATGCCGACCTCCACGCGCGGGTAGCAGAAGGTGCATTTCTCCGCCTTGCCCGTCTTGTGGTTGAAATAGATCTTCTTGTAGGGGCATCCGGTGACGCACTGCCGCCAGCCGCGGCACTTGTCCTGGTCCACGAGCACGATGCCGTCCTCGGCGCGCTTGTAGATCGCGCCGGACGGGCACGACGCCGCGCACGACGGATTGAGGCAGTGCTCGCAGATGCGCGGCAGGTAGAACATGAAGGTCTGCTCGAATTCGAGCTTGACCTGGTCCGACAGCTTGGACAGCAGCGGATCCCTACCGACCTGCTCCGGCCCGGAACCCAGGTCGTCGTCCCAGTTGGCGCCCCAGGTGATCTTCGTGTCCTCGCCGGTGATCAGCGATTTCGGCCGCGCCACCGGGGTGGTGTCCATGGCCGGGGAGCTGAGCAGATTGTCGTAGTCGTAGCTCCACGGGTCGTAGTAGTCCGACACCGTGGGCAGGTCCGGGTTGGCGAAGATGTTGAGCAGCCGCTTCATTCGCGATCCGGACTTCAGGGTGAGGCGGCCCCTGCGGTCCAGCTTCCAGCCGCCCTTCCACTTCTCCTGGTCCTGGTACTGCCGCGGATAGCCTTGCCCGGGACGGGTTTCCACGTTGTTGAACCACACGTACTCGGTGCCGGACCGGTTGGTCCAGGCCTGCTTGCAGGTGACGCTGCAGGTGTGGCAGCCGATGCACTTGTCCAGGTTCATCACCATGGCCAGCTGCGCCATGACACGCATGTCAGTACTCCACTTCTTGGCTGCGCTTGCGGATCGTGGTCACTTCGTCGCGCTGATTTCCGGTGGGGCCGTGGTAGTTGATCGCGAACGACTGCTGCGCGTAGCCGCCGATCAGATGTGAGGGCTTGATCATGATGCGGGTCAGCGCGTTGTGGATGCCGCCGCGTTTTCCCTTGGCCCCGTTCATGTTCGGCGTGCCCTCGATGCGCGGGACGTCCACCGCGCGGTCCTGGGCGTGGTACATGAACACCGTGCCCTCGGGCATGCGGTGGCTGACGATGGCGCGGGCGACGACGATGCCGTTGCGGTTGCTCGCCTCGATCCAATCATTGTCGGCGACACCGATTTTCGCCGCGTCCCTCTCCGACATCCAGATCGCCTGCCCGCCGCGCGAGAGCGTGAGCATGTGCAGGTTGTCCTGATACGCCGAGTGGATCGACCACTTGGAGTGCGGGGTGAGATACCGTACCGTGACGCCGCTGTCGCTCACCGTCCCGACGTCGGGCTCCCGGAACAGCGCCGCCATATCCAGCGGCGGCCGGAAGATCGGCAGCTGTTCGCCGAGTTCGATCATCCAGTCGTGGTCGAGGTAGAAGTGCTGGCGCCCGGTGAGGGTGTGCCAGGGCTTGAGCCGCTCGGTATTGATGGTGAACGGCGAGTACCGGCGCCCGCCGGTCTCGGATCCGGACCACTCCGGCGAGGTGATCACCGGGACGGGCCGGGCCTGGGTGTCGGCGAAGGTGATCCGCTTGCCCTCGTGCTCGGCGGCCAGATCCGCCAGCTTGGTGCCGGTGCGGCGCTCGAGAGCCTCGAACCCCTCCACGGCCAGGCGGCCGTTGGTGGTGCCCGACAGCGCCAGGATGGCCTCCGCCGCATGGACGTCCTTGGCCAGCGACGGACGACCCTGCGCGGCGCCCGACACCACGGTGCCGTTGACGCCGGCGAGGTATTCGACCTCGGGATCGGGGTGGGTGGTGACACCCTTGGTGGTGACGCCGAGCGAGTCGATCAGCGGCCCGAGGGCGGCCATCTTCTCCGCGATCTTCGGGTAATCTCGTTCGACCACAACGAGTTTCGGCATCGTCCTACCGGGGATCGGCTCGCAGTCCCCGGCCTTCCAGTCGAGCACCCGTCCGCCCGGCTGGGCCAGCGCATCGGCCGTATCGTGCAGCAGCGGCACCGCGACCAGATCCTTGCGCGTGCCGAGATGCTTCTCGGCCAGCCAGGAGAACCCGCGCGCGATGCGGTGGAACGCCTCGAAGTCGGTCTTGGCCTCCCAGGGCGGCGAGATGGCGGGGGAGAACGCGTGCACGAACGGGTGCATATCGGTGGAGGACAGGTCGTGCTTCTCGTACCAGGTCGCCGCGGGCAGCACGATATCGGAGAACAGCGTGGTGGAGGTCATCCGGAAGTCCAGCGACAGCAGCAGATCCAGCTTGCCGGTGGCCGCGGTCTCGCGCCATTCCAGTTCCTGCGGGCGGACTCCGGTGGCCTCGCCGGTCTGCAGGTTGGAGTCGGCGCCCAGCAGGTGCCGGTGGAAGTACTCGTTGCCCTTGCCGGAGGAGCCGAGCAGGTTGGCCCGCCACACGGTCAGGCAGCGCGGGAAGTTCTCCGGCGCGTCCGGGTCCTCGCAGGCGAAGCGCAGCTCACCGGACTTCAGGCCGTCGATCACGTGCTCCTGCGGTGTCCTGCCCGCCGCCTCGGCCTCGTCGACGAGATCGAGCGGATTGCGGTTCAGCGTCGGATAACTCGGCATCCAGCCCAGCCGCGACGCCAGCGCGATATTGTCGGCCGCGGTGCGCCCGGCGAATCGGCCGGAACCCAAAGGGGAGGCGAAGGATTCGGCGGTGAACGGGTCATAGCGCCACTGGTCGTTGGCCAGATACCAGAACACGGTGCCCTGCATCTGCCGCGGCGGGCGCTGCCAGTCCAGGCCGAATGCCAGTGTGGCCCAGCCGGTTACCGGTCGGCACTTCTCCTGGCCGACGTAATGCGCCCAGCCGCCGCCGTTGACGCCCTGGCAGCCCGTGAGCAGGGTGAGGGTGAAGAACGAGCGGTAGATCTGATCGGAATGGAACCAGTGGTTGGTGCCCGCGCCCATCAGGATCATGGAGCGGCCGCCGGATCGGTCGGCGTTGTCGGCGAATTCGCGCGCGATGCGCGCCGCCTGCACCGCGGGGACGCCGGTGACGGCCTCCTGCCAGGCGGGGGTGTAGGGCTCGTTCGCATCGTCGTACCCGGTCGGCCAGTGGCCGGGCAGGCCCGCGCGCGCCACACCGTACTGGGCGAGGAGCAGGTCGTAGACGGTCGTGACCCGTTTGCCCGCAACGATTCTGGTCGGCACGCCCCGGCTGAGCACACCGGTCTCGCCGTCGTAGCGAGGCAACCGCACGGCCGCAACGTCATCGGTGCGGCCGTACAGCGTCAGCAGGGGATCGACATCCCCGAGATCGAGGTTCCAGCTGCCCGCGCCGGAGTCGGAGAAGCGGTGTCCCAGCGCCCCGTTCGGGACCACGGGCTCGCCGTCGGCATCGAGCAGCACCGTCTTGTGCTCGGCTCCCTCGCCGGTGTCACCGAGATCGGCCGCGGTGAGGAACTTTCCGGGCACCCAGGTGTGGGCGCTGTACTCGCCGTCGGCATTCCAGCCGCCGTCGTGCTCGTCGAGCGCGATCAGGAACGGCAGATCGGTGTAGCGCTTGGTGTAGTCGAGGAATCGGGGCGTGGCCCTGTCGACGAAGAATTCCTTCAGGATCACGTGGCCCATCGACATGGCAAGGGCCGCATCGGTTCCGGGCCGGGCCGCCACCCACTCGTCGGCGAACTTGGTGTTGTCGGCGTAGTCGGGGGAGACCACGACCACCTTCTGGCCGCGGTAGCGGGCCTCGGTCATGTAGTGCGCGTCGGGGGTGCGGGTCACGGGCACGTTCGAGCCCCACATGATCAGGTACCCGGCGTCGAACCAGTCCGCGGATTCGGGCACATCGGTCTGGTCGCCGAACACCTGCGGCGAGGCCACCGGCAGATCCGCGTACCAGTCGTAGAACGACAGCATCGACCCGCCCAGCAGCGAGATGAACCGCGCGCCCACCGCGTGCGACACCATCGACATCGCGGGAATCGGGGAGAATCCGGCGACCCGGTCCGGGCCGTAGCGCTTGATCGTGTGGACGTGCGCCGCCGCGGCGATCTCGGCCGCCTCCCACCATTCGGCGCGTACGAACCCGCCCTTGCCGCGGGCCGACTTGTACCGCCTGGCCTTCTCCGGATCCTCGACGATCGATTCCCAGGCGGCCACCGGATCCTTCACCGCGGCCTTGGCCTCGCGGTACATCTCGAGCAGCGTGCCGCGCACATACGGATACCGCACGCGCGCAGGCGAATACGTGTACCAGGAGAACGAGGCGCCGCGGGGGCACCCGCGCGGCTCGTACTCGGGCTTGTCGGAGCCGACGGAGGGATAGTCGGTCTGCTGGGACTCCCAGGTGATCACGCCGTCCTTGACGTAGATCTTCCACGAGCACGAACCGGTGCAGTTCACCCCGTGCGTGGAGCGGACCACCTTGTCGTGGGCCCAGCGGTCGCGATAGAACTCGTCGGCGCTGCGCCCGCCCACCTTGTGCACGCTGCGCAGATCGCCGGACACCTCGCCGCGCGTGAAGTATTTGCCCAACCGGAGCAGCGCATCCCCTGCCCCGGCGGTATCGGAGGGGGTCGAACCCTTTGTATGCGAAATAACCACAACGCCCCCTTCGAGCTGAGAATCGGGCTGCTGCACCGAGAGTAAGGACGCTCGGGGAGCGGGCAAAACGGTTCTCTCACAACGCTCCTGCGGGCCCTGTGAGTTGTGAGGCTCGGGAAACGTGACGGTCACTGTGCGGTAGCGGCCACACCGGGCCTGGTCGGGGGCGACCTGGGGCGATGCCGGTTTCCGACCCCGCGGGGGCATTCGGGCGGCGCACCGGTGATGCTTTGGAAACGACCGGTTCTCGGGCGTTTTACATTTGTTAACACATCCGGTTTCCGGCTTCGGCGCCGATTTCCGCCGCGGTGAGACGGACGTCGCACAGGTTACGTCGCGCGAATTACCGCGCGGTAAATCATTTGCCCGCCGATCGCCGGGGGATATCCGACACCTGCGGCGGCGTCCGGATTAGCATGCGGTCATGCAGCGATTCGAGGCCACGATCGAGTCCGCCCGGGGCGGCGGGGCCTACGTGCCCGTGCCCGCCGAGGTGGTGTCGGCGCTGGGCGGCGGCGGGCGGATCCCGGTACGAGCCACCTTCGACGGCGTCGACTACACCGGTTCGATCGTCTCCATGGGCGAGGGTCCGTGCATCGGCCTGCTCAAATCCATCCGCGCGGCGGTCGGCAAGGAGCCCGGCGATACGGTCACGGTCACCCTCGAGCGCGACACCGCCGAGCGGACCGTGGCGGTGCCCGACGATCTGGCCGCGGCGCTGGCCGAGGCCGGGCTGCGTGAGAGCTTCGACGGGCAATCCTATTCCCGCCGCCGCGAACAGGCCCGGTCCGTGACCGACGCGAAGCGGCCCGAAACGCGCGCCGGGCGTATCGGAAAGATCATCGACGCGCTGCGCGGGTAGCGCTCATCGCGCGGCCGGTCGTCAGCAGGACCGTCGACGCGCTGCGGGTAGCGCTCGTCGCGGCCGGTGGTCAGCGGGACCGTCGACGCGCTGCGGGCGGTCGTCACCAGCAGAAGCGCGTGGGGTGGGTGAACATCGCCGCGACCACCACCAGGTCGACCACGACGGCCAGCCATACCGCCGGTACCGCCCAGCGGGATCGAAACATGAACGCGCACAACGCGAACGGCAGGGTCCAGACGGCGAGCGTGGCGATCACCCACCAGCCGCCCGCCATGTCGACCCGGGGCGCGGTGCTGCCGCAGCGCGTATCCGCCGCCTGGAACAGGCCGATCGCCACGCTCCATGCCGCCGCGGCCGTCCACGCGATCGCGGCGACCGCGGCTGCCACCCAGGGAATGTGCCGATGCAACCGCACGGTCCCATCCTGCAACGGACGATCCGTGTACGGGGGCGATTTCGGGATCCACTTACTCGGCCAGCACTTCGGCCTCCGCCTCCACGGCGCGCACGGTCCGCTCCGGCACGCGCAATTGCCCCGGGGTGTAGGTGATCGCGCGCAGGTCACCGGTGTAGCGGAACGGGCCGCGGCGCTCGCGCAGCTCCCAGGCGACCGGTCCGCGGGCGTCGACACCGACGGAGATGCCGGTCCACGGCGCCATGCCGACCAGCTGGACCCGATCGAGCAGCTGCGCCACCGGTTCCCCGTCGATGCTGACGGTGAAATCCCAGCGCAGCTTGGGTCGCACGAGGGCGGCGACGGTGATCCCCCGCGCGCCCGGCGGGATCGGCGCGGCGACGGTGGCGTAGCGGCCGTAGCCGTTGAATCCGAACACCGCCCGCCCATCCTCGACATAGAGCAGGTAGCCGCCCTGCGGATCGCCGTGCGCCAGCAGTACTCCCTCGTCACCCGGGGCATATCCGCCGAGTTCGGCGGTGACGGTGAAGTCGCGATAGGCGATCAGCCGCTGCGAGCGGTACCGCTCCAGCGTGGGGGTGCCGGGCAGCAGGCGCAGCGGCCGCGCGAGCCGGGCCTCCTCCGGCCTCCGGCGTGCCAGGTCCGCGCGGGTGACCAGCGGGAACACGGTGTTGTGCCAGGCGGCCGCATCCCACGCGCGGGCCAGCTCGGCGACCTTCTCGGGGAATTGCGCCGCGACGTCGTGTAGCTCGGTCGGATCGGTGCGCACGTCGAACAGCTGCCAGCGTGGGTCGTCGATATCGGTGCCCGGCTCGTGCAGCGCGAGCAGCTTCCAGCCGTCGCGGTAGAAGCCGCGGTGCCCGGTCATCTCCGAATACTGCTCGACGTGTGCCGAGGCCGCCTCGGGATCGCGCAGCACCCGAACCGCCGAAACGCCGTCGAAGTCCTTGGCGGGCAGTCCGTTACGCACGGTGGGGCGCGAGAGTCCCGCCAGCTCCAGCAGGGTCGGCGCCAGATCGGTCACATAGACGTATTCGCGCCGAATCTCGCCGGCGGGCAGCCCTTTCGGCCACGAGACCACGAACGGCACCCGCACGCCCCCGGCGAAGGTCTGCCCCTTGTAGAACCGGAACGGCGTATTCGACGCCTGCCCCCACCCGCGCGGGTAGTGCACGCCCAGGCGTGCGGTCCCGATCAGCTCCTCGTCGTGCGGCACGTCCCCGACCCAGTCCGGATCGTCGACATGCGCGAATTCCGCCAGGTAGCTGCGGGTTCCGACGGGACCGCCCTCGGCGGTGCCGCCGTTGTCGGAGGTGAAGACGACGATCGTGTTGTCCAGCTCGCCCAGCCGCTCCACCACGTCGAGCAGGCGGCCCAGGTTCTGGTCGATATTGTCGACCATCGCCGCGTAGACCTCCATATAGCGCGCGAAGCGGCGCTGTTCCCCGGCCGAGAGCGAATCCCACTCCCGGGCCTCGTATCCCGGTTCGGTGTTGCGCGGCTTCTGCCGGGTCCCCGGCGGAAACAGGCCCTGCGCCAGCTGCGACGCGAAACGGCTGTGCCGCAACCGATCCCAGCCCGCGGCATACCGGCCGCGGTACTTCTCCAGATCGACCGGCTTGGCCTGCAGCGGACCGTGCATCGCGACATGGGCGAAGTAGAGGAAGAACGGTTTGACCGCGTCGTGGGCCCGCAGGTCCTTCAGGTACGCGATCGCCTTGTCGGTGAGATCGTCGGTGACGTAGTAGTCCTCCGGGTAGCTCTCCACGTCGACCACCGAGCCGTCGGAGACGATCTGGTTCGGGTAGTAGTAGGAGTTGAATCCCTCCAGCGATCCGTAGTAGCGGTCGAAGCCGCGCTGTGTCGGCCACGAATCCCGGTGCGCCGCAGGGTTCATGGTGGCATCGCGGACCAGATGCCACTTGCCGACCGCGTAGGTGGCATAGCCGTTGGCGCGCAATGCCTCCGGCAGCGTGAGTACATCGTCGGCCAGCTCCAGCCGCAGGCCCGGATATCCCGGATCGGCGTTCGCGACGAACCCGAAACCCGCACGGTGCGGGTTGATTCCGGTGAGCAGGGCCGCCCGCGACGGTGAGCACAGCGGGGTGGTGTGATAATTGGTGAGCCGGATGCCCTGTGCGGCAAGGCGATCCAGCGTCGGCGTCTCGATCTCCGAGCCGAACGGCCCGATATCGCTGAAGCCCATGTCGTCGACCAGCACCACGATGATGTTCGGGGCGCCCGCGGGCGCGGCCGGGGGATAGGTCCACTGCGGTTCGGCGTCGGCGGTGGTGCGGCCGATCGGTGCGGTGACGTTCTCGTAGCCGCGGGCATGGTCAGGCACAGACATCGGTCCAGCGAAACCGGACACCGGGGCCGTTCGCCAGGGTTTTGTGCAGGGTGCGTGCAACCGGTGCCGACCGGTCGTAGTTCTTCTACCGTCGGTTGCCATGCACACGAGTCGGCCCAGCGCG
The DNA here is from genome assembly GCF_029869545.1 of Nocardia wallacei. Classification (GTDB taxonomy): domain Bacteria; phylum Actinomycetota; class Actinomycetes; order Mycobacteriales; family Mycobacteriaceae; genus Nocardia; species Nocardia wallacei_A. The sequence goes on along the minus strand of NZ_JARWQD010000106.1, from coordinate 29,933 downwards.
CCCCGGACAGGCTCGGGCGGACCGTCGTGCTGCTGCTGTCGTGAGTGAACGACGCCATGACAGCAGTCCGCCAGCATTCCGAGGATTTCCCAGATGAGCTCACCACCCGGCGCGTTATCGCGCCGCACGTTTCTGCGGGGCGCGAGCGTGTCCGCGCTCGCTGTCTTCGGCGGCGGTGCGTTGGCGGCCTGCACCTCGGCGGTGCACGAACTCGATGCCGCCGGTGCCGATGCGACGCCGGTGCGGGGCGGCACGCTGAAGGTGGGCACGCCCTACGACATCGTCCCCGCCAACATCCTCACCAACACCGCGACGACTCCGGCGGTCATCGGCCTGGTCTACGAGACCCTGGTCCGCTACCCGAACGACCGGCTGGAACCGCAACCGCTGCTGGCGACCTCGTGGCGGCTGGCACCGGACGGCCTGTCGCTCGCCCTGGAACTGCGCGACGACGTCACCTTCCACAGCGGGCGGCCCTTCACCTCCGCCGATGTGGAATTCGCGCTGCGCACCTACGCCGACCCGAAATGGTCCGCGCAACTGAAGAGTACCGCCGCGGCGATCACCGAATACGACACCGGCGCACCGCACCGCATCGTCCTGCGGTTCGCGCACCCGCTGGGCAATATCTTCGATCTGCTCGACACCGTGCCGATCCTGGACCGCGAGACCATCGGCGAGCTGTCGGCCGGTGAGCAGTTCATCGGCACCGGGCCTTTCCGCTTCACCGAGCGAATCCCCAACAGCCGCATGGTGTTCGAACGCAACGAGCGGTACTGGGTGCCCGACCGGCCGTATCTGGACCGGGTGCAGCTGTCGGTCGTTCCCGACAGTCAGGCGCAGCTCAACGCGCTGCGGTCGGGTCAGATCGCACTCGCCCACGGTCTGAATTCCCGGGATATCGAGAACCTTTCGCGGCGGGCCGGGTTCCGGGCGATCACCTACGATGGGGCCGAACTGCAGGTGTATGTCGGTGTGAACCTGCGGAATCCGGCGCTGGCCGACGTCCGGATGCGGCAGGCGATCGCGTACGCCATCGACCGTGAACGCATTATCGAGGAGGTCTTCCGCGGCGCCGGATATCCGCTGAACCTGCCGTGGCCCAGGACCTCTCCGGCCTACGACGAGGCGCGCAATACCCGCTACGCCCGCAATATCGGCCGCGCCCGCGAACTGGTCGCGCAGCTTCCGCCACCACCGGCGATCCCGCTGTCGTACAACACCAGCCTGCCCTTCTACGGCGCCACCGCCCAGATCGTGCAGGCCAACCTGGCCGAGGCCGGGATCGAGGTGACCCTCGACCCGAACGACGACGCGACCGCGGTGAAAAAGCTGATCGGGGGCCAGTTTCCGGGTCTGTGGGTGACCGATCACTCGTGGGCGCAGTTCGTGCCGTCCACGCTCAACGTCAGCGCCTATCCCTTCAACGCGCGAAAGAACGCCTCCCACTACGAATCTCCGGCGTATGTCGCCGCCGCCGACTCCGCGTGGCGGCGCACCGACGGCACCGGCCCCGCCGCGGTCGCGGCCTACCAGGCCGTCAGCGACCAGTTGCTGGAGGGGCTGTTCCTCATCGAGATCGGCGCGCGGCTCAACCAGGTCGCGGCATCCAAGCGGCTGCACGGCGTGCAGTGGACCAAGCGCCGCGAGACGGTCCTCACGGAGGCGTTCCTGTCATGACCCGATATCTGTTGCGCCGCTTGCCCTCCGCCGTTCTGGTGCTGTTCGCGGCCTCGGTGCTGATCTTCCTGCTGATGCGGCTGGTCCCGGGCGATCCCGCCAGCACGCTCGCCGGACCGGACGCGACCCCGCAGTCGATCGCGGCGATCCGGCACCAGCTGGGGCTGGACCGGTCGATCCCGGCGCAGTACCTGAGCTGGCTCGGCGGACTGCTCACCCTAGACCTCGGCCGGTCCTACATCCTCGGCGGTCCGATCTCCGAACTGGTGAGCCAGGGGCTGACCAACACCCTGGTGCTGACCGGTGTCGCGCTGCTGCTGGCGATCGTGGTGAGCCTCGGGTTCGGTGTGGCCTCGGTGGTCTGGCCGCGTCGCTGGTTGAATACCGTTGTGGCGGCGGCGAATACGGCGGCCGTCGCGCTGCCGACCTTCGTGACCAGTGTGCTGCTGGTGCTGGTGTTCGCGATCGCGATTCCGGTGCTGCCCGCGGGCGGCGTGCCGCCCGACGGATTCATCGCGCGACCCGATATCGCCGCGCAGTACCTGCTGCTGCCCGCCACCTGCCTGGCGCTGCCCGTGGGCGCGGCGCTCACCCGGTTCCTCACCGAGGCGCTGCGCACCGAACTCGCCAAACCCTATGTGCTGACCGCTCGTTCCCAAGGAATCTCGCAGTGGCAGATCGTCACCCGCGGCGCCTTGCGCAACGCGCTGCCCGCCGTGCTGACCGCGCTGGGCATCCAGACCGGGCATCTGCTCGGCGGCGCGGTCCTGGTCGAGGCGGTCTTCGCGTGGCCGGGCATCGGGCAGCTCATCGAACAGGGCATCAATCGGCGCGACTATCCGGTCGTGCAGGTATTGCTGCTGCTGTCGGTGACGGTATTCGTGGCGATCCAGCTGCTCACCGACATCGTGCACGCGTGGTTGGATCCGCGGATCCGGATCGGAGGGCGGGGATGAGGGGTGACGAAATACGCACGGCTGCCGGGCATTCCGGCGTGCGGCGCGATTCGGGGCATCGTTCTGGAGGACTGCGATGAGCGCGGTCGTGGAAGAAACAACCACTGCCGCAGGAGATTCCGGCATCCGGCGACCGGCGTTGCTGCGGGGCCAGGGCTTGGCGGGATCGCTGGTCGTCGCGGTGATCGTGCTGGCCGGGCTGTTCGCGGGGGTGCTGAGTCGGTACGACCCGACGACGCAGATCACCGGGGCCAACCTGCTGGGGCCCGGAGCGGCACACTGGCTCGGCACCGACGAGCTGAATCGGGACGTGTGGGCGCGGGTGCTGCACGGGCTCCGGATAGACCTGCTGATCGTGTTCGCCGCGGTACCGGTCGCGGCGGTGCTGGGGTCGGCCATCGGGCTGCTGGCCAGCGCGCATGCGCTGGCGGATACGGTGGCACAACGCGTCTTCGACGTCGTGCTCGCCTTCCCGGCGCTCATCCTGGCCATCGCGCTGACCGCCATCACCGGGCCGGGCGCGCACGCGGTGATCATCGTCATCGTCGCCGCGGAGGTGCCGGTCTTCGGCCGCCAGATCCGCACCGCGATCCTGCGGGTGCGCGAGCAGGCGTTCGTGGAGGCGGCCGCGGTCATCGGCGCGGGCACGTGGTGGACGCTGCGAAAACATCTGCTGCCCAACGTTCTCGAGCCGCTGGCAGTGCAGCTGGCACTGTCGATGTCGATCGCGGTGGCCGTTGACGGGGCGATGAGCTTCATCGGCCTGGGTGTGCGGCAGCCGCAACCGTCGCTGGGATCGGTGGTGGCGGAGTCGGTGTCGAATATGGACGCCAATCCGGCCATGGCCGTGGGACCTTTGGTGATCATCGCCGGGCTGACGCTGGGCTTCCTGCTGATCGGCCAGGCGCTGGGCCGGGCGAGGAGAATCGGATGAGTACGGGACCGATCCTCGAAATCACGGGCCTGTCCGTGTCTTTCGGCGCGCGCACGGTCGTCGACGACATCACGCTGACGGTCGGCCGCGGCGAAGTCGTCGCCCTGGTCGGTGAATCCGGTTCGGGGAAGTCGCTGACGGCCCGGTCGGCGCTGGGATTGCTGCCGTCCGGAGGCCGCGCCGCGGGCTCGATCCGGTTGGGCGGGAACGAGATTGTGGATGCGGATGAGCGGCAGCTCCGCGAGTTGCGCGGTACCCGGGCGGCCATGGTCTTCCAGGAGCCGCAGACGGCGCTGAATCCGGTGCAGAAGATCGGGACCCAGATCATCCAGGCGCTGCGCGCGCACGGCCCGATCTCGCGGGCCGCTGCCCGGGCGCGGGCGGTGGAACTGCTCGGCCTGGTGGATATTCCGGAACCCGAGCGCCGCGTCGAGTGGTATCCGCATCAGCTGTCGGGCGGGCAGAAACAGCGGGTCGTCATCGCGCTGGCGCTGTCGGGCGATCCGGAGCTGCTCATCGCCGACGAGCCCACCACCGCTCTCGATGTGACGGTGCAGGCGGAGATTCTCGAACTGCTGCGGAGACTGCAGCGGGACAAGGGAACCGCGATCCTGTTCATCACCCACAACCTGGGAGTGGTCGCCGAGATCGCCGATCGGGTGGTGGTGATGCACGGCGGCCGGATCGTGGAGCAGCAACCGGTGCGGGAGCTGTTCGAGTCGCCTTCCGAGAGCTATACCCGGGCCCTGCTCGCGTCGGTGCCGCGACTTCCGGAGGTGGACAGGACCGCTTCGGAATCGAGTGTGGAAGTACCCGAACAGGATTCGGCGGAACCGGTCCTGCGGATACGAGATCTCGCGGTGGTCTACCGTGACCGTGGTAAACGGTTCCGGGCGCTGCGCGAGGTGTCGCTGTCGGTGGCCCCGCGCGAGGTGATCGGGCTGGTCGGCGAATCCGGTTCGGGCAAAAGCACTCTGGGCCGAGCCGCGCTCGGACTGGTCCCGGCCGACACCGGCGAGGTCGTGCTGCACGGGACCTCGCTGCGTGGGCTGTCGCCGCGCGAACTGCGCGCGATCCGCAAGAACGTGGCGCTGGTGCACCAGGACGTCGCCGCCTCGCTGAATCCGCGCCGCACGATCGAGGAATCCATCGGCGAACCGCTGCTTGTGCATCGCGCGGCGACCGGTTCGCTGTTGCGCGCCAGGGTGGCCGAACTGCTCGAATCGGTCCGCCTGCCACGCGATTACGCCGGTCGCCGCCCCGGCGAACTGTCCGGCGGGCAGCGCCAGCGCGTCGCTCTCGCGCGTGCGCTCGCGCTGGCGCCGCGCCTGCTGGTGGCCGACGAACCCACCAGCGCGCTGGACGTCTCGGTCCAGGCCCGGGTGCTGGACCTGTTCGCCGACCTGCGCGCCGAATTCGGTTTCGCCTGCCTGTTCATCAGCCACGACCTGGCGGTGGTGCATCAGGTTGCGGATCGTGTCGTCGTGCTGCAGGGCGGATCCGTCGTCGAAACCGGTCCGCCCACAGAGGTTTTCGGACGGCCCCGCGAGGACTACACGCGCCGCCTGCTGGCGGCGGTCCCGACCCCCGAACCCGACCGGGTCGGTCGGGAGGCGCTGGCCCTCGGTGCCTGAACCGGGCTCTCCGTCGTCACACCGCGAGCGTGAAATGATGCGCCGTAATGGTCAGATGGTGGCGCATGTAGAGACGATGCGCGGTGGCACGGTGTGGCGCGGCGTCCGGAAGACAGCCAGTTCGCCGCGATTATCGTGGGCCACTCGGGAACTAGCCCGGGAGGGGGAGGAATTCGACGTGGGTGCCGTCGACCGCGTTCGGGGGGACGATCACCAGTCCGTCGCGGCCGAGCAGGCCCGCGAGGTGGGCGGTGCGGACGGCGGCGTCGCCCAGCCAGCCGCCCTCCGGGGCGGTGCGGGCGGGCACGATACGGGGTGCGGGGCCGGTGATTTCGGCCGCGTTCAGCAGCGGGCCGGTGATCGGGCGTGCCGGGATGCGGCCGGTGCGGCCCTCGACGATCGCGGGGGTCAGGGCGAGCAGCGTGGCCACCGCCGCGAAGGGATTGCCGGGCAGGCCCAGAACCGCTGTGCCGGACTCGGTTTCGGCGATCACCGTGGAACCGCCGGGGCGCATTCGCAAGCGGTGCACCAGGATTCGCGCGCGGGTGCGATCCAGGGCCGCGCGGAGCTGATCGGCCGCGCCGCCGCCGGTGGCGCCGACGATCACCAGTAGCTCGCAGTCGGCCGCGGCGTCGAGCACCTCGTCGAAACCGTTGGGCGTATCGCGCAGGTGGACCCGGTCCAGGGCGTGCACCCCGCACGAGGCCAGCAGGTCGGGCAGGACGGGGCCGATCGAATCGCGCGTCTGGCCCGGACGCAGCGGGCCCTCGCTGCGAATCTCGTCACCGGTCATGACGATGCGCGCCCGCACCGGGCCGCGTACCCACCCCGTGGTGACCTCGGCGGAGGCGGCCACCGAGACCAGCGCCGCCGAGACCGGGGCGCCCTCGGGCGCGACGGTGTCGCCGGGCTGCCAATCCTCGCCGCGGCGACGGACATCGTCGCGGACCGGGGCGTCGGGCAGCCGGTCCAGCACGCCGTTCGCGTCCAGGCCGACGTATTCGTCGCGGACGACCGCGGTGGTGCCCTCCGGCACGTGCGCGCCGGTCGCGATGCGGACCGCCTCGCCGGGCAGCAGGCCGACCGGACGCTCACCGCCCGCGAATCCGACATCGCGCCGCAGCTGCCACGGGCCGTCCCCGGACACCGCGTAGCCGTCCATCGCCGACACGTCGAATCGCGGTAGCGCCTCGGCCGCGGCGAGCGGTGCGGCGAGCGCGGCGCCGCGGGCCGAACGCAGCGGTACCTGGTGCTCGGGCAGCCGGGACATGGTGCGGCGCACCACACTTCGCGCGTCGTCGAGCGTGAGCGGCGCCGCGTGGGCGCGGGCCCGGCGTACCTCGTCGGGGGTGTCGCAGTCGGTGACGCCGGACAGCGGCACCGTGGCGGTAGCGGCGGGGACCAGCGCCTTCATCGGCTGGTTCATCACCGAATCCAGCCGGTCGAGCCCCGCCAGCAGCGCCTTGCGCCGCCAGACCCCGGCCAGATACTGCGGACGCCCGGACTCGTCGGCCGCGAATACCGCATCGGCGCCGGATTCGGCTGCGGCCCTGAGTAATTCGTCGATCGTCGCCGGGGTCAGGAACGGCATATCGGCCGCCAGCACCACCACCAGGCGGGCCGGGAAATCGCATTCGTCCAGCGTCCGCAGCCCGGTCGCGATGGCGGCCACCGGGCCCGCCCCGGCCGGAACCTCCTGCACCTGCCGGATGTCCGGGGCCAGCTCGGGGCGATGCGGGCCGACCACGACCGTGCGCGCCCCGGCGGCGACCGCGGTCAGCGCCGCGTCCAGCATCGAGCGCCCCCCGACCACGATCGCGGGCTTGTCCACCCCACCCATCCGGGTGGCGCGACCTCCGGCCAGCACGATCGTGTCGAAGTCGGTCACGAGCCGCCGCCCGTCAACTTGCCCATGCCGCCGATCGTAGTTCGTGAAGGTCCCCACTTCCCCCACCCCGCACGCAGAACCCCACCAGACCGAGTTTCGGAAGTGACGGGAATAGGGGTGTGGCGGTGTCAGGTGGTGTGGGGGCGTAGGAGGCAGAACTCGTAGGTGTCCGGGTCGGCCAGAATGACCGGTGGTTCGGTCCGGGGAGTTTGCGCAGGAGAGTTGGGCCGGGGCGGGGCGCTGGGCTGGGCAGAATCCGTGGGGCGCACCGGGGTTGCGCCGGCGGCGCGTAGTCGGGCGACCTCTTCGGCGGGATCGTCGGTGGGGAACGAGACCAGGTCCAGGTGGAGGCGGCCGGGCTCCCGGGTCTCCGAGCTGAGCAGGAATTCGAGCCAGGGTCCCTGCTCGCTGACCGAGCGGATACCGGCGGAATGCTGTTCGTCGTGGGTGATCGGCCAGCCCGAGGCCGCCGACCAGAACTGCGCCTGGCGGCCCGGATCGCGGCTGTCGACCACGATCGCGGCGACGGCCCCGGTGTCGACGTACTGCTCCCGCGGCTCGAGCACGCAGAATTCGTTGCCCTCCGGGTCGGCCAGCACCGTCCACGGCACCGGGCCCTGCCCGATATCGATGCGCCGGGCACCCAGCGACAGCGCCCGATCCACCTGTACGCGTTGATGATCCAGCGATCGGCTGGCCAGATCGAGGTGGATGCGGTTGCGGCCGGACCTGGGCCGCCGCGAGGCGAGGAACGTGAGCGCCACGTCGGGCGCGTCCGGATCCGGTGCGGCCACGTCGACCTCGCCGGGCCGGTCCACGGTCACCTCCCAGCCCAGCAATTCGGCCCAGAACCGGGCCACGCTCCGCGGCCGCACCGCATCGAACACCACGCACGCGAGACGGGTGGACATGGCTCCACGGTAACCGGCCGACCTGGCCGCGCGGAGCGGTTCGGCGGTTGTGCCGCCGGGCTATTCGAAGCGGTGCCGGGCCGCGGCGAGATCCACGCGGTCGCCGCGGATCGGGCAGCCCTCCTCCGCCAGACGCCGCAGCTGGCGGTGGGCCAGATGCGGGGCCGGGGTGCCGTTCGCGCGCAGCACCCGATGCCAGGGCAGATCGGCGGCATCGGTGCGCATGATCCACCCGACCGTGCGCGGCGTCGACAGCCCCGCCGCCGCGGCGATATCGCCGTAGGTGGCGACCCGGCCCGGCGGAATGGCCGCGACCAGCTCGCGCACCCGCTCGACCTCCGCGTCCGTCGTCGCCATGTCAGAGCATCGCGCGCAGGACGGCGGCGGTCTCGGCGGGGCGGGCCTGGGCCACCATGTGGTCGCAGTCGAACTCGTGCACCGTCAGGTCGGCGCCGAGGTGCGCGGTGAGCGCGGCCCGGAACTGCGGGGTGACGAACGGCGACTTCACGGCCCGGACCAGTGCGGTCGGTATTCCGGCGGGCGGGAGCACGACATCGCGGGCGAGCTGGCCCCAGTAGGAGGTGACGGCGGGCAGGCTCATCCGCCACGCCATCCGGCCCGCCGGGGTGGGGACCAGATGTTCGGTGAGTTCGGCCTCCAGCAGCCGTGGCTCGACATCGCTCCAGGCGGTCTCCAGCTTGTCCAGGCGCGCGGCCTCGCGATCGGGATAGTCGGGCGCGGCGAGCGTGCTCTCGGCGATGTGCAGCATCAGCTCCGGGTCCAGGCCGATGGCCGGGTCCAGCAGCACGAGCCCGCGCACCAGCTCGGGATGGCGGCGGGCGAGGTGGATCCCGGCCGCGCCGCCGAAGGAATGCCCGAGTACGACGGCCGGGGTGTCGCCGAGCAGCCGGGCGATGTCGTCGACCACCGTTTCGAAGGTCCACGGCGGGAGCGCGGGGGAGCGGCCGTGCCCGCGCAGATCGGGAGCGACGATGCGCACCTCGGGCAGGTGTTCGGCGGCCAGCGCCGCCCAGCGCCGACCGTGCCCGGTGAGGCCGTGCAGGGCGAGCACCAGGGGGCCGTCGGCCGGGCCGAATCGATGGACGTTGAGTTCGGGCACGCGACCATTGTGCCGAGGGGGCCCGACAAATGCGCGATATCGAAAATGTGTTCGAATAATGCGTATGCCGGTGCGGCGTGCCGCATTCCGTGTCGCCCGGGGAAATCGCCTGATGTCCTATAACGGCGTCGGGCGGCGCGTATCACAGACCGGATACGCCGGACGCGGCCGACACAGTTTGCTGCCGCCGCGGCAATTTCTGTCGGAGGTGTCTGTTGAAATAGCGGCCGTGATGCGATCGGATAGCTCGGTGCGATTGGTGCGTCGCAGCGACACGGCCCCCCGAACGCGGGAATGGGGCGCCGACGTCCGGACGCTGTTCGCGAGCGGTACCGCGGAGGCGGGCTGGCGCCCGTGGCAGGTGCTGGGCGGCCCCGGCACGGGTAAGACCGCGCTGCTCACCGATCTCGCGGCCGATCGGATCACCGGCGGGGCGGATCCGGAATCGATCCTGGTACTCACGCATTCGAAGCAGGCGGCGCTGCGCGTGCGCAATGCCGTCACCCGGCAGCTGTCCGGGGCGTTCGGCGGGGTTCCCGGGGCGGCCCGGGAGCCGCTGGTGCGCACCGTGCATTCGTACGCGTTCGCGATCGTGCGCCGCCACGCCGCCGCGCACGGCAATCCGCCGCCGCGGCTGCTGACCGGCGCCGAACAGGATGTGGTGCTGCGGGAGATGCTGCGCGGTGAACTGGCCGATATCCAGGACGGGTTCGCGCGCAGCGGGTTCGGGGGCGCGAGCGCCGAATTGTGGCCGCAACGGCTGCAACCGGCGCTGGGGACCGTCGGATTCGCCGAGCAATTGCGGGACCTGATGTTGCGCGCCACCGAGCGCGGGCTGGGGCCGGAGGATCTCATCGACCTGGGCCGCCGGTACGACCGGCCGGAATGGGAGGCCGCCGGGCGTTTCGCCGAGCGCTACGAGCAGGCGATGCTGCTGCGCTGGTCGGTCGGCGTCGAGGCGCCCGAGGCGAGCGCGCCCGCGCTGGACGCCGCCGAGCTGGTCGGTGCCGCGCTCGATGTGCTGGCCCTGGACCCCGACCTGCTGGCCGCCGAGCGCGACCGCCTGCACAGCCTGCTCGTCGACGACGCCCAGCACCTGGATCCGCTTGCGGCGCAACTGGTCCGGGCCATCGGATCCGGGCCCGCGGTGACGGTGGTGGCCGCTGATCCGGACCAGGCCGTGTTCACCTTCCGCGGCGCCGACGTGCGCTTCGCCCTCGATCCGGAGGCGCCCGAGGGGCGGCGCATCGTGCTGCGAGACAACCACCGCGCCACGCGCGCGATTCACGACACCGTGGTCCGGATCTCGGCGCGCATGCCCGGTCGGGCGCCGCATCGTTTCGACGGGCACGAGAACGCCCTGGGCGCGGCAACTTCCGACTCCGGCGACGCGGCGGTCCTCGATCGCGATCCCGAGGTCGGTCCCGCCGCTGGGCACCGAGGCGGCCCCGGCGATCAGCCCGGTTTCGACGACCGTCCCGGCGAGGTGTCCGGTTTCGATGATCGTCCCGGCGATGGACACGGGCGGGACGACGGCGTCGTCCTCGTCCGTGTGCTCACCACGCCCGCGAAGGAAGCGGCGCTGATCGCCGACCATCTGCGCCGCGCTCATCTGACCGACGGGGTGCCGTGGTCGCGGATGGCGGTGATCGTGCGGTCGGTGCCGCTGTCGCTGGCCCCGCTGCGCCGCGCCCTGCTGGCCGCGGGAGTGCCTGTTCTGCAACCGAAGCCCGACGTCCCCCTCGCACGCCGCCGCGGCGCCGCCTGGATGCTGCTGTCGCTGCGCGCCCTGCTGTCCGGCGAGCAGGACCGCCCCGATCTGTGCACCGAGGACGACGCCCTCGACCTGCTGTCCGGCCCGCTCGGCGGCGCCGACCAGATCAGCCTGCGCCGCCTCCGCCGCGGCATCCGCCGCACCCTCCTGGAACGAGGAGCCCGCCGCCCCACGGACGACCCGTGGGAAGCCGCCGACCGCGCGGCCCGACCCGGGACGGAACCCGCCGCCGCAGAACCGGAACACGATGCCCGGCCCAGCGAATCCGATACGGCGACGGGCGATTCCGATGCGGCGCCGAGTGCGGCCGGTGCGGCACAGGGCGAGCCCGGTGGGGCGCTGGACGGAACGGGTGCGAAGCAGGAGGAGGGTGAAGGCGGTGGGGCGTCCTCGGGGCGACGTGACGCCGTGGAAGGCGTCGACGGTGATCTTGCGGTTCCGGGCCGTCGGCGGACGGGTGGGAGTGCCGCCGATGATGATTTCGCTTGGGAGGCCGTGGATTCCGTGCAGTCGGCGGATTTGGACCGGACGTCCGCGGAGGTGTTGCGGGAGTTGGTCGCCGGGGTCGGGGATTTCACGATCCTGGATCGGCTCACCGAGGTCGAGGCGGCGCCGCTGCGGCGGGTGCTGAAGGCCGTCGGGCGTGCGCGCAAGGCGGCGCGGCGCGGTGCCGGTCTCGAGGATGTGCTGTGGGCGCTGTGGACCGCGTCGAGCCTGGAGAAGCGGTGGGTCCGGCAGTCCGAGCGCGGCGGCGCGGTCGGGATGCAGGCCGACCGCGACCTGGATGCGGCGGTCGGGCTGTTCGACGCCGCCGCGGCCTACGTCGACCGGCTGCCGCGCGCGACCGTCGCGGGATTCGTGGAATATCTGGAACAGCAGGAGATTCCGCAGGATTCGGCGCCGCTCACCGATTCCGGCGATGCGGTCGCGATCGTGAGCGCGCACGCGGCGGCCGGACGGGAATGGGATGTGGTCGCGGTAGCCGGTGTGCAGGAGGGCATCTGGCCGAATCTGCGCCCGCGCGGCACCCTGCTGGGGGTCGAGGACCTCGTGGATCTCGTTGCGGGCGTGGCCGACTCCGGGGAGCGGGTGAGCCGCGCCGCCCCGATCCTGGCCGAGGAGCGGCGCCTGCTGCTGCTGGCGTGCAGCCGGGCCCGGCGCTCGCTGCTGGTCACGGCCGTCGAATCGGTCAGCGGCGACCGGGATCTGGTGCCCTCCCGCTTCCTCGGCGAACTGGAGGAGACCTCCGGCACGGGCGAGCCCGGCCGTATTCCGCCGCCCATCGATCCCGGCCGAGCCCTCGTGGTGCAGTCCCTGATCGCCGAATTGCGCGGTGTCGCTTGCGATCCCGAGGACGATCCACACCGGCGGGAGCGGGCGGCCGGGCAGCTCGCCCGGCTCGCACGGGCCGGGGTGCCCGGTGCGCACCCCGACAGCTGGTACGGCACCGCCGATCTCAGTTCGCAGCTGCCGCTGTGGGGCGCGGACACGGGTCCGGTCGCGCTGTCCCCGTCCACGGTGGAGCTGCTGCAGACCTGCCCGCTGCGCTGGGCGCTGGAACGCCACGGCGGCAGCGACGGCGACAATCCGCACGCGATCAAGGGCAATCTGGTGCACACCCTGGTGCAGGCGCTGGCCGGGCAGGTCTCCGAGGCGCAGGTGAAGGCCGCGCTGGTACGGGCGTGGAAGGCGATCGACCCGGGCACCGCCGAGGACGGCCCGCACAGCTGGCATTCGCGGCAGGAGCTGCGCCGCACCGAAACCATGCTGGATACGTTCCTGTCCTGGCTGCGCAACACCCGTGACGAACTCACGCAGATGGGCGTGGAGGTGCCGGTCGACTGCGTACTCCCGGCCCGCACGCCGGACGAGTACACCGTGCGGATCCGCGGTCGCGTCGACCGGGTGGAGCGAGATGCGTTCGGCCGCTTCGTGATCGTGGACGTGAAGACCGGTAAGACACCGGTCTCCAAGAAGGCCGCGCAGGAGCACGCACAGCTGGCGACCTATCAGGTGGCGGCGGCCGCCGGGGCGCTCGACGACGGCTCACCCGACGCCGAACCCGGCGGCGCCCGCCTCGTCTACGTCGCCAAGCCGAGCAGCAAGGAGGGCGCCACCCAGCGCCTGCAGACCGCGCTGGACGCCGACGGTGTCGAGCAGTGGCGCGGCGCGATCCACGAGGCGGCCGCCGCCACGCGCGGGCCCAGCTACCTCGCCATGCGCAACGACGGCTGCCGCCACTGCGCGGTCTCGGGCAGCTGCCCGGTCCAGGACACCGGACGGCAGGTGACCGAGGAATGAGGATCACGCCGTGGCAGCTGGCCGAGGCGCTCGGCCTGCCGCCGCCGACCGACGAGCAGGCCGCCGTCATCGCGGCGCCGCCCGGTCCCACGCTGGTGGTGGCCGGTGCGGGTGCCGGGAAGACCGAGACGATGGCCTCGCGGGTGGTGTGGATGGTCGCCAACGGCCTGGTCGTCCCCGACGCGGTGCTGGGCCTGACGTTCACGCGAAAAGCCGCCCAGCAGTTGACGACCCGCATACGCACCCGGCTCGCGCGGCTGGCCGGTGCGCCGCTGCTGCGCGAGATCGACCCGACCGGTCGGCTGCGTGCCCGGCTGACCGGCTCCGAACCGGAGATCAGCACCTATCACTCCTACGCGGGCCGCCTGCTCGGTGAGCACGGCCTGCTGCTGCCGGTGGAACCGAACGCGACCCTGCTCACCGAGACGCAGCTGTGGCAGCTGGCCCACCGGGTGGTGACCGGCTGGGACGGCGATCTGGACATCGACCGCACCCCGGTGTCGGTCACCGAGGCCGTGCTGGCGCTGTCGGGTCAGCTCGCCGAGCACCTGGTGGAGCCCGAGCAGCTGGCCGAGGCCCACACCGAGCTGGAGAAGCTGATCCTGACGCTGCCCCGCGGCCCGCGCCAGCGCGGCGGCCCGAGCCAGGAACTGCTCGGCATCCTCGAGACGCAGCACGAGCGGGTGGCGCTGCTGCCGCTCGTGCGCCGCCTGGGTGACGAGCTGCGCCGCCGCGGCGCCCTGGACTTCGGCGCCCAGATGTCGCTGGCCGCCCGCCTCGCCGCCGAACATCCGGAGGTCGGCGCCGCCGAGCGCGACCGCTTCCGCCTGGTCCTGCTCGACGAATACCAGGACACCGGCCACGCCCAGCGCATCCTCCTGGCCGCGCTGTTCGGCGACCTCGACAGCGCCCACGGCCGCGAGGGGACAGAGGCATTCCAGCCGGTTTCCGGCCAAAACCACGCCGGAAATACCGAGGGTGGACGTACCGGAGACCCCGGGGATGAGCGTGCTGGAGGCGCTGGGGGTGCGGTTGGGGTGGGTTCGGGGGTGGGTGTGGGCGGTGGGGATGTGGGCGTGCTGGGTGCCGGTGCGCGGCTGGCGGTGACGGCGGTGGGTGACCCCATGCAGTCCATCTATGGGTGGCGTGGTGCCTCGGCGGCGAACCTGCCGCGGTTCGCGACCGATTTCCCCAGTGCGCCGGGCGTTCTCGCGCCGATCCTGCCGCTGCTCACCAGCTGGCGGAATCCGCCCGAGGCGCTGGAGCTGGCGAATCTGGTGGCGGAACCGCTGCGGCACACCGGGGTGAGCGTGGATGCGCTGCGACCGCGGCCGGATGCCACCCCGGGCACCGTTGCGCTGGCGCTCACCGAAACCGTTGCCGGGGAACGGGACTGGGTCGCCGAGCGGATCGCGGCCGAATGGGAGGCGCGCGCCGACGCCGGGGTGCCGCCGCCCACCTCCGCGGTGCTGGTGCGCCGCAATGCCGATGCCGCGCCTTTGGCGGAGGCCCTGCGCGAGCGCGGATTACCGGTGGAGATCGTCGGTCTGGGTGGGCTGCTCGCCACCCCGGAGGTCGCCGATGTCGTGGCCACGCTGCGCCTGATCGCCGACCCGGCGGCGGGTAGCGCCGCCATGCGCATCCTCACCGGAGCCCGCTGGCGCCTGGGCGTCACGGATCTGGCCGCGCTGTCTCGCCGGGCCCGTGACCTGTCGATCAACAAACCACCCGAGCAGGCGCCCGCGATCACCGACTCGGCGGGCCTGGCCGATGCGCTGCGCGCGGTCGCGCCGGAACCCGCCGAGAAGGCCGGTCTCGCCGACGCCATCGCCGATCCCGGTGCGGCCGAACAGTATTCGGACACCGGGTACCAGCGTATCGTCGACCTCGGCCGGGAACTGGCCGGACTGCGCGAGCGTGGCGGGCAGTCGCTGCCGGAGCTGGTCGCCGATGTGGAGCGCACGATCGGCGTGGGCGTGGAGACGCAGGCCCGGCGCGCCTCGGCCGGTGGTGGGGCGGGCCGCGAGCACCTGGACGCCTTCGCCGAGGTGGTCGCCGGATACGCGAGCGATCACCGCGCCTCCCTGCCCGGGCTGCTGTCGTTCCTGGCCGCGGCCGAGGAGGTCGAGAACGGTTTGGAGCCGGGCGAAGTCGAGGTCGCCCGCGACCGCGTGCAGGTGCTGACCGTGCATGCCGCCAAGGGCCTGGAATGGGAGGTGGTGGCGGTGCCGCACGTGGTGCGCGGCGTATTCCCCTCCGGCGCCGCGGCGGGTACCTGGCTGGGCGCGCTGGCCGAACTGCCGACCTCGCTCCGCGGCGACCGGCAGCGCGACGCGGCGCCCGCCGATCGCGCGGAGGCGACACCGGATGCCGCTCCGGCCGGTGACGGCGTTCCGGTGCTGGATCTGTCGGACCTCTACGACCGCAGCGACCTCGACCGGGCCATCAAGCAGCACAAGGACGCGCTGAATCGGCGTCGGCTCGACGAGGAGCGGCGCCTGTTCTACGTCGCGCTCACCAGAACCGAACGCGCCCTGTTCGTTTCGGCCCATCACTGGGCGGAGACCGGCACGACCCCCAAGGGCCCGTCCGACTTCCTGCTGGATCTGAAGCGTCCCGTCGAGGACCCCGGCTCCACCCTCGCCGCGACGGTCCGCATCGACCACTGGGCCGACCCGCCCGCCGCCGACGCGGTGAACCCGTTCACCGACAACCCGGCCTCCGCCGACTGGCCCCGCGACCCTTTGGGCAAGCGCCGCACCGCGGTTCAGGAGGGGGCGGGCCTGGTCCGCGCCGCACTGCGGGACGGGGAGCCCGCCGCTGCCGCCACCGAGCCGACCGGGCAGCTGTCACTGTTCGACGAAACAGACAGCGCCACACCGGATCCCGACGACGACCCGGAGGGCTGGGCGGCCGATGTCGACGCCCTGCTCGTGGAGCACTTCGCCGCCGACGACAGGGTCCGCGAGGTGGAGCTGCCCGGTCAGCTCCCCGCCACGGCCCTGGTCGACCTGCGGGCCGATCCGGCGAAACTGGCCGCCCGGCTGCGCCGCCCGCTGCCGTACCCGCCGAGCCCGTTCGCCCGGCGCGGCACCGCGTTTCACGCCTGGATCCAGCAGTGGTTCGGCGCGACCCGGCTGCTCGGGATGGACGACCTGCCCGGCGCGGCCGACAGCGGCACCGCCGACGCCGACCTGGTCCGCCTGCAGGAGGCGTTCCTGTCCTCGCCGTGGGCCGACCGCAACCCGGTGGAGGTGGAGGTGGCGTTCGAAACCTCCCTCGCGGGCACCCTGATTCGCGGCCGCATGGATGCGGTGTTCGCCGAACCCGGCGGCCGCTGGCTGGTGGTGGACTGGAAGACCGGCGCCGCGCCGACCCGCGCCGAGGAGCCCGCGGTGCAGATGCAGCTGGCGGTCTACCGCCTGGCCTGGGCTCGCCTGCTGGCCGCCCGCACCGGCGCCGACGAGCACGAGATCCTCGAAAAGGTAGGCGCCGCATTCCATTACGTCCGCACCGGCCACACCATCGCCCCGCCGCGCCTGCCGGGCCCGGAGGAACTCACCGCCCTGATCGACACCGCCGCCCCGGCCTGGTCCACCCCACCGGACGAATCGGACTGAGCGGCATCGCTCGCGAGAACGTCCTCCTGGATTCGCCGCCGTCCTGCGGCTCGGGACCTGAGGCCGCTCAGCTCGCGTCCCGGCTCACCCGCAGCGCCTGCGTGACCAGCGGGGCCTGCAGCGGCAGGCGCAGCACCGACACCAGCTTGACCGGCAGCGACGCCTTCGGGTTGCGCAGGCTGTCGGCGGTGAACTGCACATTTGCCGGGAATACCGCGATGAACAGCAACGCCGCCAACCGGCCGCCGAGCCGCCGCGTGCGCGGAATCGCCAGCGCGGTCGCCACGCCGAGTTCCGCGGCGCCCGACCAGTAGGTGTAGGTGCGGGCCCGGCCGGGCAGCGCGCGCGGCACGATCGAGTCGAACGGCTTCGGCGCCGCGAAATGCAGCACGCCGGAACCGAACAGCAGAGCGGTCAGCAGATACCGGCGGCGCTGCCGGGCGCGAGTGTCGTCCATACCGATCACTGTCGCATTCGCGCGCCACCGCGTCGAGTCCGCGCCGGACCGGTACGCTGCGGTTCCGTGGTGCACGACAGGATCGGTGGTTCCCGTGTTCGATGAGGCGTCGCGCGGCCTACGTCGTCTGACAGACCGCCCCGACTATGCCCTGGTCGGAATTCTGCGCATCCCGGAAATCCAAACCAGCCCTTGGGTTTCGCTGGCCCGTCGCGTGGTATTCGCGATCACGTTGCTGTTCACCGCGACCTTGGTGGTGTATGTCGGCCGCGACGGATATCACGACAACCAGGGCAGCGACCTGTCCCTGCTGGACGCGGCGTACTACTCGACGGTCTCGCTGTCGACCACCGGATACGGCGACATCACGCCCGCCACCCCGCAGGCCAGACTGGTCAATATCCTCGTGGTCACGCCGCTGCGGGTGCTCTTTCTGATCGTGCTGGTCGGCACCACGCTGCAGGTGCTGACCGAGCGGTCCCGGCAGGCGTTCAAGATTCAGCGATGGAGGCACAGGGTGCGCAATCACACCGTGGTGGTCGGATACGGGACGAAGGGCCGCACCGCCGTCGACGCGATGCTGGGCGACGGCGTGCAGCCCGGCGACATCGTCGTCGTCGACACCGACCAGGTGGCGCTCGAGCGGGCGGCCACGGCGGGCCTGGTGACCGTGCACGGCTCGGCCACCCAGTCCGACGTGCTGAAGCTGGCCGGGCTGCAGCACGCGTCGTCGGTGGTGATCGCCGCCAACCGCGACGACACCGCGGTGCTGGTGACCCTCACCGCCCGGGAACTGAATCAGAAGGCCAAGATCGTCGCCTCGATCCGGGAGGCGGAGAACATCCACCTGCTGCGCCAGTCCGGCGCCGATTCGGTGGTGGTGTCCTCGGAGACCGCGGGGCGGCTGCTGGGCATCGCCACCACCACCCCGAAGGTGGTCGACATGGTCGAGGACCTGCTCACCCCCGAGGCGGGATTCGCCATCGCCGAACGCGAGGTGGAGCCGGACGAGGTGGGCGGTTCGCCCCGGCATCTGCGCGACATCGTGCTGGGTGTGGTCCGCGGCGGCGATCTGATCCGGGTCGACGAGCCCGAGGTGGACGCGCTCGAGGCCGGTGACCGGCTGCTCTACGTGCGCCGCGCGCACAAGTAGTCCGGCGCCGCTCCCGTCGCTCCCGCCGGATACCCTCGGGAGCGTGTCAGGTTTTCAGCTCAAAGACGTTCCGCTGCTGTCGCGTTCCGCGCTCGATCGTGCCGAGGAGCTGCGTTCGGACGAACAGGCGCTGAAGGAGGGCTGGCCGGGCGCGCGGCTGCTGCGCATGAACCGGCGCGGTCAGGTGCGCATCGACGGCGGGACGATTCTGCTGGAACCGGCGACGACGCTGGCGGCCGAACCGGTTCCGGAGGCGGTGTTCCTCGGCGTCGACGGCGGCCACCACCTCTGGGCGGTGCGCGACAACGAACTCGACGGCACGCTGATGGACCTGCGGGTGGTCGGCAGCGCCCTGCACCTCGACGACGTCACCCTCGGCATCCTGTCCACCGCGCTGGCACTGCTGAACTGGCACGACCGGGCGCGCTTCAGCGCCGCCGACGGCACCGCGACCACCCCGGCCAGCGGCGGCTGGACCCGGGTCAGCGAGGCCGGGCACGAGGAGTTCCCCCGCATCGATCCGGCGGTGATCTGCCTGGTGCACGACGGCGGTGACCGCGTGCTGCTGGCCCGCCAGCACACCTGGCCGGAGAAGATGTTCTCGCTGCTGGCCGGATTCGTCGAGGCGGGGGAGTCGCTGGAGCGGTGCGTGCAGCGCGAGATCCGCGAGGAGGTCGGCGTCGATGTGCACGACATCCGCTATCTGGGCAGCCAGCCGTGGCCGCTGCCGCGCTCGCTGATGCTCGGCTTCGCCGCGGTCGCCGATCCGGAGCAGCCGCTCGTCTTCGCCGACGGCGAGATCGCCGAGGGCTACTGGTTCACCCGCGACGAGGTGCGCCAGGCCCTGGCCTCGGGTGCGTGGGGAGCGCCGACCGGAACCTCCGATGCGGTGGCGCAGCAGCGGCTGTTCCTGCCGGGCTCCATCTCGATCGCGCGCAGCATCGTCGAGGCATGGGCGGCGCGGTAACCGCTCAGGCGATGGCCGCCAGCGCCTGCTTCACCTGAGCCAGGCTCGGGTTGGTGGCGGTGGAGCCGTCGGCGTATTTCACGGTCGGCACCACGTGGTTGCCGCCGTTGACGCTGCCGACGAACTCGGCGGAAGCGGGATCCTGCTCGATATCGATCTCGGTGTAGGTGATGCCCGCCTCCTCGAGCTGCTTCTTGAGGCGGCGGCAGTATCCGCACCAGGTCGTCGAGTACATGGTCAGGTCGGTAGCTGTCACGCATGCATTCAACATCGCCGGCGCCGAACCTGTTCCCGCAACTGCGCGATTTCGCGACCTCGCGGGCTATGGTCGGCGCGTGAGGCATCGAGTGCGTACCGAATTCGAGCATGCCGACGACAGCCCGGGCCTGCTGCTGTGGCAGGTGACCAACCGCTGGCAGGCGGCTCAGCGCGCGGCGCTGGCCCCGTTCGGCCTCACCCATGTGCAATTCGTGCTGCTGGCTTCGCTCATCCGGCTGGCCGACAGCTCGGGCGGTGAGCCGGTGATGCAGCGCGATATCGCCGCCCACGCCGCCACCGATCCGATGATGACCTCCCAGGTGCTGCGGGCGCTGGAGCGCAAGGGGCTGGTGCAGCGCCGCGAGCATCCGCACGACCGGCGCGCGAAAGCGCTGGTCCCGACGAAAGCCGGTGTGGCCCTGGCGGATCGGGCCATCGTGGCGGTCGAGGCGTGCGACGGCGAGTTCTTCGGGACGCTCGGTGACGAGGTCTCGCGATGCACCGGTCTGCTGCGCCGCCTGCGTGACCGCTGAGACCCTCGCCCGGGAGACGGCGTCCGCGGTCTGTCGGTGGGCACTGTCATGATGGAGCCCGTGCCCGCGCCGACCACATCGCCCTCGCTCCGGCTCGACGGCCTCGATCCCGAACAGGCGGCCGCCGTCACCGCGCCGCGCGGGCCCGTCTGCGTGCTGGCGGGTGCGGGCACCGGCAAGACGCGCACCATCACCCATCGCATCGCGCATCTGGTGTCGGCCGGGCACGTGCGCGCCGATCAGGTGCTGGCGGTCACCTTCACCGCGCGGGCGGCGGGGGAGCTGCGCAGCCGGCTGCGCGGGCTCGGGCTCGGTGGTGAGGCGAATACGGTGCAGGCGCGCACCTTTCACGCCGCGGCCCTGCGGCAGCTGCGGTATTTCTGGCCGCAGATCGTCGGCGATGTGCCGTGGAAGCTGATCGACAGCAAATTCCCGATCGTCGCGCAGGCGGCGGGCCGGGCCGGGCTGCCCACCAGTACGGAGAGCCTGCGCGACCTGGCCGGGGAGATCGAGTGGGCCAAGGCGTCGCTGGTCGCGCCCGAGGATTACGCGGCGACCGCGGCCCGCCTCCGGCGCGAGATCCCGTACGAGGCGGGCAAGGTCGCCGCCGTGTACAGCGGCTACGAGCAGCTGAAGAGCACCGCCGAGGGCCTGCTGCTCGACTTCGACGACCTGCTGCTGCACACCGCCGCCGCGCTGGAGGACTATGCCTCGGTCGCCGAGGAGTTCCGCGGCCGCTATCGCTGTTTCGTCGTCGACGAGTACCAGGACGTCACGCCGCTGCAGCAGCGCGTGCTCGACGCCTGGCTCGGCGACCGCGACGACCTCACCGTCGTCGGCGACGCCAACCAGACCATCTATTCGTTCACCGGCGCCACCCCCGGCCATCTGCTGGACTTCTCGCGCCGCTTCCCCGACGCGACCGTGGTCCGGCTGGAGCGCGACTACCGCTCCACCCCGCAGGTGGTCTCGCTGGCCAACCGGGTGATCGGCGCCGCCCGGGGCCGCATCGCGGGCACCCGGCTGCAGTTGATCGGCCAGCGCCCCGACGGCCCCGAGCCGTCGTTCGCCGAATACGACGACGAACCGGCCGAGGCCCTCGCCGTCGCCAAGGCCATCGCCCGCCTCATCGGCAAGGGCGTCCCCGCGGGCGAGATCGCCGTGCTGTACCGGATCAACGCGCAGTCCGAGGCATACGAGCAGGCGCTCACCGAGGCCGAGATTCCGTATCAGGTGCGCGGGGGCGAGGGCTTCTTCCAGCGCACCGAGGTCCGGCAGGCGATCCAGGCACTGCGCCAGACCGCCGCCCGCGACGACCTGCCCGACGCCCGCGGTGCCGAACTGGTCAGCCTGGTCCGGGCCGCCCTGGGCCGCCTCGGCCTCACCGCCACCGAGCCCAGCGGCGCCCAGGCCCGGGAGCGCTGGGCCTCGCTGACGGCGCTGGTGCAGCTCACCGAGGAGGTCTCCGCCCACGACCCGGCCCTCGACCTGGGCGGTCTGCTGCGCGAGCTCGCCACCCGCGCCGAGGCGCGCCATCCACCCACCGTGCAGGGCGTCACGCTGGCCTCGCTGCACGCCGCGAAGGGCCTGGAGTGGGATGCGGTATTCCTGGTCGGCCTCGCCGACGGCACCCTGCCCATCGCCCACGTGCTCGGCGACGGCGGCACGGTCGCCGACGAGGCGGCCCTCGAGGAGGAGCGGCGGCTGTTGTATGTGGGCGTCACCCGCGCCCGCGAACATCTGCAGCTGTCGTGGGCACTGTCGCGCAGCGAGGGTGGGCGCCGCACGCGCCGCCGCAGCCGATTCCTCAACGATCTGGTGCCCGAGGAGTCCCCGGCCTCGCGCATCGCCCGGCCCACCGGCGACCCGCGCCGCCGCCGGCATCCGACCTGCCGCGTCTGCGGTCGCCCGCTGCTGGGCACCAAGTCGACCATGCTCGGCCGGTGCTCGCGCTGCCCCGCCGAGATCGACTCCGGCCTGCTGGCCGCGCTGCAGGAGTGGCGGCAGGAGAAGGCCGACGAGCTGTCGGTCCCGCACTTCGTGGTCTTCAGCGACACCACGCTGACCGCTATCGCCGAGCAACTACCCGCCGACGACCGCGCGCTGGTGGCGATCCCCGGCATCGGGGCCAAGAAGCTCGGCCGGTTCGGCGCGGACGTACTAGCGATAGTCCGATCGCGCGCGCGTGCGCAAGACCATAAAACTGCAGGTGAAAAATAGGTTGTGCGGTTGTGTAACGCACCCGTAGGGTGGGGATCACACACCGGGAGGTCATCCTGGCGTGCACAGTGAGCATTCGGATCACAAGAAGGAAGGAGGCAGACCGATGAACGCAATCGCAACCATCGCGTCGACCGGCGTTGCGGCGACGGCGATTACGTGCGCGCCTGCCTCCCGGGGGGTCCTCGCTTCGCAGGGGACCGGCCTGTCCGTCGTAAGCATGCATGGAGCCGCGGCACCGGCGCCGACGCATGCGTTCGCGCCGATCATGACGGACAAGCCCGAGTGGGGCTGGCATCTGGCCTTTGCCGACGCATCCGCCAATGCCTACGTCGCCGACAACAAGCCGGTCGGCAACCAGGCAGTCCGCCTCCGCCGCACCAACCCAGCGTCCGTGTTCAGGGATCGACACCGAAGTCGACATAGGTAGGGATCACCTCCCCTAAGCCTCCTGGCCACGGATCGCCCGAAGCGAAACCGTGGCCATAGTTTTACCGGCTCTCCAGCCACCGGCACCGGTTTCGCGGAAGACAACGAAACGACCGCTGCACGAGCTGAAGGAGAGACGACGTGTCTACCGCGACCGTTCCTCGCGTGACATGCCGCGCTACCGTGGCCCCGACTTCCCGCACCCGGGGAGTCACGCTCAACCTGCCCTGCCGGGTCGGCAACCCCGACCTGTGGTTCGCCGAGAACCCGGCGCAGCTGGAGGAGGCGAAGGCCCTGTGCGCCAGCTGCCCGATCCGCAAGGGCTGCCTGGCCGCGGCACTGGATCGCCGTGAGCCCTGGGGAGTTTGGGGTGGCGAGATCTTCGACCAGGGTGTCGTGATCGCCCGCAAGCGGCCCCGCGGCCGCCCGCGCAAGGTGGCCGTGGCATGAGTGCCCGGCACCCCAGCGAGCACGAGCAAGCCCCGCATCTCTGTCAGAGGTGCGGGGCTTGCCCTATGCGGGCCAAGTGGGATCTGTGAGGTGCGGGCTTGCCCTATGCGGGGCCATGTGGGATCTGTGAGGTGCGGGCTTGCCCTATGCGGGGCCATGTGGGATCTGTGAGGTGCGGGCTTGCCCTATGCGGGCCATGTGGGATCTGTGAGTGGCGCGCGAGTCGCACCTTCTCTGTTTCCGGCGTGCTTTTGGCCGGAATCGGGTGGTGGGGTCAGCGGGGGCGGTGTGGGGGGTGGCGGACTATGAGGCCGTCGGCTACGGCGAGGAGCAGGGTGATGGTGTCGTCGGTGTGGGCCCACCAGCGGTGTTTCGTTCCGGCCGCGCAGTAGTAGGTGTCGCCGGTGGCGAGTTCGATCTCGGAACCGTCGGCGGCCACGGTGATCGTTCCTCGCACCACGTAGATCAATTCGTCGTTGTCGTGGGCGAACTCGCGCTCGCCGCGGCCGGTGCCGCCGGTGAACTCCAGGGCGCGCAGATCCCGGCGGCCCTGCACCAGTGATCGCACCGAGCCGTCGTCGCCCGGATCGGCCTGCGGCAGGACCGGTTGCGCGCCCGCCCGCACCACCGCGGCGCGCGGCTCCGGATCGGCCTCGGCCAGCAGTTCGGTGGCGGTGGTCCCGAGCGCATCGGCGATCCGCTGCAGCGAGCGCAGGCTGGAGTTGGTGCGGCCGTTCTCGAACTGGCTGAGGAACGACGGCGACAGCGCGGTCCGCTCGGCCAGCTGCGCCAGCGTCAGACGCGCCGCCAGCCGCCGATTGTGCACCACATCGGCGAGACTCAACCGGCTTCCGTCCTCACCCTTCGCGTGCACTCACCCAGCCTCTCAACGGTTTCGGGCTTCATTGTCGGTTCCGCGCCGACGCAGCACAGTTTTTACATCACGGTGATCGCAAGTCTTCACCCTCGTCCTACCGTACTGAATATTCAGCGAAGCTACATTTTCAGGAGGTGCGGTGGAACAGAACACGCTCAAGCGCCGGGGGACCGGGCTGATCGGTATCGATCCGGAGCTGTCGTGGCCCGGTTACACCCTGTACGCGCCGCTGGCCGGGCGGGGCGTGGTCGATCTGGTGGATCCGAAGGGCGAACCGGCGCATCGCTGGCACCTGCCGCATCGCCCGGGGCGGCACGCGCGGCTGCTGCCCGGCGGCGTCCTGGCCTACAACGGTGCGACGCTGTCGATTCCGCCGCTGTTCGCGATGTGGCGCAAGTACAGCGGCGGTTCCATGGGCAAGTACGGCCCGGACGGCGCGCTGCTCACCGAGTTTCGCGACGACTACCAGCATCACGACGCGCACCACTACGACGACGGCCGCATCCTCTACACCGCCGTGGAGCCGTTGACCGGCGCCGCCGCCGCGCGGATCGAGGGCGGGGTCGCGGGCACCGAGGCCGACGGCGTGGTCTGGGCGGATGTGATCCGGGAGGTCGCCGCCGACGGGACGCGGCGGTGGGAGTGGAAGGCGTTCGAGCACCTGGATCCCGCCGAATTCGGCCTGCAGCCCCACTACTGGCGCGAGCACTGGCCGCTGATCAACAGCGTCCATCCGCTCGACGAGAACACGGTGGTGGCGAGCCTGCGCAGCGTCTCGGCGGTGATCCGGATCGACAGGCGCACAGGGGATTACACCGTCCTGGCCGACCGCTCGACCGTCGCCCAGCAGCATCACGCGACCCCGGCCGGCGACGGCAGGCTGCTGGTGTTCGACAACGGCACCTTCCGCACCGGCGAATCGGTCACCTACAGCCGGGTCATCGAAATCGACGCCGACACAGGCGAACTCGGCTGGACCTACCAGGACTCCCCGCGCGAGGCATTCTTCACCCCGTTCATGGGCGGAGCCCAGCGGCTGCCCAACGGCAACACGCTGATCACCGAGGCCGCGTTCGGCCGCATCTTCGAGGTGACCGCGGACGGTCGCATCTGCTGGGAGTACGTGGTGCCCTCCTTCACCACATACCCGGACCCGGACACCGCGGCGATCTTCCCGGGCCTGTCCAACGCCGTCTTCCGCGCGTATCGCTATGCGGCCGACGAGATCCCATGGCTGCGGTAGCTCCGGTCGACGAGGTGCCGCCGGTAGGCCGGTTGCTCGCCGCCGCGGTGCAGCACCTGCTGGTGATGGTGGCGACTCCGATCGCCTCGGTGCTGCTGATCGGGCGCAGTCTGCATCTCGACGACGGAGACACGCGCGCATTGCTGTGCGCCGCTCTGCTTTTCAGCGGAATCGGCACGATTCTGCAGTCGTCGGGACGATTGTCGCTCGGTGCGGGCCTGCCGTTCGTGATGCTGCCGGGCGGGGCGGCGGTGGTGCTGTTCATCCAGATCGCCCAGGAATCCGGCGGTGCCACGGCCAGCGGCGCCGTGCTCATCACCGCGGTCGCCGGGATCGTCCTGGTCCCGGTGGCGCGGCGCCTGGTGACCCGGCTGCCGACGGTGGTGATCGCGAGCATGATCGTGGTGATCGGCGTGAACCTGGTGAAGGTGGCGGGCGGGCTGATCACCGGCCCCGGCGACCAGCCCACCCGGACGGCGGTGACACTGGCCGCGGTCACCGTGGCCGCGACCGTGCTGGCGCACCGGGTGCTGCCCCCCGGCTGGCGGCGGCTGTCGGTGCTGATCGGCATGGCCGTGGGTACTCTCGTCGCGGCCGCGCTGGGCCAGTTCCACCTGCAGCCGGGTTCGGCGCTGGTGCAGGCGCCGCAGCCGTTCCTGTTCGGCACACCGCATTTCGATCTGCTGGCGTCGATTCCCTTGCTGGTCTTCGGAATCGGCTCGATGGCCGAGGCGACCGGTCAGACCGTGCTGAACGCCAAGGTGGTCGGCAAGGAGATCGATACCGGTGCCACCGTCGGGCGCACCATCCGCGGCGATGCGGTGACCTCGCTGCTGTCGGGGTTGTTCGGCGGGCCGTCGATGGTCACCAGCGGGGAGAACATCGGGCTGATCCGGCTCACCGGCGTGCGCAGCCGGTACGTCACCGCGGCCACCGGCGCGCTCCTGGTGGTGATCGCCTTCGCCGCGCCGATCGGCCGGATCGTGAATTCCCTGCCGGGACCGGTGATCGGCGGCACCGCGGCGATCGCCTTCGCGATGATCGTCACCGCGGGCATCGGCATGTTCGAGCGGGTCGATCTGGGTTCGGACGCCGAACTCGTGACGGCCACAGCGGCTTTGACGGCCGGTCTGCTGCCGATCCTGACCCCGGCGCTGTACCGGGGCTTTCCGACCGATCTGCGGCTGCTGCTCGGCAGCGGGGTCACGATGGCGGCGCTCGTCGGCATCGCCGTCCACCTGCTGTTCGCCGCCCGGCGCCGGAATATCAGCTGGCGGTACGGTATTCGGCGTAGCCGGGAACCCAGTCGTGCATCAGCTTCATGAACGGGACCTCGGCGTCGAGCTGCGCGCAGATGCCGATGGAACCCATCAGCACCCGGAAGACCATGATGTCTTCGGGCGGAAGCTGCAGGGCCATACCGGTTTTCAGCTCCGGTCGGCTGACATCGGTGGCCTTCCCCGCGACCCGCTGCATCCACTTGCGGGTGAAGTGGAACGACTCGGTCTGGATCGGATCGGTGAACGGCCGCAGGTAGTCGGCGATCTCCTGATGGGACACCTTGCGGCCCGGGATGACGAAGCCGTTGGTGTACATCAGGTCGGTCAGCTCCTCGAACCGCTCCTCGACCGCCAGCGCCACCATCTGCCCGAGAATGGGCCGGAAGCCGTTGGGCAGCGGCGCGCAGGCGCCGAAGTCGATGACCGCCAGGCGGCCGTCGGGCAGCACCATGAAGTTGCCCGGATGCGGGTCCGCGTGCAGCTTGCCGACGATCGCGGGGGAGGAGAAGTGGAACTCGCCCATCAGCTCGGCGACCTGGTTGCGGAGGACGGCGGTGCCCGCCGGATCGTCCTCGCCGCGCTTGATGATCGCGGAAACCGGTGTGCCGTCCAGCCATTCGGTGACGATCACCTTGGGCGCCCCGGCCACCACCTTCGGCACCAGGAAACGCGGGTGGCCGTCGAAACCCTTGGCGAAGGCCCGCTGGTTGGCGGCCTCGGTGCGGTAGTCGAGCTCCTCCTCGGTGCGCTCGGTGATCTCGGCGAGGATGGGCTTCACGTCCGCGCCGGGAATGACCGCGCCGATCATCCCGGCCATCCGGTTCAGTGTCTTGAGGTCCGCGCGCAGCGCCTCGTCGGCGCCCGGATACTGCACCTTCACCGCGACGGTGCGCCCGTCGGACCACACGGCCTTGTGCACCTGGCCGATGCTGGCCGAGGCGGTCGGCTCGTCGTCGAAGGAGTCGAACCGCTTGCGCCAGCCCGTGCCCAGCTGCTGATCCAGCACCCGATGCACGGCCGGGGCGGGCAGCGGCGGGGCGGCGGCCTGCAGTTTCGTCAGTGCCTCGCGGTAGTGCTCGCCGAATTCCTCCGGGACCGCGGCCTCCATCACCGACAGCGCCTGCCCGAATTTCATGGCGCCGCCCTTGAGCTCGCCCAGCACCGCGAACAGCTGCTCGGCGGCCTTCTGATTCAGTTCGGCGTTGATCTCGCCCCTGTCGCCCCCCGCCAGCTTGCGACCGAATCCCACGGCCGCGCGACCGGCGATACCGAGCGGGATCTTGGCCAGCTTGGCATTGCGGGACGAGCGACGGCGCACAATCTCAGACACCTACTCATCATGGCCGACGGACCATGTGATGTGCCATGGGAATCGGGTGAACTTATAGGTCTCACAGAGTGGTGGTATCGGTCACATCCAGCGGACTGGACGTATCAATCTCTCGACTTTTCCCGCATCCCGCGCGGTGGGGCGGTCAGGACGGCCCGGCAGCCGCAGGCGGCGTGCGCGGGCCAGCTGCGGCGGTGGATGCGGTGGGTTTCGGTGTCCAGCTCCAGTGTGGTGTCCAGGGTTTGGGGCGGGGGATCGGGAGTTCCGGCGATGACGATCTCGAGGTCGCGCAGGGCCAGGGCCGCGGTGGCGGCGATCATCGCGGGTGAGCCGTAGCCGATCCGGCCGAGCAGCTGCGCCGCGAGATGCGGCCAGTCGGCGTCGAGTTCGCGGCGGGTGAGGTCGGCGCAGCGCAGGCAGCTCGTCCCGCCGGGCAGCACCAGCGGCCCGACCACGCCGCGGCCGTCGCGGATGCGCAGCTGCAGGTGCGGAATCCGCCGCAGCACCAGATCATTCACCAGGTGGGGTTCGGGCACCAGCGCATCGGCGAGCACCACCACATCCGCGGTCGGGCCGGTGCCCGGCGGGTCGGCGTCGCGGGAACGGCTGGGGCGCAGCCCGAGTCGGCGCACCCCGGCGGCGACCGCCTCCGACAGCGGGCCGCGGCCGTGTACGTGCACCGAGCGGACCCGCCCCGGGCTCGACTGCGGCCGGATCAGGAATCCGGCGCGGTCGATCTCGGCGAGCAGGTGCAGGGCGTCGCCCGCCGCCATCCCGAATCGGCTTGCCTGCCAGATGATCTGCGGATGGCTGCGCAGACCGTCCAGCAGCTTCAGGAATTCGGCGACGAGTTCGGCGCCGACTCCGGGTGGATCCACCACCACCGCGCGCTCGGGATCCCACCCCAGCTGCACCGCGCCCGAGGGCCGCCGCAGCACCGCCACCCGCGGATGCAACATCGGCCCACGCGGCCGAAATATGGTCATGCCCGCAAGTATCGGCGCCGCGTGCGGTGCCCGGACCCCGAAAACCCCTGGTTATCCACAGAATTCGCGACTCATCCACAGGTCATCTCGCCAGGACACCCCGCTGTCCCCGCCCCGCTCACCGGTGTCCTCCCCACCGCGGGCCCACGCGGTAATCCCCAGGCGCCGTGCGGGAATGTGGGTTGGCCGGGGTGGGGGGTTCACAACGTGAGGGGCGCGAACCCGGTGAATTCTCCAGATCGTCGGCGCTGGTGGGTCGGGCGCGGGCGGGGTGGGAAAACAATGGTTGTCCCCTCGGAAGAAACCCGCCGGAACGGCTCGGCCGGATTCGCTGCAAAGGAGCACCATGGGAAGCGTATCCGTCGACGTCCCGCACGTGGCGTCGCATGAACGACTGCGATCGCGCAACGACTTCGCCGTGGCGGCCGAGCGCATCCGCGACTACGCCCGCGCCGTCGGCAACTGCGACCGCATCCACCTCGACGCCGCCGCGGCCGCCGCGCGCGGATTCGGTGCGCTGGTGGCGCCGCCGACCTTTCCGACCATGGTGTGGATGCGGGCCGAGGAGGAGACCCTCGCCGCCATGGTGCCCGGCTTCCACAGCGGCCGCATCCTGCACGCCGACCGCACCCTCGACATCACCCGCCCGCTGCTGGCCGGGGACCGGGTGAGCTGCGATGTGCATTTCGAGTCGTTCCGGCACTACCGCGACTACGACATCGTCTCGATGGCGACGACCCTGCGCGACAGTCACGACCGGATCGTCACGGTCGGCTCGTCGACGCTGCTCGTGCACACCCAGCGCACGGCCCCCCCCCGCGGGGCGCGCGGCCCCCCGCGCCGGGGCGGACAGGTTGCGGCCCCGCCCCCCCCCCCCCGCCCCCGCGCGGCGCCCCCCGGCCGGCCCCGGGGGCCGGCGCCCGCCCCAAACC